>CAYSIF010000008.1:0-54759 GCA_964431035.1 uncultured Methanobacteriaceae archaeon | reverse complement strand
GTATTTAAAAAAATAAGGAAAAAAATAGAAAAAAAGTCTTAAGTTTCTAGCAGTGGTTGCTTTTTAGTTAATTATATTAATTATTAATTCTAAAAAATTTATTTAATAGAGAATAATTATGGTGAGGGTGAAATTCTTTTAGATTTGATTATTGTATAAAAGGTAATTATGACATTTAAAGATATTAGTTCTATAATAAATGAGGGTTACGATTCTATTGATGATAATTTAGTGGATGATTTTTATGTTCCAGTTTTAAAGGAAGCTAAACGTTATGATAGAATCACAGGTTATTTCAATTCATCAAGTTTAGCAGTTGCTGCGAAAGGTATTGGGAATTTTATAATTAATGGGGGTCATATGAGAATATTATGTGGTGCTCAATTATATTCTGAAGATTTAGAAATTATTAATTCAGCATCCGATGTTAAAAAGATTATTTGTGAAAGATTCTTAGAAGATTTGGATAATATCGAAGATGAACTAATAAATAATCATATAAAAATGCTCGGATGGATGATTGCTAAAGGAATTCTCGAAATAAAAATAGGGGTGAATATGGAAAATGGTGATTTGGTTGGTGGAATACTTCATTCTAAAAGAGGAATATTTTGGGATACCAATGATGAATATGTGGATGACAAATTAAATCATTGTTTGATGTTCATTGGATCTAATAATGAAACTGCAGCTGGATGGATATCTAATGCCGAATCTTTCACAGTATTTAAAGGTTGGGAAGATGAAAAATTCGTTAAAAAATATATCAATGAATTTCCTAAATTATGGAATAATGAAAAAGATAAATTACTGGTTATGGACATTCCGGAAGCAACTAAAAAATCACTTATTAAAAAAGCACCAGATAATGAAGTCGAATTAAAAAGAATAGTTTCAAAATATTATAAGAATGATACAAAAAAAGATACTCGTGAATTATTTGAACATCAAAAAGAAGCTATTAAATCCTGGTTTGATAATGATAAAAAAGGTATATTAGAAATGGCTACTGGGACGGGAAAAACTTTTACTGCAATTAATTGTTTAGAAAGATTATTAGATAAAGAAAATAAATTATTCACAATAATTGCATGTCCTTACTCTCATTTGGCAGATCAATGGTTTGATGAAGTTTCAGGGTTTGGTTTGGATAGCAGAGTTTATAAAATTTTTGGAACTGCTAATCCTAATTGGAAAAAAGATTTATCTAGAATTATTTCAAGAGGAAATAAGGGACGATTGAGTAGCGCAATTATAATAACTACGCATGACACTTTTTCTAATGAGTTCTTTATAAATAAAATAAAAAAGTTTAAATCTGAAGTTTTATTAATTGCAGATGAAATGCATCATTTGGGAGCAACAGGCTATTCTAGAGGTCTTATAGAAAATTATAACTTCAGATTAGGTTTAAGCGCTACACCTAAAAAATTTATGGATGAAGAAGCTACAGAAATGTTGTTGGATTATTTTGGAGGGGTTGTTTCAAAATTTGATATTGAGGATGCATTATATACTATTAATCCTAACACTAATTTATCTTATTTAACACCTTATGAATACTTTCCAATAAAAGTGACATTGAATAAATCAGAATCTATGGAATATAACGATTTAACTTCGAAAATAGCAATATTAAGTAATAAAAACGGTAATGATATGAATGAAGTTTTAAATTCTTTATATAGAAAACGTAGGAATATACTGAATAATGCTGAAGATAAATATGTTAAGTTTAGGGAAATTTTGCATTCATATGGAGGTAATTTAGATCATTTAATTGTTTTTTGTTCTCCCAAGCAGTTAGATAATGTTTTAAAAATATTAAAAGAAGAAGGTGTTAGTCCGAGACATAGATTTACAAGTAAAGAAAAAATGAGTAAAGATAAGAATTTGGGAGGAATAAGTCAAAGACAAGATTTACTAAATAAATTTGATAGAGGGGAGTATAAAGCTCTTGTAGCTATGAAATGTTTGGATGAGGGTGTTGATGTTCCTTCAGCAGATAAAGTAATCATAATGTCTAGCACTACTAATCCTATTGAATATGTTCAAAGAAGAGGCAGAGTATTAAGACGTTTCAAAGGCAAAAAAGAAGCATATATTTATGATATGGCTGTAATACCTGATGAAAATAGGAGTTTTAGAGATTCTGTTGTTATTAAAGAAAGAAAAAGATTAGAAGATTTTATAAGGACTGCTGAAAATGGAGATGAATGTACTAATAAATTAATAAATTGGGGAGTTTTATTTTGAGTAATGAGATAAATAAAGAAATTTTAATAAAATTAAATGAAAATGAAAGAATTAGTGATGAAGTTAAATACTTTATCACTGAAGCATTAAAATTGGAATATGAAGAACGTGATAAAACACGTCCATTTCTTAAAAATAAGTATAATGATTTAATTAATGAGATTGTGGAGTAAAAAATCATGATTCTTAAATCAATTTATTTGGAAAACTTCAGAATTTATAAAGGGCCAGAAGAAATTCAAATTGCAAGTAATGAAAAGAAAATTACCATTATTAAAGGAAATAATGATGCAGGTAAAACAACATTAATTAATGCAATTATATGGTGTTTATATGGAAATGAAACTGAAGAACTTTCTCAAAATATATATAATGTTCACACATTTGAAAATACAGAAATCGGCGAAATGATACCTGTTATAGTGAAATTAAATATGGAAGATTCTGAAGGAAATCCTGTAAGTATTATAAGGAAACATACTTTTTATAAAAACGATGAAAATTCTTGTTCTATCCCTGATAAAAGTTTTGATGTTTACATAGATGAAGGAAATAACACTAAAACTTCAACTTTTCCTGAAAATTATATAGATACTCATTTGCCTAATTCATTAAAGGACTATTTTTTATTTGATGGGGAGTTATTAACACAATTTTTTGAGAAGGATAATGGAAATATTAAAAAGGATGTATTTAGATTATCTCAATTAAATCTACTAAATAATATATCTAAAAGAATAAATGATAGAAAAAAGGAGTTTATCTCAGAAAAAAAGGTTACAGAGCCTTTATATGCAGATTTGCTTGAGAAAAAAACTAATTCTGAGGAAAAATTAAAAGATTTCGAAACAAAAAAATTAAATGCTGAAAAATCTTTAAAATTTAATGAGGAAAAGTTAGAAAAAGCAAGAAAGCAAATTTCAAAATTTGGAGATAATCCTCAAGAGCTTTTTAATAAAAGAGATAACTTAAATGATAATTTAAAGGATATTGAAAAAGATATTAAAAAAGCTCAAACAAATTATAGAAAATTTTTATTTGACAATTTTTCAAGTATTTATGGTTATTCTATTTTAAAACATATTGAAGAAATGGGCGAAACTTTAAAAGAAGAAGGTTTCATCCCTTCTAAAATTAAAAAAAATTTTTTAGAATTTTTATTAAATCAAAATGAGTGTATATGTGGTAGAGATTTAGAAGAAGGTTCTAAAGCATATGATGAAGTAAATAGATTATTCGAAGAAACAGATAAAATTTCTGACATATCTGATTCTATTAATAAATTACTAGGTAAAGTAGAGTCTATGGAATCTAATTATCCAACAGAATTCTTAAATTTAGATGAAGAACATGAAGAGAGTATAATTGGTTTGGAAGATAGTGCAATTAATCTTCAAGAAGAAATAAACGGAGTTAAAAAATCTCTAGAAAATATTTCTGAAGAAGGATTTAATAAAGTAAATAATGATATCAATTATTTTGAAGGGAATATTTCCACTTTAAATAGAAAAATAGGGGGTTTAGAAAGAGATATAAATATTAAAGAACAAGAAATAGATGATATTGAAAAAGAATTGGTGAAAGTTGAGAATACTAAAGGAGATTTGGATATCTTAGACAAAAAGATAAAATTATGTGATGATATATATAATGCTTCTAAGATGTTATATGATGAGTTAGTTAGATCTATTCATGATAAATTACAAAATTTAACATCTGAAGAATTTAATAATTATCATTGGAAGGATACTTATTCTGGAGTTGTTATTGATGATGATTTTAATGTTAATTTCCAAACAGAAGATGGTAGAATTATTAGTTCAACAGATCCGTCTGCAGGAACACAACTAACTTTGGCCCTATCATTTATAACAGCATTAAACTCTTTAGCAGGTTTTGAACTTCCAATTGTTATTGATACTCCATTAGGAAGATTAGATAATGACATACGAAATAATTTAGGAAAATTCTTACCAAAATATACTCAGGATAAACAGGTTATATTATTAGTAACGGGAAATGAATATAGTGGGGATTTTAAAAAGAATATTGATTCTTATGTTGGTGCATCATATGAATTAAATGTTATTAAAGATAATGGAAAAGAAATAACTCAGGTGAAATAATGGCTAAAAATAAAGAAAGAACAACAATAAATATTTATGATGAATATTTCCCAATTTATCAAAATATAATAGATAAAGATGAATGGAAAGTGGGAGACAATTTAAAATTATTCACAATTTCAGTACTAATTGGAAAGTATATTTGTAATGAGAAAATATCTATAGAAAATCATGTAAAAGGTTTTTTACGAGTTAAAGATAATGCTAAAAAAGATGAGATGGTTTTATTAAAATCATTTGCTATTATGGAATCTGGAGATATTAATATTATTAAAGATGAAGATGCAATGTTCTCTATATGTGAACAGTACACTACTGCAGGCATACTCAAATTAAAAGAATGGTATGAAAGTAAGGAACAAGATATTATAGAAACCTTATCTGAGGAATTGACAGAAAAATTTAATGATAATACTAAGGAATTTTTCTCAAAAAATAACAATTAATGATTATGTTTTTTGATAAAGAATTTATATCTGAAATTAAAGGAAAATATAATGTTCATAGGACCATCAAAGGAAAGGATATTGATTTTGGAACATTTGATACTTTAGAAGAAGCAATAGCTCATAGAAATAAGTTAGAGGATGATGGATGGCCAGTTCCTATAGTACGAAGTACTAATTCTGAAGATTCAATTGAACATATTAAAAAATCATCTGATAATCAATATATTGTTTTTAAGGTAATCAACAATAAAGAAAAGACTTTCGGACCTTATAATTCTTTAAATGAAGCAAAAATAGCAAAAAGAAACTTATTATCTAATGGTTGGGAATCTGATTTAGAATTTTCAAGAGCCAAATATGGGAAGTACATACGAAAAGATGGAAACAATTTCAAGATTACTAAGCAGATAAATGGTGAATTTCATTATTTCGGTTCTTATTCTTCATTAGAAGAGGCTATAAAAAATAGAGATGAGTTAGTGGATAACAATTGGGGAGAATTCCACATACTCAAAGATAATAGTTTAAAGTATATAGTTTATAATGGTAAAAATTTCCAGGTTCAAAAGTCAATAAAAGGAAAACTTATAACTTTTGGCAGGTATGAAGAGCTAAATGATGCTATTATAGCACGTAATAAGTTTGTTAGTGAAACCTGGACTAATATTCCAACTAATAATAAAGTTAAGAGAAATACTAATATTTACACTACTAATAAAGGTTTTGAAGTATGTAAACGTATCGATGGTGAATTTAAAATTTTTAAAACCTTTGATAAATTGGAAGATGCAATAAAATTTCGAGATGCTTTAAAAAAGAATAATTGGGATATAAATAAAGTAATTTCTAAGAAAAAGGTAAATAAACCTTCATTTTCAGAAGATCTTATTAATTTTGATGGAGAATATTATGTCATTGAGCGTCTGACTCATGAAGGAATAAGAGTTTATGGAGTATTCAAAAATAAAAATTTAGCTATAAAATTTAGAGATAAAATACTTAATGAGGGTTGGCCAAAGTATTATTCTATCAAATCTAAAAAATATCCATATGGAGAAAATATTATCCCTTTTGATTATATTTTTAATATAGAAAAAGAATTTAATGGAGAATTATTGGAATTCGGACCATTTTATAGTTTTGAGGAAGCAGTTAAAAACTATTTAAATTTAGTTGAAAATAACTGGAATATTAATGAAAATAATGCTAATGATGAAAAATTATCTTTTGATGATATTAAAAGCATTTATGATAATATTGTTTTAGTTGATGAACCTGAAATTTCATTTCCTCAAGAAGATGGTTTTAAAAATATACTTAAACTTGCTGAAGTATTATATGAAAAAAAATATTTGGATAAACAGGAAATAATGGAACTTTTAAATGTTAAATCAAGGCAATATAATTTCATAATTTCTGCAGGCCAATATCTAGGTATCTTTGTTGATAAGATTTCAGAATCTCAAATTTTGTCATCTGAAGGTATGAATATTTTTTCATTAAATACTAAAGATAGGAATTTAAAGTTGATAAAACTTATTTTACAACATAAACCATATTATGATATTTTCACCAAATATTTAGAAATTAAGAGAATTCCAGATTCAGATACTATCTTTGAAATTTTAAAAAATAATTATATTTATAACATTGAATCAGATACTACTTTGAAAAGAAGATCTTCTTCTGCACGTTCTTGGATTGTTTGGATTGTTGATTTAATAAAAAAATAAGGATATTATGAGTATCAGAGCATATAAAACAATAAAAAAATATTCTAAAGATAATATTTCTAAAAAAATATTACTAAATAAAGAGG
Organism: uncultured Methanobacteriaceae archaeon; assembly: GCA_964431035.1. GTDB lineage: Archaea > Methanobacteriota > Methanobacteria > Methanobacteriales > Methanobacteriaceae > Methanobrevibacter_A. The sequence continues at coordinate 48,109 of CAYSIF010000008.1, read as the reverse complement.
TTTTCACTTTTAATGATACAGAAATCTTAGAAGTTTTTCAAAAGTATGGTGTGATGTACACTAATGAAGATAATTTAGGTGAAATGGAAATAAGTAGGGAAAATATTGAATATGTGCTTAATAAAAATATAAGTAATAATACTAAATTAATTTTAAATGAAATGTTAAATGATTTAAATAAAACTAATGAGGAATGGTTTTTAGTAACAACATTATAAATGGTGAAATTTATTATGGAGTATAGAGAATTAGGAAATACTGGAGTTAAAGCGAGTGTAATTGGTTTTGGTGCTGAGTGGATGGGTGATAAAACTGATGAGCATGTTGTAGATTTAATGAACTTTTGTCAAAGTGAAGGAATTAATTTCCTGGATTGTTGGATGAGTGATCCTGTTGTTAGAACAAAATTAGGTTTGGGCTTAAAAGAAAACAGGGAAGATTGGATTATTCAAGGACATATTGGTGCTACATGGCAAAATAATCAGTATACTCGTACACGTGATATGAAGCATGTTAAACCTGCATTTGAGGATTTATTAGAACGTTTAGGTACTGATTATATTGATTTTGGTATGATTCATTATGTGGATGATTTAAAAGATTATAAAGATGCAATGGAAGGAGAATATATTGAGTATGTTCGAAGTTTAAAAGAATCTGGTGTTATTAAACATATTGGTTTCAGTACTCATAATCCTGAAATTGGTCTTCTTGCAGCTTCTAATCCTGAAGTTGAACTTTTAATGTTTAGTATTAATCCTGCTTATGATATGTTTCCTGTTACAGATAATATAGAAAATTATAGGGATAATACTAAATATGATGGTCTTGCAGGTAGGGATCCTATTCGTGAAGAATTATATAATAAATGTAAGGAAACAAATACTGCTTTAACTGTTATGAAAGGTTATGCTGGTGGAATGTTACTAAATAGTGAGGATTCTCCTTTTGGTGTAAGTTTATCTCCTGTACAATGTATTCATTATGCATTAAGTAGACCTGCATCCTGTTCTATTTTTGTAGGAATTCATGATAAAGACCAATTAAAAGATGCATTATTATATAATACTGCAACAGAAGAAGAAAAAAGTTATGAAGATGTTTTAAAGAATGCTCCTAAACATTCTTATGCAGGTAAATGTATTTATTGTGGTCATTGCACACCTTGTGCTGTTGAAATTCCTATTCCAAATGTTAACAAGTTTTATGATTTAGCATCAGCTCAAGATTCTGTTCCTGAAAGTGTAGCGGAGCATTATAATAATTTATCTCATCATGCTGGTGAATGTATTGAATGTGGAAACTGTTTAGCTAATTGTCCATTTGGTGTTGATATTATAGAAAGTATGAAAAAGGCTAATGACTTATTCGGATTATAAAATTTTTCATATTCATTGCTTTCTTTGGAAAGCAATATTATAATTTTTATCATATGGTGCTTTTTATAGAAAGCATCATTATCTTTTTTTAGGCATTGTGCTTTTTATAGGATGCATAGTTAAATATTATGACTAACATAAAAATAATTATATTTTTTTTGTTAGGTGATATTATGATTAAAAGAGAAATTTACTTAAAACAAATTCGAAATCTCTTTGACACAGATTTTATTAAAATCATTGTAGGAATGCGAAGATGTGGAAAAACATCATTATTAAAAAGCATTATTGAAGAACTTCAAGTTAAAGGAGTTAAAAAAGAGAATATTTTCTATTTTTCATTTGAATCAATTGAATACAAAAACATTTTCACACAAGAACAACTAGATGAACTAGTTATAAATTCAATAAAAAATACTGAAGGTAAAATTTATTTACTTTTTGATGAAATTCAACAGGTAGAATCATGGGAAAATTCTATCAATGCATATAGAACATCATTTGATTGTGATATTTACATAACAGGATCTAATTCAAAATTACTATCAAACGAACTAGCAACACTTATAGCTGGAAGATACATTAAAATAAATATATATCCATTTTCTTTTAAGGAAGTCCTAAAATATAGAAAAGAAATAGATAATATAGAATTAAACAAACATAACATAGAAGAACTGTTCCAGGAATACATAGTCTATGGGGGAATGCCTGGTTTACTGCCAATCAGAGATGAACTTACAAAAATTAATGCACTTCAAGATATTTATGACTCTATAATAATTCATGACATTCTTTCAAGACACACAATTAAGGAAATAGACTTATTCAAAAGATTTGTTCATTTTCTAATAAATTCTACAGGTCAAACATTCTCAAAAACAAGTATTACAAATTACTTAAAAAATGAAAATAAAAAAACCACAAGAAACACTATAGCTAACTTCACAGATTATATTCAAGATTCACTTTTCTGCAAAAGAGTAAGACGCCAAGATATAGTGGGTAAAAAAATACTTAAAACAGAAGAAAAATACTATATAACTGATCATGGATTTCATCAAGCACTAATTGACAATAATAGAAAATGGTTACCGAGAATATTAGAAAATATTGTATATATGGAATTACTTAGAAGAAACTACTCAGTAAAAGTTGGTAAAATCGATAAAAAAGAAATAGACTTTGTATGTGAAAAATATCGCAAAAAAATTTATATCCAAGTAGCCTACAAATTATCAAGTGATGAAACAATAGAACGAGAATTCGGCCCATTATTAGACATACCAGACAAATATGACACATATGTTATAAGCATGGACGAATTCGACAACTCATATGATGGAGTAAAACACATAAATATAATTGACTTTTTATTAGACGAAAACATATGATTATGGGGTGATTTATTATTACAAATAAAAACAGTCGAAGTAGCTTAAATCCATTTACAGGAAAATCTCATTTTGACATAGTAAACGACGATAAATTCTTAAAAAACTGTGCTAACGAATACTATAAAATGATAAACCAAAGCACACTATTAGATGATACAAATGATGGACAATTAGTGCGAAGAGTTGCATCACGCTTAATAGGTGCAGTTGAACAATATCTTATGAGAATAAATCGTTACGATTATATTGAAAACTATTATGAATGGGATTTTCACTTATTATATGATGATAATGTAAATGCAATGTGTATGCCTGGAGGAAAAATAGTAGTATTATCAGGAATACTCCAATTTGCAAACACAGAAGACAGACTAGCATTTATCCTAGGACATGAAATGGCACACGCACTACTCGACCATTCACGTACAAAAATGAGTCAACAATCACTAAAAACAGGACTAACAACAGCAGCATGGATTGGAGGACTAGCACTAGATTTACTAGGAAACCATGAAGCAGGATACGCAGTAAGAGCAGCATCAAACCTTGCAGATATAGGATCAGAACTATTCCTGATAAAACCATTCGGAAGACAACACGAAATAGAAGCAGACAAACTAGGAATGATGATAATACACTTAGCAGGATACGACATATACCAAATACCAAACTTCTGGGAAGAAATGTCAAACTTTAATTCAAACAACTTCGATTTCTTCGCAACACACCCAACAGACTCCAAAAGAATACAAGCAATGCACGAAGTAATATACGACTTAGAAAATGGAAAAGACTTCTACAGTGCACCACTACTCTCAGAAGATAAAACATTCGAAGACACACAAATTGAAGATACAAGCTCAACAAGAAACTATGGAATAAGCTCAGGAGCATATGCACCAACAGCACTAGCACCAGAAACTACAAACTCTACAACAACTAATTATTGTGATAAATGCGGGGCAAAAGTAGGAACTAATGACTCATTCTGTTCACTTTGTGGAAATAATTTAAAAGAAAATAGATGTCCTTCTTGTGGAAAACTATTTGATAATGGAGATTCATTTTGCACAAACTGTGGATGTAGATTGTAAAGTATTTTTTTTAGTTTAATTTTAAAAAATAACTATTAAAACTAAAAGTATCAAATATATACCTAAGGTTTATAATATTTTTTTAATAATTATATGAGTATATTTTCAGAGGACATATATGGCATTAGATGAGTTTATAAATTCTATTAAAGACAGAATTAAAGAAAATGAAAAAAATACTATAGATGAAACACATAAAGTAAATATATTTTTATCATCTGCCGAAAAAAAATTCTATGAAATCATGGGAGAAAATACAAATAGTGTCCAATTTAATAATTTCCTAAAGAAAAATGATTTATCAAAATCCCAAGGGGAAGAGATTTTTAATCAAATTAAAAATGAGATAGAAAAAAGAATTTTAATTAAAGATTCTATTGTAGCTAATAGAATTAATTATTTAGTTAATATAAAAAAAGATACTAAAAATCTCAAAAAAACTGATTTAGATTCTGCACAAAATGATGAATTCATAAATAATGTTAAAACTATTAATTCAAATCATAATATTGATAAAGAAAATACTAATTTTATTGTTTTATATAGATTTCCTAAAGAAATTATTAGCTTTTATAATTATATGGTGCGTAATAACATAACTTATAATTCTGATAGAAAATTTCTATTGGATTTTATTAATAAAAACTATTCTAATGAGAATTTTATTGATGATTTCACTATAAAATTTAACAAGTGTAATTCTAAAAATAAAATTTCTCTTGAAAATAAAGATACTAATAATAAAAATATTGATATTGAATATGAAAATGATTTTTTTGACAAATACAAAATTATTTATTTAGATAAATATTGTAAAGAAGATATCTATTTTTACATTTCATTAATTAGAAGATACATGATTTCTGAAGAGGATAAAAAGTTTTTAGTTAATTTTATTCATAAAAATTATGTATCCAACTCTTTTATTATTAAATTCGCTATTGAATTCAATAAATATTCATTGAAAAATAAGATTTATCTAATCGAATTTGTTAAAAAAGAAGATAAAGATAAAACTGCTTATAAAAATGGAAATATTGTTATAGATGAATTTCATAAAGAAAATATCCTTTTTTATCAATCTATTGTTGAAGAAAATATAACTAAGAAACATTATAGATGTTCCTTATTCCGATTCATTTCAGATAATTATTCTAATGCAGATTTTATCACAGATTTTATTAAGGAATATAATAATGCTTCTCCATTAATTAAAATCTCATTAATAAATAAAAAAGATATTAATATCTTATCAAACAATAAAAATAAGATTGAAAAATTCAATATATCTCCTTGCGAATTTAACGATTATTTACATAATTATACTGGTGGTTTATTTTTAGAATATTGGGGAGATATCAAAAGTAATGTAAAATCTATAGTTAACAAATCTAATCTTTCTAATATTGATAAGAAAGCATTACTAAATTTTATGCATGCAAAGGATAATTATATTCAAGATAATCCTGACTATTTTGTAAAATGTTTTAATAGAGTTTTATATAGAAAACTAAGAAGTAATAACTTAATAGAAAAAGATACTGTTCTCCCCTCTCCTCCTAAAGATTCAGTATTTATTAAAAAGAGATATAAAAAATTTGAAAAATTTAGTGGAATAGGAGTAATAAAAAATAAAAATAATAATTTACATTTTATTTTTAAATCATCAGATGTTAATAAAGCGTTAATGAAATATTTCATTGATTTATATAATGATAGACATATTAATAAGTTTTTACAAGAGGATTGGAATAAATACGGAGATACTAATTTCGAATTCGGTATAATTGAAAAAGTAAATAAACAAAATTTAGACAAACGATTAAAATATTATATTTCAAACTCAGATAATATTTTATATAATGCTCTAAAAGATAATCCTGAATATATTGATATTGATTTTAGGGCTGAAATTAGGAAATTAGGCACTACAGAATTTAATGATGCTATAAAATTTGAAAAATTCAGTGGTATTGGTGTTATTAAGAATAATACTGATAATATAAGTTTTCTTTTTAAATCTTTGAATGTTTATAATTTATTAATAAAATATTATAATGATTTGGAGAAAGGTAAACATTTTAATAAATTTTTACAGGAAGATTGGAAAGACAAAGCTAAAGATTTTACCTTTGACATAATTGAAAAAGCAAATAAAAATGATTTAAATAAGAAACTACAAACACATCTTACAAATTCAACTATGGATTTTTATAATGAACGAAAGAATAAATCAATAAATAAAAGAGATTTATCTACAGAAGTTGATGATATTGAATTTTTAGATGTTACAAACACTAATAATATAAAATTAAGAGCAAATAATCTTATTGATAAATTCCAATTTTCTGATTGGCATATAATGCGCTTAAAGGATTTTATCAATTCACAGAGCAACATAGATTCAAAACCAATTAAATTTATAATTTCATTTAATAATATATTTCGTTTAAGTCTAATTAGAGATAATATACTAAAAGATAACGTAATAGATGATAAATATTATGTATTATGGGAGAACATATTAGAATCTTTTAAAAATAAACAGTATAAAGAAACTATAAACTGCTGTGATAAATTATCAAAATATTATAAAAACAAATTTAAAAAAATAGCATTTTTATATAAAGGGCATTCATCACTAAAATTAAATGAATTAGATGATGCAATTCTTGCTTATAATCAATACTTAGATTTACAACCTGAAGATATTGAAATTAAAGACACTGTGGAAAAACTTGTAGATAAAAACAGTATTAATAAATTAGAAAATTATATACATTATCCAAAAGATTTTGCAGTAAATAAAAATTATAAAGAAATTTTTATAAATAAAATTGATTCAAAAGATAGAAATCTTTTTAAAAATGTAAAAGAAATATTCTGGAAATATAAATTAAATAAAAATAATTCAAAAATAGAAGCTTATCAAGATTTAGAAATAAACTACTCAGAATTAAATATTTATTATGTGTTATTGTCTAAACATGATAATGGGAGTATAAAAAAGATTTCTAAAATATTGTATAATGAACTTCCAAATCTTTCTATGTTAATATTTGTTTTTAATAATCAGTTTTCAATTTCTTTAGCTCATTTTAAACAAGTCAGTAAGTATAATACAACATTTGTTTGGACTGAAGAAAAATTAACAAAATGGATACAATTAAACAAAATGTCAAAATTAGATGCTAACTTTATTAAAAGTTTAAATTTCATTAATCTTGATAAAACAAACTTTTATACATTATATTCGCATTTATTAGATAATTTTATACTGTATGATAAGGGGAAAATAAATAATTTTTCAAGCAATTTTGAATTGATAGAAAAAGCAAATAAATTATATTTATCTAAAAACTTTAAAAAAGCTTTAAAATATTATGATAAAATATTAGAAATAAGAAATTATACTGATGCAATTATTGGAGGTATTAACTGTTCATATAAGATATCTGGTGGAATAAATTCTAAATATTTAGATTTGATTCCTAATAATTTAGATGCATTTTATAATGTAGCATATGCATTTTATAAATTAAAAGAATATGATTTTGCAATTGTGTATATTAATAAATGTTTAAGTATTGATTCGGAAGATAAAAAATCTTTGAGTTTAAAAAAAGAAATAGATAATTTAATTGCTTTGAAAAATATTGGTGTTTTAATAAATGAAGCTAAGAAATCTTTTAATTCTGGAAACTTTGAAGAAAGTGTTAATATATGTGATGAAATCTTAGAATTAGATAAAAAAGAAGAAATATTTATTCTTAAAATAGAAGCTTTATATGCTTTAGATAAGCCGGAGGAGGCAATGAAAGTTTATAATTCTATGAAAAATTTTAGAAAATAATAAATTTATTTGTTTATAAAATTATTTAATAAAGTTTTGCTTATGTTTGAAATGGGAGTGTGTTTAATGGTTAAAAAGACGGATGTTAATGATAATATTCTTAAAAAAATAGATGAACTAACTAATAATGAGGATATGAGAAATTTTTTAAAAGAAGCTATGCAAATAGAATATGCTAAAAGAGATGAATCTGAAAGAGCTATTGGTGCAGAATACTCTAAATTAATTGAAAAATATGGTAAAAATAAATAGAGGTGGGGAATTAATTGTATTTCAAATCTATTGAATTAGAAAATTATAGACCATATAAAGGTCCAGAAAAAATAGAATTTGCATATGGTCAAGATAACATCACAATTGTACAAGCGGTAAATGATGTAGGTAAAACTAGTTTACTTAATAGTTTCACGTGGTGTTTATATGGTCAGGAATATTATCGTGTTAAAGGAAGAGAAGAAATTTGGAATAAATCTGCAGTATCTGATATAAATAAAGGAGATAATGTAATAGTTAGTGTAACGATTAATGCGATTGATAAGAAAAAGCGCCCAGTAATAATTAAAAGAATAGCTAAATTTAAAAAAATTGCAGAACATAAATGTCGTAAATTAGATGAAAATTTTGAAATTAAAGTGGGTAAAAATGGTAATTATGGGAGAGTTCCTTTTCCTGAAACATATTTATCCAATAACCTGCCTGAAGATTTAAGATCATATTTCTTATTTGATGGAGAACAATTGGTAAATTTCTTTAAGAATGATTCGAGAGGATTAAAAAAGGCAGTAGATAATCTATCGCAATTAAATCTTATTGAAAATATGATAACTCATATTAATACGAGAAAAACTTATTTTAACAATAAGAGGAATAAAATACATCCTGATTTAGCAAGTAGATGTGATGAAAAACAAAAATTAGAAGAAACACAAAAGGGCTATGAAAATGAGATAAAGAATTTAGAATTGAATATTGATGCATGGAAAAAGGAAAAAAATGTTTTGGAGGATGAATTAAGGAGTCATGGAGATAATCCTGAAAAAATACAGGATTTAAAAGACAAAGCTGAAGAATTAAAACAAGAAAAAATAAAAGAGTTAGATTACAAACATCAAGAATTAATGTTATTCTTATTAGATAAATCACCATTCATTCTATCTAAAAATGTTTTAACTGATTTTATTAATGTTGCTTCTGATTTAGATGATGATTCTATTTTTAGAAGTTTTAGTAAAAATTCTCTTAAAAAATTGCTTGATAGTGGCAGATGTATTTGTGGTACTGAATTAACTAAAGATAGTGATTGTTATAGTGAAATTGAACGGATTTTAGAGGAAGCTCCTGAAAATTTAAGTTTTTCTGAAACTGTTCGAGAAGATGTGGGTAGGGCTAAATCAATTTTACAACAATATCCTGATGATATTAAATCTAATATTCGGAGAATAAGGGATGATATACAAATTATAAATACGGATATTATTAAATTGAATAGGGAAATAGAAAATCATGATTATAAATTAAGAAATAGTGATATAGATATTGTAAAAAATTTAAAAAATAAAATTAACAAGTTAGAGAAACGGATTAAGAATGCTGAAAGACAAATTGGCAGTATTCAAAATGAATCTAAAAGAATACCTCTACAATTAGAAAAAATTGATAAAGAAATTATTGAAGAGAAAAAATCCTTAAATGCAAAAACTAAATTAGATTTTGATTATGACTTCTGTGATAAACTTAGTAAAATAGCAACTAAACTTTTAAATGAATTAACACATGAAACTCATAATAAACTTCAAGAATTAACAGATAAAGAGTTTAGGAATATTCACTGGAAGGAAGATTATAAACGTGTTATAATAAATCCAAATACTTTTGAAGTAAGTATTGAAAAAAAGGATGGGAGTGTTGTGGCAGGTACAGATCCATCTAGTGGAAGTCAATTAGTATTGGCATTGTCATTTATAACCTCATTAAATTCATTAACTGGATTTGAATTGCCAATGATAATTGATACTCCATTGGGTAGGATAAGTGGCGAAATTAGGGAGACAATGGCTAATTATCTATTTGATTATGCTGAAGATAAACAATTAGCATTATTTGTGACTGATAAAGAATATGAGGGAGACTTTAAAAGAATACTTCAAAAAGGAAAAGGTAAAGAATACATATTAAGATATTATGATGGTGTTACAGAGGTGTATGAAGTATGAATGAGGGTAAAAAGACTAAAAGAAAAATTGCATTTGATATTGAGAATGATGATGCTGCTTTATTCGCATATTTCACAAATGATATAAAAAAAATCAGTCCTGATGTTGATATTGCTACAAGAGAGCTTTTTAAAAGGAAAAAGAAAGATGCTAAAGGTAATGTAAAATGGGTTAATAGGAATATGTCCACTATTGAAATTTTTTCTTTGGCAGCACTGGTTGGTAAATTTATTTATGAAAGTGAAAATAATCCTGAAGTAAAACAAAGTTTAAAAGAACAGATGGTTCTTATTAAGCATAAAGCATATGTACGTTTTGAGCAAGGAGAAAGTAATGCAAAAACGATAATTAAAGCAATTGCAGTATCTGAAACTGGTGATATTAATATTTTAAAGGATGAGAATAGGGTGGAACTTGCAAAGTATTCTGAGGGTTATGCTAAAATAGGTATTAAAAAGTTGTATACATGGGCAACAAGTCAGGAATTTGATTTTGAAACAGAATTGTCAGATATTCTATTAAGTTATGACGATAAGTACCATTAATATTTATTTAGTTTGGTGTTTTCTATGGTGGATATGGAGTTTATAACAAAGACTGAGGGTGTTTATATTGTGCACCGTAAAATTGATGGAAAAGATTTAGTTTTTGGATCTTTCATTAATTTGGATGAGGCATTAAGTTTTAGGGACGAATGTGATGAAGATGGTTGGTTATTATTTGGAAATGAAGAATTATATTCAGATTTCATTTCAAATAAAAAATCTGATAAAATTAAAAAAGAATTTAAATCACAAATTAAAATTAACACCCCAGAACCTTTAAAATATACAGTTCATGCACCCTTTTTTAATATTGCTTTAGTTAATGATCAAAAAGGTACTTTAAAATCAGGAGATACAGCTTTACAATTAACAATATCTGATATTTTGGATTTAATTCCAAAATATGAATCTGGAGAAAGTATTAATGATTTAGTTAAGGAGTATAATATTGAAAGAAGGGCTATATTGGAAAGATTTATTTCACGATATTATGAAGGGGATTTTGAAAAGTATATTGATAATTTTAAAAATAATAAAGATTCGCAGTATTCTGTAGAAAATCAAAGACTATCTAAAAAGAATGGGAAAAGTAACATTCCAAGTCTTTATAAGCCATATTATAATCTAAAATTAAGTTCTATTGAAAGAGGCACATTAGAATCTAATGGTTATGGATTAAAATTAAATATAAAACAAATTAAAGAAGTTTATGATTTGTTCAATAAAGGTGAAACTGTCACTCAATTAAAAAAGAGATATAATTGTAGTAGAAAATTAATTGAACGGATTATAAATAGATATGAAGAAGGGGATTTTGATGAAATATTTAAAGAGTATGAAATTAGGAAAAATAGTTCTAATATAAAATCAGAAAAACCTAAGCTTGATCAATTAGCTTATCGTTTTAATCCATTTAAAGAAGTGACTTTAATATCTCAATCTGAAGGAATAATTAAAGTAAGGGAGAGGGACTCTTCATTTAAACGATTGCCATATACAGTTGAAGATATCTTAGATATTTCTTTAAAATATAGTAATGGTGAGAAAATTAATAATTTAATAGTTGAGTATGGTTTAGATAGACTAACTATGGAACGATTAATACAAAGATATATTAAAGGAGATTTTGATGAGGTTATTAGAGAATATAAATCTAATAAATTTTTATCTGTTCAAGATAAATTAACTCACGAGTATAATTTTTATACTCCTTATAATGATTTAAAATTAGGTTCTGATAATTTAAGTATTTATAACAACAATGCTAAATTGGAGTATACAATTGTTAATTTTTTAGATATCTGTTCGGATTATAAGAATTGTGTGAAGATTAAGGATTTATGTAGAAAATATGAATTAAGTGAACTTACAATTGAGCGTATTATTGCGAGGTATCATGAGGGGGATTTTGATGGTATAATTAGTGAGTATAAAAATAATATTTCTTTAGTTGTTCCAGATAAATTAACCGATGAATTTAATTTTTATACTCCATTTTCTAATTTAAGTTTGGGTTCTGATAATTTAAGTATTTATAACAATAATATTAAATTGAATTATACTATTGATATTGTATTAGATATTTATTCTGATTATGAAAATTGTGTGAAGATTAAGGATTTATGTAGAAAATATGAATTAAGTGAACTTACAATTGAGCGTATTATTGCGAGGTATCATGAGGGGGATTTTGATGGTATAATTAGTGAGTATAAAAATAATATTTCTTTAGTTGTTCCAGATAAATTAACCTATGATTTTAAGTTTTATGCACCATATAATAATCTAAGTTTAGGTTCTAATGAAGGCAAAATACTTCAGGAAAATATTGAATTAAATTATACAATTGATAATATTTTAGATATTTATTCTGATTATAATGATTGTATACATATAAGAGATTTAGCTGAAAAATATCAATTAAGTAAATCTTCGATCGAGCGTATTATTGCGAGGTATCATGAGGGGGATTTTGATGAGGTAATAAATGAATTCAATAATTCAAAAAAAGAGAGTATTATTATCCTTCCAGAAAATTTATCTTCAAAATATCCTCCTTATGTTGATTTAAAATTAGATTCTCCATATAAAGGTACTTTAAAATCAGCTAATGCTAAATTAAGATTTACAGTTAAAGATATATTAGAATTATATAATGGATATAAAAATGGTAAATCTGTTGATGATTTAAAAAATAAATATAATTGTACTCGCCCATTAATTGAGAGAACAATTTATCGTTATGAAAAAGGAGATTTTAATAATGTTATAAATGAATTCAATAATAATTTAAGTGATACAAATGGTTTGGATAGATTAAGATATAATAATAAGCCATATGCTCACTTAGAATTATTATCTTCCAAAGAAGGTACAATAAAAGCAGGTTCTGCTAAATTAAAGTTTACAGTTGGAGAAATTTTAGATATTTATTCTCGTTATAAAAATGGAGAATCTATTGAGTATATTGCAGAAAATTATGAAACTACAAGATTTTTAATAGAACGTATTATATTCAATTATCAGAAAAGAAACTTTGATAATATAATAAATGAATATAAAAATTCAAATAATAAATCTAATGACTCAAAAATTGAGGGTAAATTTGATAACAATACAAGTAAATCATATCAAATTGAAATATCCAAACCTTATAAAAACTTAAAAATCTATGATACTGATGGATCTATTCAAACAGGTTCAGCTATACTCAAATTAAAAATTCCAGACATAATTGATATTCATAAAAAATCAACTAATGGTTATTCAATTCAGAAATTATGTGATGAATACGATTGTTCAGAATATTTAATTGAGAGAACAATTTATCGTTTTGAAAAAGGAGATTTTAATGAAGTTATAACTTTGTTTAATAATTTCACTATTGACGAAAATGAGAATAGTGGGGAAAATGAAAATGAAAATTTTGACTTTTATTATCTTGCAAAACAAAATAAAGATATATTGGATGAGTTAAATGAATTAAAAGATGAATTAAATGATTTAAAAAAGGAGATGCGATTTATAAAATCACGAATAATATAATTTATAATTTTATTTTAGGTTATTAATTTAATTATTAATTTATTTGCTATTTTATTGTTGATATTTTTAAGATAGTAATGTGCTAAATAATTTATTTTTGAATTAGAGAATATATAATAAAATTGAATAATATTATTGATACTATTTTTAAAATTATCTTGCTAAATTGAAGTTTTCAAGTTTTAACAATCATTATGTGTTTTAGTAAGTTTACATTTTATTACTGTGGATATATGATTAATTAATAAGTATATGTATAATATTTTATCTGATCTAACTTAAGGAAATTTAAGGAGATTTTTTTTATGTCTGAGGATAAAAAGTTTAAGTTTTATAATGGGATTCCTTGTAGTTTCATTGTAAAGAGTGTTGAGGATAGGTTTAGTCCTGTTGAGAGGGGTTTTGCAACTGGAATGTTTGGTCCTGTGGGTTTTTTTGCTACTGGTAGTAGTGAGACTAGGGAAGTTGAGGTTAATGGTTTTATTCGTTTAAGTGATTTTGATATTATTTTATCTTCTAATTCTACTGGTGATATTCGTATTCCTTATTCTAGGGTTTTAAGGTGTGATAAGTTGTATCCTTGTGGTATTGTTTTGGTTTCTGGTGAGAAGATTAGTGTTAATCCGAGTGACTTGGATATTTTTGATTTTATTGGGGATATGATTTAGATTTCTCTTTTGTTTAGTTTTTCTTTTATTTCTTTGTGGTTTGGGTAGTATTGGTCCATTAGTTTCCAGAATTTTTTTGTGTGTCCGAATTCTTTTAGGTGGCATAGTTCGTGTATTAGTGTCATTTTTAGTGCTTCTTTGTGGTGTGCTGCTAGTCTTGTGTTTAGTGTGATTGTTCCATTTTTTTTACAGTTTCCCCAGTTTTTCATTTTTCGGTATTTTATTGTGTTTGGTGTTTTTCCTACAGTTTGTGTGCATTCTTTTAGTATTTTTTCTGTTTCTTTTTGTGTTTCTTTTTTGTAGAGTTTGTCTAGGTTTTCATTGTTTTTTGGTGTGTATGGTTTTCCCCAGAGTGTTATTTTTGTTTTGTGGCTGTGTTTTTGTATCCAGTCTATGTTTTTGTCTATGAATTGTTTTATTTGTGTGTCTGTTGCATATGTTGGTGCGGACATTTTTATTTGTCCGTATTCTTCTTTTAGTATGAGGTTTTTCATCTTTTTTCGTGTTATGGTGACGTTTTTATATTTCATGAATCCTCTTCTTCTTTTTTGGTTAGTATGTTGTATATTTTGTCGAATAGGTCTTGTCCGTATCTTGGTATTAGTAGTAGTCCTATTATTGTTGTCATCCAGAATGATATTAGTCTTTCTACTACTGTTGATGCTGCGCTTATTGATGTGCTTATTCCTGATGTTGTGTATAGGAGTATCATGAAGCCGTCTATTGCTCCGAGTCCTCCTGGTAGTAGTGGTATCATTCCTACTAGTGAGGATACTATGAAGATTTCTCCTATTAGTATTGGTGATACTGTGCAGCCGAAGCCTATGAATACTATGTATACTCTTAGTATTTCGAATATCCAAATTATTATTGATAAGGGTAGGCCGAGGTATAGTATTTTTTTGTTGGTTGTTAGTGTTTTCATTGTGTGTTGGAATCCGGTTACTGAATGTTCTACACGGTTTTTTATGTTTTCTGGGTTTCTTTTTTTAAAGATTCTTATTATTAGGTTTGTTAACCATTTTGTGACTTTTTTTCCGAATTTTTCGTTTATTGACATGTAGATTATTATTGCTACTAGTGTTACTATTGCTATTACTGCTAGTATCATTATTATTAGTATTATTGGTGGTAATGTCATTTTTGTCATTAGGCCAATTATTGTTATTACTGCAAGTATTACGAATGGTATGGTGTCTAATGCTCTGTCTGTTATTACTGTTGCAAAGGATTCTGCAAATGGTGTGTCTGTTTCTTGTGTTAGGAGGTATGCTCTTACTGGTTCTCCTCCACCTCTTCCACTTGGTGTTATATTGTTTACTGTTAGGCTTACTAGTAGCATTGGTAGTAATTTTTTCAAGGAGTAGTTTTTATCATTTATATTTACTATTAGTTGCCATCTTAGTGTGTAAAGGATGTATGTTATTATTTGTAAGAGTATTGCTAGTAATATGTATAATGGGTTTGCTAGTTTTAATGCTTCTAGTATTTCATCTATTCCTATAAACCATAGCATTATTGCCATTATGATTATTCCGATTGCAAAGAATATTAGTGTTTTGTGTTTCAATTTATATATCCTACTATTATTTTTTTATATTAGTTAATTATAAAGTATATTATTATATAATTTATTATTATTTTTTTAGTGATATTATTATGGATACTAAAACATTAAAACGTTTGGATGAGATTAGAAGGGCTTTGCATAAGTATGGTTTTGATAAGATTTTAGGTCAAACAACTAGAAGTAAGCTTAATCCTTTAAGTGATTCGGATGCTTCTCAAATCTTATTGGATACTGAGCTTCCAGTTAAATTACGTTTATTATTCCAAGAATTAGGCACTACTTTTATTAAATTAGGTCAACTTTTAAGTACACGTCCTGATATTGTTGGGGAGAAAATATCAAAGGAACTTTCTAAGTTACAAGATGATAATCCAGCAATAAGTTATGAAGAAGTTAAAAGTATTATTGAAAGTGAACTTGAAGGAAGTATTGATGATTTATTTGCAAGTTTTTCAAAGGAGCATCTTGCTACTGCTTCTATTGGTCAGGTTCATGAGGCTAAGTTAAAATCTGGTGAACGTGTTGCTGTTAAGGTTCAAAAATCTGGTATTACTAGTAAGATTGATTTAGATTTAGTTATTATGAAGTTTATTGCTGTTGAAGCAGATCGTTTTAATTCTAAAATTCGTAAATTAAACCTTCCAGGTATTATGGAGGAATTTGATCGTTCTATTCATAAAGAAATTGATTATACTAATGAATTAATGAATATGAAACATATTGAAAATAATTTCCGCCTAAGACCTAATATTCATATTCCAGTATCATATGAAGAGTATTCTACAGAAAAGGTTCTTACTATGGAGTTTATTGATGGTGAGAAATTATCTAATCTTTACAAGGATAATGATTCTGGTTTTGATAAGAAGGTTATTGCTAAAAGACTAGTTGATTCTTATTTAAATCAAATTTTTATTGATGGGTTTTTCCATGGTGATCCTCATCCTGGAAATATTCTAATTTTACCAGGAGATGTTGTTTGTTATATTGATTTAGGTATGATGGGTCTTCTTGATGAGGATTTTAAACGTAATCTTTGTCAGTTAATGGTATTGTTTTCTGATAGGGATATTAATGGTTTAATTACTCAGTTAATTTATATGGATATTTTGGATAGTAAGGTTGATACTAAACGTTTAAAAAGGGATTTAAATGATCTTTTTAGTAGGTATTTTGGTGTTGAGCTTAAACGTTTTAATGGTGTTATTGAGGATTTACTTGCTCTTATGCAAAAGTATGATGTGATTCTTCCTAATGAGTTTGTTACTATGGCTCGTGGTTTATCTATGGTTGAGGATGTTGCTCAGCATTTAGATGGTGATTTTGATGTTTTCACTTTCCTTAAACCTCTTTCTGTTAAGATTCTTGCTAAAAGTTTAAATCCTCGAAAATTGTTTAAGGAAAAGAAGAATAATCTTTTCCTTTATGAGCATATGATTAAGTCTTTACCTAGGGTTTTATCTAATACTGTTAGAAAGATTGAAGAGGGTGAGTTGAAGTTTAAGTTTGAAGTTGATCGTTTGGATGAGATTACTAATAAGATTTCTTTGGCTTTAATTATTTCTGCTCTTTTGATTGGTTCTTCTATTGTTATTACTATTGATAAAGGTCCTATGCTTTTTGATATGCCTTTGATTGCTGTTGTTGGTTTTGTTATTAGTTTTGTTTTAGGTTTTATTAGTGTTTGGAAGTATGTTATTAGGAAATAATTATTAGTGTTTTTTTTTGGAGAAATTTTTTTTTATGCGCATATGCGCATTCATACACATGATTTTTAGGTGTGTGTATAGACAATTGATTGGGGTGATTTTTTTCTATTTTTTTGAGAAATTTTTTTTTATGCGCATATGCGCATTCATACGTATAATTTTTAGGTGTGTGTATAGACAATAATTGGGGTGATTTGTATAAAAGTTTTTTTCTATTTTTTTGTTAAAGGTTTTACATGTTTTTTTAATTATTTTTTTCATTCTCATTTGATAAATGTAAAATATATTAGACAATTATTTATATCTAATCAGATAAAAATTACAAATGAATAAATTTAAATGGAGGTGAAAAATACGCAAAGCAAAAAGATAATACCAGTAATACTTATACTCATAACAATATTTCTATGTATAAACTTAGTATCTGCAGAAGATAATGCACAATTACTAAGCCCATCACCAAACAACCCAACAACAGTAATTTACACTTATGATTCCTTCAATGAAAGTGCTAATACATATTCTGAAGAAGGATACCTTGCATCTAATGTAACAGTTGAAATTTATGACTCTAATGATAATCTACTTTTAACTGGAACAAGTGATAGGTATGGTACATTTTCAACCAATCAACTAAATTATGGTAATTATAAATTAAATGCTAAATATTTAAGTTATAAACCAGTTACAATGGATTTTAAAGTGGAAAGCTTAGTTAATGAGGTGCAAGTGCAGTTTATACCTGATATATGTTTACTAATGAGTTATAGTTCACATAGTGAGAAGATAAACATATTAACTAATATGTCTAGAAGAGTATTCTACATAGATACATTCCCATATCAACCAGAAAAGGAATGGTTACTTGAATATGCTAATTATATACAATTAGATATGTTTGCAGAAGGTACTTATCGTTTTGATAAGAATATTATTGTTGATTCTCCTGCAAATGAAAATTATAAAGTAGCTTATACTTTTGGAGTTTATAATGAATCTATGATTAATCTTGGAGATCTACATTTTATTGGAGCTAATTCAACTAATAACACTCCAAACACTATTGAAAATACTTATATTGGTTCATATTTCCAAGCATTTGATATTAATAATATTGATGTTTTATATGAGAATATGAGAAACCTTTATGATTATATTTTATATCTTATCGGTGATAGTAGTGTTAATCCTGTATTAAATGTTAGTAGAACTCCTTTAGTTGATGCATCCCTTGGTATTTATCATCCGGATTTTGGTAAAATTTGTTTCCAACCTGAACAATCTCTTGTTAATTCTTGGATTCTAGCAGATCCTGGTTATGATAAAGATGGTGTTGGAAGTTTAAATTGGATGTATGTAGAATATGCTAAATGGCAGGAACTTAATTCTAACCCATTAGATTTATATAATGCATTTAATAATTGGTATGAAAGTAACAAATCCCATTTAAATAACTCTTATGCTGTTATTGTTAGTTATTATCCTGGAGGTAATCTTGTTGATTCTATGATTAGAAAATATGAATCTTTTAATCGTAGTGTTTTCAATCTTTATCAAAGTGTAACATCACCTTCTGTTGCATCTGTATTAAGTTTAATTGCAAATTATACAGAACGTGGAGTTGCAATTGTTAATTCTTTATATGATTGGTCCTTGGATTATGAGAATTCAGGAAATGGTGGGGCTGTTGATGAATATACTCAAGTTAATGTAGATATTATTAAAACTATTTATGGTGTTAGTAAGGACAGTTATCTAAGTGAATATGGACCTCAAGCAGAATGGACTTATGCAGTGTCAATACCAAGTTTTGAAGGTGTTTATGGAGCTATCCTTTGTAGTTATACTGATGATAATGGTACTGAAGTAGTTATTGAAAGTGGAGTTAATCAACTTGTAGAAAACTCTATAGGATGGATTAGATTAAAAGAAAAAGAAAATGCTGATAAAAAAATAGCTGTTATCTTATGGGATTATCCACCAGGTAAAGGACATATTGGAGCATCCTATCTTGATATATTTACCAGTATTCGTGATATGTTAATCCAATTATCTAATGAAGGTTATAATATTGGAATGAACATTAGTGATCTTCCAAATATAACAGAATTATACACTTTAATATCTGAATCAGCAAATAAAGGACCATACGCTCAAGGTTTATTAAATCAATATGTTGAAAAATACTATGATACACTTGTAGAACATAATCAACTTATTGATAAAGAAGAATATTTAACCTACTTACATATGTTACCAGAAACATTACAAGATGAATTAATCGAATACTGGGGTGATGGTTTAGGAATCAGTATGGTTTATAATAAAACCTATATGGTCATTCCAGGTGTACACTTTGGTAATGTATTCATAACCTTCCAACCAAGTAGAGGATGGGATTCAGTTGAAGAATATCATAGTGCATATTTACCACCACCTCCACAATATGTTGGATTTTATAAATGGTTAAAATACAATTATGATGCAGATGCATTAATAAATCTTGGAACACACGGAACATTAGAATTCTTACCTGGAAGACCAATTGGACTTCAAGAAGATGATTGGCCATTTGCCTTAACTGATATTCCAACAATATATCCATATATTGTTTCAAATCCTGGAGAAGCAATGACTGCAAGAGAAAGAATCGCAGCATTACTCATAACTCACATGACACCAGCAACAGTTTTATCTGAATTATATGGTAACTTAACAACATTAAAAACATATATTAGTAATTATGAAACTGCAATGAAGGCAAATTCAACAGAATTAGCATCCTCATATGAAGCATTAATCCTTAACCTTTCAAGCCAACTAGCATATGCACAACCAGGTGTAAATGAAAGCTTCGAAGACTGGTTAGAAGAATTAGATGAAGACTTAGAAGACTTATCTAATGATATAGTAACAATAGGATTACACAGTCTAGGTGTACCATTAACAGGTGAAAGCTTAATTCAAGAATTAATCACCATAGTTGCATCACGGACAAATATCTATGACTATATCTTATGGAAACTCTATCCAGACTTACAAAATCAAAACATAGGATACTATGACATACTACACAACCGTAACTACACAAATGAAATAGATGCATCCCAAGCATTACTTGAAAGCATCATAACAGATCTTGTAAATGAAACATACACATTTGCTGATGTTATTGTAAAATATAATATTACAATATATGATGTTGAACTAGTAGAATGCTTATTATTTGCTAATGAAACAATAAGTGATTTAACAAATAATACAGAATGGGATTCAATACTACGTGCATTAAACGGTGAATACATACTTCCAAACTTAATGGCAGACCCATCATACTCTGATAGTCTACCAACAGGAAGAGACCCATATGCTTATGATACTACAAAAATGCCTAGTAAAGCTGCATGGGAAACTGCAAAACTTATTAACGAAAACATGCTTGTAAAATACTATGAAGACCATGGAGAATTCCCAGAATTAATAGGTTTAATTATGTGGGGAACAGAATTACTACGTACTGAAGGTATAGGAATGGCACAATTCTTAAACCTACTAGGTGTAAGTCCAGTATGGAGTCAAACTGAAAAAGTAATCGGTATAAAACTAATGCCACTAGACTCACTAACTGTAACCTTATCCAATGGCACAGTAATCAACCGTCCACGTGTCGACGTATATGCAAGTATTGTTACACAAAACGCTGACTGGATAAGTATGCTAGTAAATGCAGTTCAAATGGTAGTAAACAACACACCTGATGAAAATGCAAGTGTAAATATGATAAAAAAACACTATGCAGAAAACCCATCACTAGACCGTTTATTCGGACTACAAGGTGCAGTTCTTGAAGGAACAGGAATGGCAGATTTCATACCAAACACTGACCGTTGGCAAAACGATACAGATATAAGTGCAACACTCACAGGAATATACCTCTCAAGAGTATCATATGCATGGTCTGTAGATAGTAATGGAAAAATTGTTGTAAACAAGAAAACCGGAGACTATGAATACTTACTAAAAAATGTAAACATTATAAGTCAAAACATTGATAGTACATGGAGATTCTTAGATTCAGACGATTACTATGACTGGTTTGGTGGAATGTTAGGAGCTTCCCAATACCTTGGAGGAAGACCAGAAACTGCAGTAATGGATATTCGTAACAAACACGATATTATAAATCGTGACCTTGGAGAAGAATTAGAATTTGAAGTAAGATCAACAGTAATAAATCCAAAAGTAAGAGACTCATTACTTGGTGATAATCCATCAGGATGGCAAACATATGCAACTAGATATGATTTCATATTTGGTTTTGAAACCGTAGCACAACAAAACGCAGCAAACGGAGATTTAGAAAACCTATTATCTAATGAAATGTTCGATTCACTTGGAGATAACGCTTTATATATGGGAGAATTAGCAAATGCTGATTATAAAGCAGTATCCTTCCAAACATCAGCTTCATGGATGATGTACTCCTATGCTAAAGGTTACTGGAATGCTAATCCAGAAAAAGTAACACAATTAGCAGATGCATATGTACAATCTGTTGTACAATATGGTTTTGCATGTTGTCACCACACCTGTGCAAACCTAGAATTTAACAAAATGGTTATGCAATTATCATCACTGGATCCTACAATAAAACAACAATACTCAGACATCTACCAACAAGCAACCTTAAAAGATGCATGTTACTCAAACGATTCAAGTCAAAACCAACAACAAGACAGTGACACTGCACCAGAAACAGATCAAGGACAAAGTGCAAATGCAAATGAAGGATCCCAATCTGACAGTTCTGGTTCAAACGGTGGATCAAATGTTGGAGACAAATCAAGTTCCAGTTCAGATTCAAATGACGGAACAGGAGAAAACAATGGAGATGCAGCTGGTGAAAACCAAGGTGACGCATACGAAGTATCACCATCACAACAATCCAACCCACAATCTGAAGGTTCCATGCCAGTACTTATTATTGGAAGTATTGTAGCAGTACTATTAATATTCGGTTTCGGTTATACCAGAACAGGATTTGCAAGTGGTAAATCTAAAGATAGTCTTGAAAACTTAGATGATGATGAAGACTATTAAAAAAAATTAAACATTACTTTTTCTCACACTTTTTTTGGGGTGTGAGATTTTTTTTACTCTTTTTTTTATGAAAATTATTATATAAAATAAAAATATAAACTTATATTTATATAATTCAATTTAATTTTAAAATAAATTAATCTTATTTTTTATTATATTATATATTTAAGGAGTTTATTGATTTTATGGCTGTCTTTGACATATTATGGCAAATAGGAATAATCTCATCAATAGTAGTCTTTGGAGTTAAAATAGGACTAGCTGCAGGACTAGCAAACCTAGAGAAAAAATACCTAGCAGGAATATGCATAGGATACGGAGTCGGAGTACTAGCACTATCACGAATAGCATCCTACTACTCAGACCAACTAGTCAACATGATATACACATACAACTCAGGATTCTTCATAATAATGGCAGTAATAATGATACTAGCCGGACTAATGACAATAAGAGAATGGAAAACCCACAACAAAAACACAACAACAGCAACCTGTATGGTAGTAATAGCACCATGCCCCTGCTGTTTCGGTGTAATACTAGCAACAATACTACTAGTAGCACCAACAGTAGGAATGAGCGTTTTCAACCTAAGCCAATACGTAGCACTAGCACTAGTACTAACAATCCTCATAACATATTTCGCAGCAAACACTATAATAAAACTCACAAAAAAACCATACCCAATAGTACTTGGAAACTTCGAACTATTCCTCGGAGCATACTTCCTACTCTCAGCAATACTCCTACCAAACATTGCTGCAGCACTAGATAAATCTCTCGGAACAATCGACATCCAAACAACAAACGGGCTACTACTAATAATACTCTTTGCAATAATCCTACTATTCATAGGAATATTCCTAACAAGAAGAAACAGTTTACTAGAAAACTAAAAAAAAATAATAAATTTTATGAAGGTGTAAAAATCAAATGGTTACAAGCATACCAGGAAGCCAATTCCTAACAAGCGCACTAGACGTTATAGCACAAAGCCTACTAATACCAGACATAGTATTCCTACTCATCTTTGCAGTAGCAGCAGTAATAATACTCGGAGGACTAATATCAGAATACACATCAAGAAAAAAAGTCCCAATGAAAAACCTAAGAGAACTAATATACAAAATCTCAGACGCAACAAACACAGATGAAGTAAAAGAAACAATAAAAAACTCAATAATACCAATATCACAAAAAAAGATACTAACAAGAATCGCAGAATCAGAAAAACTCACAAAAAAATCAAGAATAGCACTAGCAAGAAAATTCGTAGACAAAGAAGAAGACAAAATCTCAAAAACCCTAGAAAAAACAGACATAATCACAAGAATAGGACCAACACTAGGACTAATGGGAACATTAATACCAATGGGACCGGGACTAGCAGCACTAGGAACAGGAGACGTAACAACCCTATCACAAGCAATCATCGTAGCATTCAACACAACAGTAGTAGGAATCGGATCAGGAGCAATAGCATACGTCGTCTCAAAAATCCGCAGACGATGGTACGACGAATACCTATCAAACCTAGACACACTATCAGATGTAGTACTAGATAAAATAGAACAATTCACACAAGAGGAATAAGAAAAATGGTTCGTCGAAGAAGACGCGAAAGACTAAACAACCAAGAAGAAGACCCAATGGCAGGAGTAGCAAACCTAGTAGATGCAATGCTAGTAATAGCAGTAGGCCTACTCGTATTCCTAGTTCTAAGCTGGAACATGCAAGACATAGTCTTCAACGAAGACTTAACACAAGAAGAAAAACAAGACGCAATGAACGCAATGCAACAAGTAGTCCAAATAGACCAAGGACAACAACTAAACGAAACACCAGACATAAACAACCAATCAGGACAAGGATACACCGAAATGGGAAAAGTCTACAGAGACCCAAGTTCGGGACGGCTAATCATGGTCGAAAACCTAATACGAGTATTATACTAAAAAAATACTCGTTTCTATTTCTTTCTTTTTTTATTTTTTTTATTTATTTGTGTTTTATTGTATCTTTTTTTAATATTTTAGTTTTGATTTTTTTTTAATATTGTACTTTTTAGTTCTTTTTTGTAATATTGGCATGATTTTTGTTCTTTATTTGTTTTTATCTCTTTATTTTGTTTATTTTATATTTTAATTCTATTTGTTTATTCATTGGTATTTTTAAGTACTGTTATCAAGTTTTAGTTTTTTATTTAATTTTTATTTATTTGTATATAGTTGTTATTAATAATTATACATTGTTCATTTTTAATACATATATTTTATTAAAATATCATAATTCATAATATTTTCTAAACAAAATTTAAATTTTATATACTATTTTAAATAAAATTTAATATAATCGATTTTACGGGAGGTGAAGATACGAAATGGAAATATGCAATATTAATTTTTATAGTCTTAATATGTTTAAGTACAAATCCAATAAATGCAACAGGTCCTACAGACCCAGGCACTTTCACAGATCTTCAAAATGAAATAAACACAGCAACAGACACAATCAACCTAACTAAAAACTACACATATGACAACTCAACAGATGCAATCAAAGAAATCACAATCAATAAAACAATCACAATAAACGGAAACAACTTCACAATAAATGGAAATAACGAATCAAAAATATTCATAATCAATGCTTCCAATGTAAACCTAAACAATATCAATTTTATAAATGGATATGCAAATGGAACTAATAACTATCAAGACTCTGGTTCACTCATAACATTCGATCCACAAGAACACGGATACGATAATCTCAATATTACAAATTGTACTTTCTACAATTCATTTTCATACTCAAACGGTGGTGCAATCTTTAGTCAAGGATTAACACTCAATATTATAAATTGTAAATTCGAAAACAATATTGCAAACAGACGAGGAGGTGCAGTATATTCCAAAGGTAAAACAAACATAGAAAACTCCAAATTCATCAATAATAATGTAACTGCAAAAACATTCTACACAGAATATGACATTGGTGAAGGTGGAGCATTATGGCTAGACAATATATCTAACATAAAAAATTGTACCTTTGAAAATAATTATGCACACAAATCAGGCGGTGCAATAGAATTTAAAGGATTCAATTCCACAATCACAGATTCTTCATTTAAGAACAATGGTGTTAATCGAGATTATGGTGGTGCAATCAATTTAAATGGAAATGAAAACTTCACAATCAATAATTGTTCATTTGATAGAAACTACAATGCAGTAAAACATGTTGAGAATCGTAATAGAGGAGGTGGTGCAATCACTTCTAATGCAAAAAATGTACACATAATCAACAGCACATTTACTAATAATTTTGTAGATGAAACTAGTAATTATGGTTTTGGTGGTGCAATTCACATCCTTACAAATGGAAATAACGCTTTAATTGTGGATTCTATTTTTGAAAATAATACGGCATTATTTGTAGGTGGAGCAATTAATTCACTTAGTGATAACATCTCAATATTTAATTCCACTTTTAATAAAAATCATGCAGGCACTGATGCTGGAGCTATATACTTCCTTGGTGATAGTTTAAGAGTTTTTAATTCTACATTTACTTTAAATAATGCTACTGGAAATGGTGGTTCAATATATAATGCTGGAAGTAATATGCAAATTAAAGATTCTATTTTTGAAAATAGTTCTGTAGGAGTACACGGTGGAGCAATTTATTCTGAAGGTAGCGATAATTCTATACTTAATTCTACTTTTAATAATAATGTTGCTGGAAGTGGTGGTGCAATTTTTATTGACTATTTTGAAACTAATACAATAATTGGACTTTCCACTTTTAATAGTAATAAAGCGGAAGAAAGTAATGGTGGTGCTGTAGTTTTTGATGGAGAGACTTTAACAATTTTTAACTCCACATTCAGTTCAAATAATGCTGAAACAGATGGTGGAGCAGTTAGTTTTAGCGGTACAGATATAATTATCACAAATTCAAGTTTCACAGATAATTCTGCTAATTTTGGTGGTGCTATGGAATTTAGTGGTGATGGTTTAGAAATTCATAATTCTACTTTTATTTCAAACACTGCTAATTCATGGGCTGGTGCATTTTACGCTCAAGGTGAAGATGTAACTATAATTAATTCAAGTTTCATTGACAATACAGCTAAATATGCTGGAGCAATAGATGTATATATGCCATATTCATTATTAACCATCATTTCATCTAAATTTGATGGTAATAATGCGACTAAAGGTTCAGCTATTTTCCTTGATGAAGATGCTGAATTATACATAGCTGATACAGTATTTGGAAAAAATCAAGCAAAAAGTACTAGTTTAACAATTGATGTTGGAGATTTATATCATCCTAATGAGAATGTAACAATTAATATCTCCTTTAAAGGAGGTGATAATATTGCAAATGCAATATGGAATGATAATGATGATCCAGATTATGTTACTGTAAATAATATTACTTATGAAGTATATATTTCAGGAACTTTATCTAATAAAACTACAGATACTACTGACACACATCCAGTACTCGGCTATGAGGCTTCAAATAATGGGGAATATATCTGGCAAGATACTCTTGAAAATGCACAACTATTAAATTACAAAATCACAGATGAACATGATAATATAATATTAAGTGGAACTGGAAATATAACCGATATTGCCGGAAGTGTAACAACATTTTTAGAAAATCCAGCAATCGGTGTTTATAAAGTTTATGCAAGCCACTTAAACGATGCATACTACACAGAAATTAATGCAACAGAATATTTTGAAGTAGTTAATATTTTAAACATTACAAAAACAACTAATAATACTCAAGTTAATATTAGTGATAATGTAACTTACACAATCACAATAAAAAATATGCATAATGATACAGTAAGTAATATTACAGTTGTTGAAAACACTCCAGAAGGATTTGTACTGGCTAATTATTCTAGTGATTCTTGGAATATGACAAATAATGATACATTCACATATAAGGATAATCTTAATCCTAATGAAACAATCACACTCACATTAACATTTACAGCAACAAAAGAAGGAAAATACACAAATACAATAAATATTCGTTCCAATATTACAGATAAAATTGAAATAAAAAGTAATGATGTTACTGTTAATAATCCAGTCACTCCGGTTCATCATCCTAATATGACCGTGAATAAAGTAACTGAAAACAGTACTGTTTTTGTTAGGGATAAAGCAGTTTTTGTTATTAACGTGACTAACTCAGGAGATGAACGATTAACAAAAGTCTTTGTAATTGAAAAATTTGATGAAGAATTAATCATTGATAATTTCACAAGTATTGTTGGAGACTGGAGTCTTAATATTGAAAATAATAATTATGTATTCAGTATCCCTTCACTAAGAATCGGCAACTCTGCAAGCTTCAAAATATACTTCAACACAACAAAAGAAGGTACCTTTAAAAATAATGCTATAGCTGGCTACCAAACAATAATTAAAGCAAATGCAGAAGCAAATATCACTGTAAAAAAGATTTCTACAAATCTCACAGTTGAAAATATCACAACTGAACCAGGAAAAAACATCACAATACAAATAAAAGCCACAACCGAAGACAACACACTATTCAATGATAATGTAACAGTTCACCTACCAGATAACACAAACCAAACTGTAGAAATTATAAATGGAACAGGTAACCTAAAATGGGCCATTCCAAAAAATTATAATGGAAAATATAACATTACAGTAGAATATAACGGTAGTGAAACTTACAAATCCTCAAAGACTATAGGAATTATTATTGCTATCCCTAAATTTCCAATACAAATAAATGTAGGAAATATAACATGCAAACCAATGGATAATATAACAATACCAATAAATATAACAACAGCGAATAATATCACATTCAATGGAAATCTAACCGTAAACTTACCAGATGATACAAACCAAACAATTCAAATCATCAACGGTAAAGGTATCATAAATTGGACTATTCCCAAAGGATATGATGGCACATTTGAAGTTAATGTAAACTTCGAAGGAAATCAATCTTACTTGCCAGCTAATGGTACAGGTTTCATTAACGTTTCACTAGTTTCAACAAAAATTATTGTTACTAATATAACCTGCAAACCACTAGATAACATAACAATACCAGTAACAGTCACAACTAATGATAATACACAATTTAATGGTAATATAACAGTTATTTTACCTGATGGCACTAATCAAACAATCGAAATAATCAATGGTAAAAGTAACATAAACTGGACTGTTCCTAAAAATTATAAAGGCACATATGAAATTTACCTATCATATGAAGGAAATGGATATTATTCAGCAACAAATACAACAATTCAAGTTATCATTATCCCAGATACTCCTAAACCAACAAATCAAACTAAAACAGTTAATATTGGTTCTAATAATAAAGTTACAGGTAATCCATTAATACCATTACTTGCAGCATTAACATTATTAGGTGTTGGTATTAGAAGAAAAAAATAAAACTAAAACATTTTTTTTAGATTGGAATTTCATTTTTTTTATCCAATCTCAAACTCTTTTTTTACATAATCTTTTTTTATTTTTTTCTACAATTAATTTAATAAACTTTTTCTAAACAAAAATATTAAAATACTAAAAATAAAAGATTAATTAACTATGACGTATGTAGAAATAGCATTAAAATATTTCAAAAATAAATTCCAATGCTCACAAGCAGTATTTGCAGCATTCTCACAAGAATATGGATTACCTCAAGAACAAGCATTAAAAATAGGAAGCTGCTTTGGAAGCGGAATGAGAAAAGGAGAAGTCTGCGGAGCATGCACAGGAGCACTAATGGTCCTAGGACTAAAATACGGTAAAAGCAAAGCAGATGACACAGAAAGCAAAATCAAATCAGATAAAGTCTGCGATAAATTTCTAAACGAATTTAAAAAAGAAAATGGTTCCTATATTTGTAACGAACTACTAAAATGTGACATCTCCACAAAAGAAGGAGTTCAATTTGCAAAAGAAAACAATCTATTCACAGAATTCTGTCCAAAAATTGTAGAATCAGCTACAATAATAACTGAAAAAATATTAAACGAAGAAATAGAATAAAAGTTTAATATATCCAAAATCTTATTGTAAATGGGGATTAGTTTCTAAAATTTCCTTAAATTTCTCCTCAAACTTTTCCGGATTCTTATTTATAAGTTCAAATTGAGAATGCACATATTTCACTTTTAAATCTCTCTTATAATCATCACTTGTTTGATCTATATTTTCACATGCTCTTTTTAATGCATTAAATGATTCTGAATTATCTCCATATCTCTCTATAAATTCTTTTAATAATTCCTCACTTTCTTTTCGCATATTCAATGGTTTAACATTATTATTAAATTTATTAGCATCTGATTTTATTTTCTCTTCATCTATAAATTTATTGAATTTTTCAGTTACATGTCTGTTAAAAAGTTCACCACTTGGCATTAGGTTGGATGTTTCTCTTAATAAGAATCTATAAGCCTTTTCTTCATTTTCAGGTATTGTTATTAAATTATTAAAGTTAAAACACCAAGTTTTTAAGATTTGATAGTCATTTTGTATGGAATCCCTATTACGAACAGTATAATGTTTAATTAAAAAATTATATAATACATTTTTATAGGTATCTTTTAGGTTTAATTTTTCAATACAATCATATAAGTTTCTTAATTTGTAATATGCATCTATTTTCGCATAATGCTTCTCATCATTGTATTTAGTTAATACATCCTTTAATAATTGTTTAAGCTGGATATTTAAGTCTAATTTATCAATTTCTTTTAATAAATCAGGTATTTGGATTTTATTAAATATCTTTTTACTTCTTCTTTTTTCAGGATAATTAACTGCATATTCAACTGCTTCTTCAGTTAAATGCACTGTACCCTTTGTTCCATCTCTAATTAACTCCCATAATAATTGTATTAATGGTATAATGATATCTTTTATTATATAATATGAAAAAACAATAATAAGTGTAATAATAAAAAAATTCAGTTTCATTATCATTCACCCACTTTGTATGTGATGTAACAATTTTAATATATATTTATATAGATATATTAACATACTTCTTTTTATGCGTAAAAAAATGTAGAAGGTGTGGGTACCCTTACAATATCTCTGTATGAACGGTTCTTATTGTATGATTAAATTTACAAATCATATCTTCAAATTTTAAAAGACAAATATAATAATATCTTCTAATGTATCTAGAATTGAAAAAGGGGGAACTTTTAATAATGACTAAAAAATGCAGAAAATGTGGTGCAGAATTACCAATTCCTGATATGGATTGTCCTAACTGTGGATTTGATGAAAATTATAAAACACGCCGTGAAATTATTAAAGAAGGATATATAGATTATCATAAATCTATGGGCACACCTACTATGATTTTTCTATGGATATGTCTTATTTTTATAATAATATGTGGTATTTTTATTGCAAGTTACACTATTCATGTACCTAGTAATTTTGGTACAGGAGGTACTATTTCTAATTCACCAAGTACTATTGGTGAAAGTATTACGTTTCATAGTTTTGAAACAGAAATTGGGGATTATATAAATGATAAATATGTTGATGAGGACTCAGATAGTCGTTATGCTTATAGAATCTTTTTTAATTTAGATGGTGTTTCAAAGGATCTTATTGGATCGGAAGTTGTAACTTATTTGTATAATGGTGATGAATTAATCCAATATGAACATAATGGGGAATTAATAAATAATAAAACTGATGTAATGATTGTTGATGAGGGCTATCGTAACGGTGAGTATTATAGTAATAGTAATTATCATGGTGATGTTGAAATGTATAGCGGTTATTCAACATTCTGGTCTAGAGAATTATTAAATGTCACCCATTTCAAAATTGTTATAATACATGATGGAAAAGTGATTTTTGAGGATAAAAGACCTTTTAACATGTCTAATATTGTAATGGAATAAAAAAATAATCATTTTAATGAAAAATATTATATGTATATACGTATTTATGCGCATAAATTTAATAGGTGTGTGTATACAAGGTGAGGATAATATTTTAAAACATAATTATAATTAAATTCATTATAAAAATCAGAATAAATATAAAAGAAAGTTTGATGTGGGTTATTTATGCTTGAATATGATACATTAGATAAAGAAACTTATTTTGAAGTTAGGCAACCTGTTTCACCAGAAAATTTTAAAGGAAGAGTTTCTAGTGTTAATAAGATTTTAAGATATACAAATCTAGCTACTTCATCTAAAACTCAACATTTCTTTTTAACAGGAGATATGGGTATTGGTAAAACATCTCTTGCAAAATTTACAATGAAATGTGCTGAGGAAAAATTCGGCATGACTGGAATTTATGTTTCAGTTAAAGGTATTAATACATTAAATGAATTAGTTGATGCTATAATAAATGAAATACTTGAAAAAATACCAACTAATGATGTAAAAGAATTAGTTAAAGAAATATTTGGTAATATAGAAAGTTTAGATTTTAAAGTAGTTAAATTCAAGTTTAAAACCACAGCTGATGATTCAGATAATATTATTAAAAATTTTCCATATTATATGCAAAATTTAATCAATAAATTAAATAAAGAAAATGGCATATTTCTTGTTATTGATGATATTAATGGTTTAACTGAATCTAAACGTTTTGTAGATTGGTATAAAAATTTTGCAGATTCTATTGCAGTAAAAGATAATTTAAATCTTAAATTATACATATTATTTGCAAGTTATCCATTAAAACTTGAGGAGTTTGTTCTTAAAGAACCATCTTTTGGCCGTATATTTAATCAGGAAGATTTACTTCCTTTCAGTGATGATGAAGTGAAAGATTTTTTCAAAGATACATTTGAAAAAGGATATATTAAATGTAGTGATGAGGCATTAAATATCTTCACTAAGTTTTCTAATGGTTTGCCTTTAATTATGCAACAAATTGGAGATTCTACCTTTTGGTTAAATGATAAAGATGAAATTACTGGAGATATAGCTTTAAAAGGAGTTATGGAAGCCATAAATGAAATTGGTAAAAAAGAGATGAGATCCGTTTTAAATCTAATATCTAAACTAAATTATGATTCATTATTGTTAAAATTAGGAAATAATAAATTAAATAGTTTTAATAAGAAAGATTTAGAAGAAATATCTGATGATGAAAAGTTAAGTGTAATAGATAATTTCTTAAATGATATGGTTAAATATAAGATTTTATATCATATAGGGCCAGAAGAAAGACAATATTATGGCTTTGTTAATAGTTTATATTATATCTATTTCAAAATCAAATCTTATGATTTCAGTAAAGAAAACATTGATGATGCATGTGGATTCATTGACTTAGGTTATGAAACAAATGCTTTAGACTTAGAAAAGGAATTATATGAAAAATAGAAATTTTCATTGTTGGTATTATGAAAGCAATTTAAACCTAAACAATATATATTAAAAAATCTATATTAATTTTTATAAAAAAATATTAAATTCTTTCTTTTTTGGGTGAGTATGTAAAGAGGTTTTTATATGATTTTTGATTATATTTGTCACAGAAAACCGGAACGTAGCTTTTTTATAGCAGACCATCAGTTTCCAGTTTGTAGTAGATGCACAGGATACTATATAAGTATTTTTGCATATTTTATATACACTTACTTTTTCTATGTGGATTACTCTTGGAGTATGGTGCTTTTCAGTATTTTACTTAATGTTCCTGCAGGAGTTGATGGTTTAACACAATATTTAGGATATCGTGAAAGTAATAATACTTTAAGACTTGTTACTGGTTTGCTTGGTGGCTTAGGATTAGGTATTTTTGTTAAAGCATTTAAATTCTACATATACGTTGGGGGGTTTTAAAGAATATGGATGATGATTTATGTAAAGGAATATGTTGCTGTTGTATAGGAATATTTTTAATAGCAATGGCATGGGGATATCTCTTCCCAGATCACAACACTAGCACATATCACAGTTCAAGTTACAGTAGTTACAGTCCAAGTTACTCACACAGTAGCAGTAGTAGTAGTGGAAGCTCACACAGTAGTAGTGGCTATGGAGACGACTATGACGACTACTATGATTATTATTATGATGAATATTATGAAGCCAGACACCACCACTAAATAAAAAAAATTAAATAATGGGAGGCAATTTTTTTCTATGTTAGTTTCAAATGAAAGTCAAAATATAGCAATAAAATCTGATGAAAAATTCACACTAATAGATGCAGGACCTGGAGCAGGAAAAACACGTGTACTAATAGAGAGGATAAAATACTTACTAAAAAAAGGAATCAATCCAGAAACACTACTAGTAATCACATTTACAAACAAAGCAACAGATGAACTAAAACTAAGACTATTAGAAGATGAGGATATAAGTGAAAAAACCTTAAGTCACATGCAAATAAGCACAATTCATAGTTTCTGTAAAAAAATACTAGATGAATATGATGAAACACAATACAAACTATTAACTAGTGATGATGAGTTTAACGAAAGAATGATAATGTTTCTTAGAAAAAACAAAAAGAAACTTGGATTTCATAGTGAAGCATACATGGGTGGAAGTGAACTAGTAAAAGTCCTAGACTTATACAATGAATTCACAGTATTTGAAATAGAAGACTATGAAAAATTATTAGAATATATAAAAGAAGAATATCCAGTAAGCAAAGAATACCTAGACTTCATAGATCATTTAGAGAAAAATGGTAATGGTGAAGTAATAAACTTCCCACAAGATGAAGTTAAAGAAAACTTCAAAGAGGACTGGTACAATGCAAAACTTAAAAAAATAGTATTATCCTATCCAAAATTCCTAAAACTACTTAAAAAGGATAATCTTATTGATTATAATTTCCTACAAATACGAGCATGTGAATTTTTAGAATCAGATAAAATAAAAGACTTCCCATTTAAAAACATACTAGTAGATGAATACCAAGACATAGATCCAATACAAGATAGAATATTCGATGCACTAATAGAAAACTATCCAATAGAAACATTCACAGTAGTAGGAGATGCAGATCAAAGCATATATGGATTCAGAGGATCCAATTCAACATACTTTTCAGAATTTGCAAATAAAAACAATTGCAAACCAATAGTACTAGATACAAATTATCGTTCTAAATCAGAAATAGTTAACTTCACAGAAAAATTCATTAAAAAATACCGTAGCAAAGAATACTCCAAAGATTTAAAATCCTACCGTGGAGATGGTGGAAAAATATTCTACCTAGAAAACATGCCAGATACACTAAAAAAACATGAAAACAATGTACCAATTGAAACATTAAAAGAAGAATCACAGGAACCATTTAAAATTAGAAATTTCAGAAATGAGGTTAAAGATATTGAATTTTCAAATATTAGTAAATTAATTAACCATCTTAAAGATAATGGTAAAATTGAAAAATACTCAGATGTTGGTATACTCTTCCGTAATATGAATTCTGTTAATGGTTTAAGTATTGGGAGAAAATTAGATGTTCTAGAAGAAAATAATATTCCATTTAACTTGGATGTTCCAGAAAAACTAGAAGATGTAAATGAAATTAAAATATGTGTAGCATTATTATCATATATTAGAAGAATTAACCCTCCAGTTTTCACAAGTTTTGAAAAAGAATGGTTAAACCTTAAATTCTTTACAAGTGACACTTTTAAAGAATTTTACGCTTTTTCTCCTGAATCTGTTAAAATCTTATCTGAAATTGAAGATGAATATCAAGGAAATATTATTAAAATAGAAAATGAAGTATCACCTAACTTTGAAGGCTCAAGTAAAAGACGATCATTTAATAAGATTTTTGATGAAAAAGATGAAGTATTATCAGAAGTATTTAAAAGAGCTAAAGATTTAGTGCATGATTTAAGCAACTTAGGCGAAAAAGGGTTAAAAGAGTTAGGTTTTACAAATACAAATGATATTAATTTTATTTTAAACTTAAACAATCTTAAAAAAGAATTTTATGAAGATAATGATTATAGTATTTTAAGTTTATTATATGATTTACTTGGAGATTACTTCCATAAAATATCTGAAAACCAAATCTCTAATATTGCATACTTCACACGTATCATTCATAATTATGAAGAAATTGTAGATAAACATGATTTAAATGGTTTCATATGGTATTTAAACAGTTTCTTAAAACTGTATTCTGCTTCTGTTGAGGAAGATACAGATACTGGTGTTAATATTTTAACTATTCATAAAGCTAAAGGTTTAGAATTCCCAGTTGTTATTTTACCCTCATTTGAAGAAGATAAATTCCCAAGAAAATATAAAGAAAAACCAGAAGTTAAAAGCAAATATGGATTCTTCACTAATTACAATATTCTTCCAAACAAGTTCTTTAAATATAAAAATCATGATGGAAATGATGAAGAAGTATACATGAGGGAAGAAGAACGTGTTATTTATGTTGCAATGACTCGTGCAAGAGACCTTCTAGTTCTTTCAAGTATTCCACATGAAGACACAGAAGATAAAAAATTTATAAAATCATCAAGTTTTATAGGGAAATTAAAAGAATTTGATGAGTTTGAAAAGTTAAACTATGATAATTTACCATCTTGTCAACATCTTACTCATAAAGGTTTAGGTGAAATTATTGATTTAAGCTTTTCAAGATATAATAATTATTTATTCTGTCCTTATAGGTTTAAATTAGATAGTATTCATGGTTTAATGTTACCTACAAAAGAGGTTTTAATTCATGGTACTATTATTCATGAGATACTTGAAAATCTTGGAAATATAAGTAAGGATTCTGGTATTGAAACTGTAAACTCTGATATTATCTCTCAGGAAATTGAGAATGTTTTTGATAAATTTGATGTTAAAAATGAAGATGATGAAAATATTCGAGATATTCGTAAAAATGTTGCAGATTATTGGGATAATTTTGGTAGTAATTTTAAGGTTGTTGGTACTGAAATCCCATTTAACTTATCACATAAACACTATCGTTTAAATGGTTTCATCGACCTTGTAATTGAAAAACCTGATGGAACACTTAAAATAATTGACTACAAAAACACGGAAAAAGACAATGTTGTAAATCATAAAGAAAACTATGCAAGACAGTTATATGTATACTATAATTCCATAAAAGAAATGCCAAAATATGCACACTACCAAATAACAGGCCTATCAATACTAGCACTAAAAAACAATGCAGAAGTAGAAATGCCAGTAGACATAGAAAAAATACAACACGTAAATGAAGACTTAGAAACAGTAGCAGAAAAAATAATCCAAGGAGAATTCCCAAAACAACCAAAAGAAGAACACAACTGCAACTATTGCGACTACAACAAAATATGTAAAAATATAAAAAACAATACAATATTATGATTTTAACATTTGACGATATTAAAAAAAGAACTATTCCAATAGCAGTTAAATGGGTAAATAGTTTAGGTCTTTTTGGATCATATGCTAAAGATGAAGCAACAAAAGATAGTGATTTAGATTTTATAATGGATGATGAGGATGTTAATTCATTAATTAAATATATGTCTCTAATAAATGATTTAGAAAAGGAATTTAACTGTCATGTTGATTTAATCTCATCAAATAGTTATAATAAAGATTTTTAAATAAAATAATGGATGAAGTGATTATATTTTATAAAAAAGAAGATACTAAATCCTATTAATTATCTTGCAAGGATATAATAATATTGGTTTAAATGTTTTCTTTTTCAAGTGTTATAGTTACAGGACCATTATTTAATAAACTAACATTCATATAAGCACCAAACACGCCAGATTCTACAGGTACAATTTCTCCACATTTTTCTTTAAAATAATCAAATAAAACAGTGGCTTTATCTGGACTTAATGCTTTATGAAATGAGGGTCTGTTCTTTTTTGTTGAAGCATATAATGTGAATTGTGGAACAAGTAATAATTTACCATTAATATCTTGAACTGAACGGTTCATACGGTTATTTTCATCTGGAAATATTCTAAGTTTTGTAAGTTTTCCTGCTAGATAATCTGCTTCTTTTTCTGTATCATTTTCTCCAAATCCAACAAGAACCATTAATCCTTCCTGTATTTCTCCAGTAGTTTCACCATCAACTTCAACTTTCGCATTTGTAACTCTTTGAACTATTAATTTCATACTATTTTTCACTAAACATAGTTTATATTTTTTATTTTAAATAAAAATTATTATATCAAATATATAAAAAATATTATACATTAAATAATTTTAGAAAAATTTTTTTTTTTAGAAGGGTAAAACTTATGGTAAGTAATCTTAATCTTGTATATGAAAATCATATAACTGAAAATAAACCTGGGGAAGTAAATATAAAACAAGTAAATTATACTGTTGGAGGAATAGAAGTAGAAGGAAACTTATATTTACCTGCCAACTTTAATAAGGATGAAAAATATTCTGCAATAAGTGTTGCACATCCTAATGGGGGATGTAAAGAACAAGTAGCAGGATTATATGCACAAAAACTTGCAGAACTAGGATACATCACATTAGCCTCAGATGCTCGCTATCAAGGAGGAAGCCAAGGCGAACCAAGAAACAGGGACTATCCAGAAAACAGGATAGAAGATATTTCAGGAATGATAGATTACCTAACCACATTAGAATATGTAAACACGGAAAAAATAGGATCACTTGGAATATGTGGAGGAGCAGGATACACATTAGCTGCAGCACAAGAAGACAAAAGAATAAAAGCAGTAGCAGTCTTATCAATGTTTAACACAGGAAGAATAAGAAGAAACGGATTCCTAGACTCAGATACAAACGGAATAAATGAAAGACTTCAAAAAGGAGCAGAAGCAAGAAACAAACTATTAAAAGGTGAAATCATTTATGAAGGGGAAACCCCTGAAATGACAGAAGAAGAAACACGAGAACTAATGAAAACACTTCCAGAAGGCCTATACCGTGACGGTGTAGAATACTATGGAATAACACACAAACATCCAAATTCAAATGCAAGATACACAACAGAATCCCTACCAAAACTATTAGCATTTGATGTAGATGATAGAATGGACTTAATAAACCAACCCTTACTAATGATGGCAGGAGACAAAGCAGACACAAAATACATGACAGACTCAGCATTCCAAAAAGCAACAAACACAGAAAATAAAGAACTATTACTAATTAAAGGAGCAACACACATACAAACATACTGGGTTAAAGAATACATAGACACAGTAACAAGTAAACTAGAAGAATTCTTCAAAGAAAATCTATAAAAAAAATTTTAAATAAAAATAATTAAATATTTAAAAATAGAAAAAATATTCAATATATACAAAGGGTGTGTAAAATAAAAAAATTTTTTTTTAGGAGAAAAAATAATAATGATAGACTCAACAAAAGGATACTATAAAGTTTACTTAGAAATCGAAGGATACTCACTCTTTACAAGATTCTACGAAACAAAAACAAAACTACCAAAAGAAGCACTAACTCAGAAACTAGAAGAATCCATGCCAACATTAAAAAAAGAAGAAGAAAAAGGATTAGATGAACTACGAGCATGGTTTGAAAACGAATTCGTACCAGAAATAGTAGAAGAATTCAACCTTGAAAGAATACCACATGTAATAAACCTAAACGATGACTACATAACAGAAGTCTGCGGATACAAACTTCTCCTAAAAGACAGATAAAAAAAACTTTTTTTTGAATTATGAAAACGGATAGATTCGAAACATTCGCTGATGCAATACTTGCAATAGTAATGACAGTACTTATTTTAAAAATCCCACAACCTGTAGAACCAACACTTACAGCAATATGGGATTTACGTGCAATGTATGTCGCATATGCAGTAAGCTTTCTAATAATCTATAATACATGGTACAATAATCATAACCTATTCCAACTAGTAGATGAAATAGACAATAGAGTAATTGCAGTACATGGAATATTACTATTCATCTTATCACTTTTACCATACTTTACAATATGGCTTGCAAGACATGTGAACTCACTTCCAGCAGAAACAATGTTTGGTTTAATATTTGTCTCATCAAACATACTAAGCAATATTTCAGTAAAAACAGTATTTAGAAGTGATCCATACAATAAAAAACTAAAAGCATTAGATCAATCAAATAATTGGATGAACATACCACTTGCAATCCAAATAATAGGATTTGTAATCTCATACACAATATATGTACCTGCAATTTATCTTTCATGTTTTGTATCAATAATCTTATGGTTAATCCTATCAAGACGTAACAGACAACGGAGTGATGAAGCATGAACAGTGAAAGATTCGAAGCACTAATCGACGCAGTTCTTGCAATAATCATAACCATAATCGTACTAGAAATACCACTAGCAAGCCAAGGAACATGGACATCACTATTCGAATACAGGCTAGAAT
The DNA here is from genome assembly GCA_964431035.1 of uncultured Methanobacteriaceae archaeon. GTDB lineage: Archaea > Methanobacteriota > Methanobacteria > Methanobacteriales > Methanobacteriaceae > Methanobrevibacter_A. The sequence continues at coordinate 8,125 of CAYSIF010000008.1, read as the reverse complement.
TCATAACATATGCAGTAAGTTTTATTGCATGTTTCAACTTCTGGAATTATCATCAAAACCTATTTTCACTTGTAAACAGAATTGATTATAAAATATTATGGATTGATGGAATCTCATTATTAATCCTATCATTTTTACCATACCTTACAACATTTGTAGCAGAAAACTTCTACTCACCACTAGCACAAGGATTATATGGTTTAAACTTTGTTTCTGTAATTGCATTAAACCAACTTTCAGCATATATTCTAAAAAATATAGATAAAGGAAACATAGCATTACAATTAGCACTAGGAAGCTCAAAACCTGCTGTTATAAGTTTCACAATCCTAATCATTGGATATATTATAGGATTCACAGTTTATCCACCAGCAATAATAATAGCATGCTTATTTTCACAGTTTATCTCAATTCCTATAACTAAATTAATAAAAAAATTCAGAAGATAAAAAAACTAAAATCTTCACTCAATAAAATTTTAAAAAAAATAGTAAATTTAAATAAATAGTAACAAGTTAAATAAATTTAAGTTAAACACTTTTTTAGTTTTTTTGGGAGGTATTAAATTTTTTATGAGCGAAGATGCAATTTTAGGTTTTGGAGCAATGAGGCTTCCAGTAACCGATGAAAACAATCCTGCAACTATAGATATGGAAGAATTTACAAAAATGGTAGATTACTACATGGATCAAGGTTTTAACTACTTTGACACTTCCTATGCATATCATAATGAAAAATCAGAAAATGCATTAAAAAAAGCACTAATAGAAAGATATCCACGAGAATCCTATCATATTGCAGATAAAATGCCCACATGGTTATTAACAGGTCCAGAAGATAATGAAAGATTATTCAATATAATGCTAGAACGTTTAGGAATAGATTATTTTGATGTATTCCTCATACATAATATTAACAAAGCATTTTATCCACTAGCAGAAAATGCTAAAACCTTCGAATTTATAAAAAAGATGAAAGAGGAGGGAAAAGCACATAAAATTGGTTTCAGTTTCCATGATAAAGCAGACTTACTAGAAGAAGTACTTGAAAAATATGGGGACATTATAGATGTTGTTCAATTACAATTAAACTTCCTTGACTGGAATGATCCAATGGTACAAGCTCATAAATGTAAAGACCTATGTGTAAAATATGATGTAGATATAATAGTAATGGAACCAATTAAAGGCGGAACACTTACCAATGTAAGTAAAGAAATTAAAGAAGTATTTGATAAAACAGGAGAAACCATTCCAGATATGGCATTACGTTTCGCAGCTTCACGTGAAAATGTAAGTATAGTCTTAAGTGGTATGAGTAACCTTGAACAAATGAAAGAAAACTGTGAAACATTTAAAGCTGAAAAACCATTTACTAATGGGGATTATTCCTTCTTACTAGATATGGCTGAAGCAATACGTAAAACTATAGCAATACCATGTAGCTTTTGCGGATACTGTATTAAAGATTGCCCAGCAAATATTCCAATTCCAGATTTCTTTAACTTATATAATGCAGAAACTATGTATAGTTTAGAATCTAATCAAGCAATATATGGCACTACTTCTGCAACTTATGCACCAGCATCTGAATGTATAGAATGTGGTAATTGTGTAGATATTTGTACTCAAAATTTAAATATACCTGAACTTTTAAAAGATGTTACTAAATTATTTGAAGGTTAATTTATGGCTTTTTTCCAATTGGAAGATGAAAATCTTGAAGATGTGTTAAATGATAAGTATCCATTTTTAGTTGAAGCTATGGAACGTGAGGATATTAAACTTCACTCTGGTGATGCTACAATTTTTAATGAGATTAAGGTTAAAGATGATGAGGTTATTGGTTTTGCAACTTTTTATTTAGATGAGTCTTTAACTTTTTATTTGACTAATATTTTTATTTTACCAGAATTTAGGCATAAAGGTTTGTTTTATAATTTATTTGATGCTATGTATAGTTCTGGTAGTAGTTTTGGTATTTATAATCCTCCACGTAGTGTAGTTGAATTGCTTATTAAGTTTGGTTTTGCAAAGCTTGTAAGTGATAATATTGTTATTAGTGCAATTGATTTTATATTGGATTATGATGATTTATTAAGTAGTTCTAAGGAGATAAATGTTGATGAAGATAGTTTTATTTCCTGTTTTGTTTATGATTTAAATATCTGCTCTCCTATTGTTTTAAATAATATTTCCACTCCTGGTGTTTGTGATATTTTATATTCAAAACCATTATATTCTGATATTAAGGATTTTGATTGTTTATCTGCTCGTAAAGATTTAAATTTGGATTATTTTATTGGTATTAAGAATTTGTTTTTAGATAATCATACTAGTTTTATTGATGATTTGGAGGAGTTAAGGGATAATCTTCCAAGTTCTTATATGAATATTTATGAATTGTTAGGTGAAGGTGATGAGCTTTCTGATTATCTTAAGGATATGATTGATAAGACTGATGTTAGTTATGAAAGGATTGTTGAGATTAGGAAACAATTGTTTGCTGAGTTTGAGGAAGGTGAGGTTTCAACTGAAGGTTTGTTAACTCGTTTGAATTTTTTAGCCTTTGAACAAATGGATATGGAAGGTGAGTTTAATATTCAGAGTATGTTTGATGCTTTAAAAGAGGGTTTGCGTTTATGTCCTTATTGTTTTTCTAATGTTCATCCTTTAGACTCTTCTTGTGGTACTTGTGGTTTTAATTTGGAGTATATTCCTGAGTTAGATGATTTTGATGATTTTGAAGATGAGGATGATGGTTTGAATTTAAGTCTTACTGAGGAAACACTTCAGATGTTGGGGCATAAATTTGAGGAGGTTAGTCCTACAAGTATTACTAAGCGTTTTGATGATGTGGAGTTGGATTATCGTTTGTTTGATGCTTTGTTTTTGTTTGAGAAGGGTTTGCCTTTAAGTCTTGCTTGTGAGGATTTTCATTTTAAACCTGAGCATGTTTATGTGGAGTTTATTAAGAATGGTTTAATTAATAAGGGTTTTATTTCTGATAAGATTGATAATGATAATTGGGGTCTTGTTGCTGATAATTATAATATTGATGGTTTGAAGGGTATTTTGCGTGAGAATGGTTTGAAGGTTTCTGGTAAAAAGCAGGTTTTAATTGATCGTATTGGTGAGAATGTGGATATTGATTGGTATTGGCCTGATTATTTTGTTACTGCTAAGGGTTTTGAGTTTTTAAATAGGAAGGGTTTGTCTTATTATTTTGTTAATTATTTGCGGTTTACTGATTTTGATGAGTTTAGGTCTTTTTGGGAGGATACTTTTGGTGAGTTTGGTGAGGATACTGTTTTAAGGTTTATTAATTTAAAAGAGATTGAGTATTTTAATGCTAAAAGGCAGGGGGATTATTTGGATAATCTTTATCGTAAGTCTTTTTATTATGCTGATGTGGGTATGTTTGAGGAGGCTTTGTTTGAGAGTTTGCATTATTTTGTTAGTGTTATGAATCCTTTTGAGGTTAGTATTGATCTTGATGGTGCTAAGAGGTGTATTAAGAATATCAGGTCTTTGATGGATAAGTTGGGTTTGGATAGTGTTGAGGAGTGTTTTAATAGGGTTTATAGTGGTGTGGATAATGTTTTGAATGTTCCTTGTGATGTTTGTTTTGATTATTTGTGTAGGTGTTTGGATGATGGTTTTATGGTTAAGACTGCTGAGCCTATTATAAAAGAGTATTTTGTTTCATCTGATGCTAGTGTTTCTAGTGGTCAGTCTAATTTGTTTGATTTTTGATTAAGTTTATATACTATTTTTAATAAATATTTTGTTGTACCTAAAAATTTTTTTAGGAATACCTAAACAACTATTAAAAATAAACTAATTTTTTTAGGTCTTAAAAAAAATAATCAATACAAGGAGATAGAGAAACAATGAAAGATTTAGACAAATTATATGAACACAAACACGCACTACTATTCGTTGGAGGAATCGCAGCAGGACTAATCGGAAAACACATAATAGAATCCGAAACAACCAAAAAAATCGCAGCAAGAGGAATGGCAAAAGTCCTCATGGCAAAAAGCGAAGCAGAAGAAGCATTCCAAGATATGAAAGACGAAGCAGAAGACATAAACGTAGACGCAAAAGAAATCAAAAAATCAAAAGCACAATAAAAATAAAATAAAAATAAATTAAAATCTTCTTTTTTAAAAAAAAAGATCCCTCATGAAATTCAAAATAATCTACGATAAAAGAACCAGACTAAGAGTGAAAGCTGGAAGATTCGCATTTACAGAAAAAGAAGGTTATGGGATAGCAGCAAAACTAGAAGAAAACCCTTACATAGAACTAGTAAAAACATCACACAAAAACGGAAGCATACTAATACACTACACAGAAGAAAAATACCACGACCAAATAATCGACAAACTACTAGAAATAAACCTCTACGAAATAGAAGAAGCAGAACCAACACCAAAAAACCTAGAACACGAACAAGGAAACAAATTCTTCTCAAAACTAGCAAGAAAAATAGTAGAACACTACGCAATAAAATTCCTAGTACCAATACCAATAAGAACCATAATGACTGTCGTACGTGCAATACCATACGTATGGAAAGCACTAGACAGTCTAACAAGCTTCGAATTCGACGTAGACCTACTAGACGGAACAGCACTATTCTTCTCAATGCAACAAAAAAACTTCGCATCCGCAGCATCAATGATGTTCCTACTATCAATAAGTGACCTTCTAGAAGAATACACAATACAAAAAACAAAAACCGCACTAAAAGACAGCCTAGCACTAAACGTAGACACCGTATGGCTAATCTCAAAAGACGAAAACGGAGAAGAAACCGAAATATCATACCCACTATCAGAAGTGCAAAAAGGAGACCATATAAAAATAAGAAAAGGAAGTGTAATCCCAATCGACGGAAAAGTCGTCGACGGAGAAGCAATGGTCAACGAAGCATCAATGACAGGAGAACCATACGCAGTAGAAAAGAAACTAGGCAAAACAGTCCACGCAGGAACAGTAATCGAAGAAGGAACACTAACAATCGAAACACTATCAGTAAACGATGAAACAAGACTAAACAAAATCATCACAATGATAGAAGAATCAGAAGACCTAAAAGCAGGAATACAAAGCAAAGCAGAAAACCTCGCAGACAGCCTAGTACCATACACACTACTAGGAACAGCACTAGTATACGCACTAACCCGTAACATAACCAAAGCAATGGCAGTCCTAATGGTAGACTTCTCATGCGCAATAAAACTAACAACACCACTATCAATCATATCAGCAATGCGAGAAGCATCAGATAACCGAATGATGATAAAAGGCGGAAAACACCTAGAAGCATACGCAAAAGCAGACACAATAGTATTCGACAAAACAGGAACACTAACCAACGCAAGCCCAAAACTAGAAAAAGTAATACCAACCGGCCAATACACAAGAGAAGAAGTACTAAAAATCTCAGCATGCATAGAAGAACACTTCGCACACAGCGTAGCAACAGCAATAGTAAAACAAGCAGAAAAAGAAAACATAAAACACGAAGAAGACCACAGCGAAGTAGAATACATAGTAGCACACGGAATAGCAACAAAATACAACAACAAAAGAGCCGTAATAGGAAGCAAACACTTCATACTAGAAGACGAAGAAGTAAAACTCACCAAAAAACAAGAAAAAATAATAAAAGAAAACATAGACAAATACAGCGTAATATACCTAGCAATAGACGGAAAACTAGAAGGAATACTCTGCATAACAGACCCAGTAAGAAAAGAAGCACACGACGTAATAAGCAAACTAAAATCACAAGGCATAGAAAACATCGTAATGCTCACAGGAGACAGTGAAAACGCAGCAAAAACCATAGCACAAGAACTAGGAATCACACAATACAGATCCCAAGTACTACCAGAAGACAAAGCAGAAATAATAAACGAACTCAAACAACAAGACCACAAAGTAATCATGGTAGGAGACGGAATCAACGACTCACCAGCACTCTCAGCAGCAGACGTAAGCGTAGCAATGCGAAACTCCTCAGACATAGCAAAAGAAGTAGCAGACATAACCCTACTATCAGACCAACTAGACGACCTAGTAACACTAAGATACCTAAGCACAGGAATGCTAGACAAAATAGACGACAACTACAACAAAATAGTTCAAATAAACGGAACACTAATACTACTAGGAGTACTAGGAATAATCACACCATCAACCAGCTCAATAATACACAACCTATCAACAATGCTACTAGGAGTAAGAAGCACACGAAGCGCCCTTCCAAAAGAATATCAACAAGAAGAAGCTTTAATATAAAAAATTATTAAAGCTCACACTTTTACTTTTTTTAAAACAATTTCTTCACATTTTCTACTTTTTTTTATTTTTTAATCTTATTGGAAGTAGACTTCCCATATATTTATAAATGATATTGGAAGTGTACTTACTATGTATTTATAAAGGGTATTGGAAGTAGACTTCCCATACTTTTAAATAGTACAAAAAACAATAAATTAATACAACTAAAAAAAATACTAAGAGGGTTAACAATGGCATCAAAAGAGGAATTAATCACATACATCAATGCAAAACAAAGAGAAACAAAAACACTAACAAAAAATAAACTAAAAAACACAAAAGAACACAGACTAAAATACTACAAAATCAAAAAACACGTTGACAAATTCTTAACTGAAGAAGAATACTACCACAGATTTATAGTAATGCCAGGTTTAAGAGGAGTAGGAAAAACAACAATACTCTACCAACTATACAACTATCTAAAAAACGAGAAAAAAATAAACAAAAACAATATATTCTACTTAGATGTACATGACTTAAAATCCTCATTCAATACAGATGTCAAAACAATATTCAACTTATTTATAGAAGAAAAACACCAAAAAACACCAGTAGCACTCAACGAAAAAATATTTCTATTTGTTGACGAAGCACAATTAGATGAAAACTGGGCAAAATATGCAAAACTAATATTCGACAAAACATCAAATGTTTTCATGATATTTACAGGATCATCAGCATTAGATTTAGAACTCAACACAGACGCTGCAAGAAGAATCACCCGAGAACAAATATTCCCGTGCAACTTCCAAGAATACCTCCTTTTAAAACACAAAATAAAATTACCAAAAAGCAACCTCAAATACTTAATCTTAAGAGGAGATGAAGAATCAATAAACAAAGCAATAGAATATGAAAAACAAATAAAAGACAAACTATCAGATTTAGAAAACGATATAAAATTAGAATTTAAAAAATTCTTACACTACCAAAGCTTCCCATTCACATTAAACATCAATGAAATAAACTCATACCAATTAATAAATGAAGTAATAGAAAAAATAGTATCAGACGATTTAAAAGATTTCTATTCATTTAATCAAGTTACAAATAACACAATACTCAGATTAATAACATACCTTGCAACAAAAAAATCAGGAGATACATCACACACAAAAATAGCACAATCTCTAGAACTATCAACAAAAACAGTAAAAAAGATACTTGAAATATTAGAAAAATCCCAATTAATATTCAGTATAAATGCATATGGATCTAGTGGAAAAATGCTTAAAAAACCACAACAACACTTATTCTTATCACCATCAATTAAAACAGCAATAAACTATCGTGTTGGAAGATATGATATCAACCATGAAAAATGCTTCTCAGTACTTGCAGAAAACCTAATTGCATCAAAAATATTCAGATTAGCAAATGAATCAATGGAATCATTAGCACTATTCTATGATGTTGATAAAAAAGGAGTGGACTTCCTAATAAAACATTTGGATAGAGTAATTCCACTAGAAGTAGGAATTGGAAAGAAAACAAAAAGCCAATTAACAATTTCAAAAAACAAATATAACTCAGAATATGGAATTTTAGTATCAAACAGAGCATCAGAAATTAAATTCCATAATAATATATTATATATTCCATTAATAACATTTGCTTTAATGTAATATTAATTTCCAAAAAAGAAAAAAATAATCCCAAAATTATTAATTAACAAAAAAAATAAGAAATAAGATATATTAGAAACAAATTGTAATTTACATATAAACTATTTTTTTCAAGACTTTACATTACTTTTCAAATGCTCA
>CAYSIF010000007.1:5168-60984 GCA_964431035.1 uncultured Methanobacteriaceae archaeon | reverse complement strand
ATTTTAAACTCGAATTCTAATTTACGGGTGAATAAAATACCTCTAATTTCATTTAAAAAAATATTAATAAAATAAATCATTTTAGTTTTTGTATACTTATTTTTTAAACCATAATACTTCCAAAATCGAATAATACATAATTTTTTCTTATTTTCATCAAAATTATACTTCAATTTAAGAGATAAACCAATTTTTAATAAGTCATCCTGTGAAATATTATTTTTATTACTGCCTTTTATCCATAATTTTAATTTTGTAAAAAAATGAATATGTTCATTTAAAAATTGATTATATTTAAGCTCAAATTCTTTTACTACTGTTAGAGAATAATGTAATTTCTCATTTTTATTAAATACAACAACAGATTCATCATGCCAAGGATCTGTGAAAAATGTATAAGCCAAAGGAATATTAGTATCAACAAATAAATCAGAACACAAACAAAATCATTCCTTCATAAATTTACAATAATTAATTAACTCATCCTTATTATGGTAGTCTATCTTCAAAATATTTTTTAGAAAATAATAATCTCTTTTGTGAAATTCGTTTTTAAACTTCAAATATTCAATTAAATATTCATCTTCAAAATTATTTTCAATTTTAAAATCATATTTCTTAATCAGATTAATTTTAAAGCTCAAAACATTGAAAAATAAATCATATAAATCCTGTATAAATATTATATTTTCAAGTGTGATATCATCATATCTCATATTTAGTATATATTCCGTAATTTCTTGTATTCTTAATAAATCAAAATATTCATCGTAGAATTCATCAAAATCTTCTAAAGAAACAATTAAACTATTAATACTATCTAATAAACTATATTTACGGTTTAAAAATAGTAATTCAGAATATGATTTATTATTTATAAGGATTTCACGAATTTCATCAAAATTTTTATCATTAATTAATTTCTCATCATTTAAAATTGTATTAGAATTTTTTTTAATATTTTCAAAAAAATCTTCAACTAATACTAAGTCATTATTAATACAATCCTGATTAAATTGAAATTCATTTCCAAATAATATAACTTCCTTAGAAATCACAGAAAACACCAAAAAAAGTTGTTTTATAAAAAATTGATAGTACTATAAAAATATTATACTATTAAATAATATTTAAAATTTTTGAATAAAAAAAAAAGTGTATTATTATATTGTAATATTGTTTTAAAAAAATAGAAAAAAAGGTTTTTGAGTTTTTTAAATTTAAAACTCAAAAATAAATATTGTTTAAATTTTATTTTTTGCTTTTAATACCGACACCAAGTAGTGCTAAAGCTACGAGTAATGCGATTAATGGATTACCAGTAACTTTATCATTCATATTAACTTCACTAACTGGTTTTTTATTAGATGGTTCACTAGGATTTACTGGACTAGGGTCTGGAATAACATTAACAAAACCTGTTCCATTGGAAGGTAAGTAATGATCACTGCCTTCAAAGAAAGCATAAACATCATAAGTTCCTTTGTAATTAAGTGGAACTGTCCAATCTACATTTCCTGTACCATTTACTATTTCAACAGTTTTACGTGTACCATCTGGTAAGACAACTGTGATTTTACCATTAAATGGAATACCATCATCAGCAGTAACAGTAATAGGAATTGTTACATTATCTCCAGGTTTACAAGTTACATTACCAACAGTTATACTAGTTGGATATGCTGGAACATAGATAAAACCATTACCATTGGAAGGTAAATAATGATCATCTCCAGGATAGGATGCACGAACATTATATTCTCCATTATAATCTTCTGGAACTGTCCAATCTACATTACCTTTACCGTTCACTATTTCAACTGTTTTACTTGTACCGTCTGGTAAGACAACTGTGATTTTACCATTAAATGGAATACCATCATCAGCAGTAACAGTAACTGGTATTGTAATATTATCACCTGGGTTGCAAGTTACATTACCAACAGTTGTGTGTGTTGGGATTTTAGATGAGACAGTTATAATTCCTGTTCCATTTGATGGTTCATAGGTTTCATTACCATCATACTCTACAGTTATGTTATATTCTCCAGTGTAATTCTCAGGAACTGTCCATGTAGCATTACCTGTATCATTAACTATTTCAATTGTTTGATTAGTACCATCTGGGAATGTGACTGTTACATTATCATTAATAGTCTTATTATTCGCTGGTGTAACATTTATTGGTATTGTAATATTTTCACCAGGAATTGCTGTAATGTTTTCTACAGTAACATTTGTAGGAACTTTCTCTACAGTAACATTTGCTGTGGTATTTGCTTCAGTAGTTGTTTCAAAACCAACAGTTACATTATTTGTAAATGTGCCGGATTTTGTAGTGTTGAAGTATACTTTGAAGCTTGCAGATTTATCAATTCCAAGTGATGGTAAAGTAAATACATATGCACCACTATCTGTGTTAAGACTCCATTCACCAGTAATACTTGTGAAGTTATCAAAGATTAATTCATCATCAAAGTTTTCAATTACAAAGACATTTGTTAATCTTTCATTTCCAGTATTAGTTACATTAATAATAAATACTGCTTTGTCTTCAACAAATATTGTATCATTTTCAGCTACTTTTGTAACTGTCATGTTAGGATGATAAACTGGATGTTCTGGATCATGGACTGTAACACGATTACTTTCTACTTCAATTTCATCAGTATCATTAGAGCTAACTTTTATAGTATTAGTAAATCTACCATGTACTGTAGTATTATAAGTTAGTTTGAGTGTGATTACTTCATTTTCTGCAATTTCTGCATTATATTTGAAAGTAACATTATCGGTTGTTGTCCATTTGTCAGTAGAATAATCTACTAATATGAAACCTTCCGGAGCATTTTCAACAACAGTAACATTACTTAATGTTTCACCACCAGTATTTTTAATTGTAATATTATAAGTTACAGTATCTCCTACAGTAACATAAGTGTCTGTAGTAGTTTTTGTTGTGTTTAAAACATCAATAATTTCAAAGTATGCTGTTGCATAAAAATATGTGTAATAGTCATCACTAATATGCTCTGAGTAAACTTTATATTTTCCAACTGGTAAGTTTTCTAAAACTCTTGTTACTTCTCCAGCAATATCAGTTAAAACACCAGTTTCACTTAAGATTACTTCACCATCTTCATTAGTAATTTTAACATTTAGTAATTGTGAATCTTCTAATGGATCCTGCCAAATATCTTCACCATTATTAGAGTTTTCATAACCATCTACTGGATGAACATCTACTGCATCTAATGTTCTAATGTAATGACTTCCAAGAATATTTACTTCATAAGTAATATTATTAAATGTAAGACAATCAAGATTATCTTCATCACTCCAGATTGCATTAGCAATATTGTCACAACCTTCAAATGAGATATTGACTGTTACATTTTCACCTTTATGATAAAAATTATCTACATCAATAGTTAATTCCTCACTATCTGCCCTATTTTTTCCAAACTCAGTATTAGCAATGTAAAGGTTACCGGCATCTAAATAAATAGCTGAACCGTCTGATGCATTATTACCATTAAATTTAGCATATGTAATATTCATAGCATTATCATAATTATCATCATAATAATCTATTGCTCCAGCATAAAGTGCAGTATTACCAGTAAAGTTACAATTAGTTATAACTACATTACCTTCAGCATCAATTGCACCACCTTGATATATAGCATCATTTCTTTCAAAACTAGAGTTAATTATAGTGATATTTTCACCAGAAGAATGAATTGCTCCACCATTCTTATTAGCATGGTCATTAGTAAATGTACAATTAATTATTGAAGTAGTCTTACCTTCAGAATAAATTGCTCCACCATTAACTGCTGAATTTTTATCAAATGTGGAATCTTCAATTAATGTATAATCTGCAGTTGAAAGAAGATATATGGCTCCACCATATCCTTTTGTACTTGCAGTATCTCTGAATGCATAATTATTAATGAAAGTATCATTAATAATAGTTAAACTCTTTGCATTAGATGTAATTGCTCCTCCACCTTTATCATTACCATTTTGTGCACGAGCATGATTTCCATCAAATGTACAGTTAGCAATTAAGTAATTACTACGTTGACGCTCGATATAAATTGCTCCACCATATTCATAATAAGCAGTGTTTTTAATAAATGAGGAATTTAGTATAGTGACATTATTTGATCTGAATTGGATTGCTCCTCCATAAAACCATGCATAATTATCTTCAAATGTACAATTTTCAATATATGTATTTGTGTTTGAAAATAGACATGCTCCACCATAACCTGAATTCCCAATACCTTTTGAACTAGCTAAGTTGTTTTTAAAGGTAGAATCTAATAATGTAATATTATCTCCTTCTGCACGGATTGCTCCACCATCACTCCATGCATAATTATTAATAAATGTTGAATTTGTTAATAATATGTTACGGTAATCACCATCAAAAAATATTGCTCCTCCAGCCCCACCAGAGTTATTATCAAATAAACAATTATTAACTATGGAATTTTGGGTTGAAAAAAAAGACTGCTCCACCTTCACAGTAACTTGTGGATTTAATTGAGTTATCTATGAAGTTTGAATTGTTTAGAATACCATTACTACCTAACCATACGATAGCTCCACACCAGTATGCAGTATTATTTGTAAAATTACAATTATCTACAATGACATTATTAGCACCATCACCTATACCTAATGATCCTGAAGTACCTATGCTATAGACCCATGCATTATTATTATCAAATATACAATTTGTAACATTTGAGTATGCACCATCTATAAACATACCTGAACCTCCATTATCTGGTATAAATGGACTTGAACCTATACGTCTTGCAGTATTATTTGTAAAGTTACAATTATTTACTTTTAAGTTTCTGCCACTAGAGTAGACTGCTCCACCGTGACTATAAGCTAAGTTATCAATAAAAGTACAATTTTCAATTACATCGTTTTGTCCAGTTATGTGGATAGCTCCACCACATTTAAATGTATCATTATATTCAACACTGTTGTTTTTGAATATAGATTTTCCAATTATTGTATTAGCTCCAGTTGCATATACTGCTCCACCATATTTGTAAGCGTAATTGTCATTAAATGTACAATTAGTTATAGTGGATTTGGTATTTAACCATACTGCTCCTCCTTCACCAACGTTATATGCATTAGTTACATTATTATTGGCAAATAGGGTGTTTTCAATATATGTGTTACCTGTTGAATATACTGCTCCACCTCTTTTGTTAGCAGTATTGTTTTCAAAGGTACAGTTAATAATATTCATATTTAATCCTCTACTAAAAACTGCACCTCCATAACCATCAGATAATGAATTAGTGAAAGCACAATTAATAATATTAAGATTGTATCCTGTTGCTGTAGTATCGAATGTTATTGCTGAACCACAATCATGATAACCTGATCCAGATGTTGTAGCTTTTCCGTTTGCAAAGTTAATATTGTTTAATGTTACATCAGATGTGCTGATTACAAATATTCTTGCTTCGTTGTTTCCGTTTATTGTGAAGTTATCTCCATTGATTGTTATTGGATTATTAATTGTAATTTCAGTAATTGTATCTACTGAACTGTCATATGTGTAATTTCTAGTTAAGGTAAGAGAACCTCCAGCAGAATCTATATCACTTTGTAAGTCTGTGAATGTTCCTGCATCTTCTGCATAAACTGTATTTACAAGATTTATGCTTAGAATGATTAGTGTTAGTAAAATTATTATTGAGTATTTGCTTTTCGTATTTTCACCTCCTATATGATAGATTGATATAAATATATTTTTATTATCATATATAAATGTTTTTGAAAAATGTTTAAAAAAACTAATAAAAAAATCGACAGTTAATCCATAAACTAATTAACAAGTGAACAAAAAACTAAACCTGGAAACCAAAAAGTAAACTAGAAAACAAAATTATATACTACCAAAAAACAAAAATAAACAATAAGTGAAATAAATGAAACTCGAAAAAGTTGTAGAATTCCATACCTATGAACATTTTGGAGAAATATTATACGTCTTACACCAAAATAACAGAAAATACCTTAATGATTCATTTGCAGAATACGGATTAAACCTACTACAAGCAATGTGTATCTTAACCATCTTCGGAGAAGGCACAATAAGCCAAACAAAACTAACCGAAGTTTTACATTTAACAAAAAGCGGAATAACAAAAGCAATAAAAAACCTTGAAAAAGAAGGATACCTAATAAAAGAAAAATCAAAAAAAGATGCTCGCCAATATCACCTAAAACTAACCGAAAAAGGAAGAGAAATAATTCCCACCCTTATAAGAATAAATAATGAATGGGAAGAAAAAATAGGATTAACTGAAGTAGACGAAAACTTCATAAAAACCTTAAATAAATTAGCTTATAAATCAATTGAATTAAATTCACAATAAGATGAATAAACTTTAAACTTTGTATAAAAAAAAGATAAAAAATAATTGCAAATGATGAAACTTTGCAATTATAAACTAAAATATTAAATTATTTCCCGTTTTCTTTCATAAGCTCTTGAGCTATAGAAGTCATATTATCTGTTAACATTTCTTTTAAGAAATTACCAGTATATGTTCCTGATTCACTTACTTCTTCTGGAGTTCCTGTAGCTATTAAATTACCACCATCAGCTCCACCTTCAGGCCCTAAATCTATAATATTATCTGCTGTTTTTATAACATCTAAATTGTGTTCTATTACTACTACTGTACTTCCTGCATCTACTAATCTGTTTAATACTTTAAGTAGTCTTTTTATATCTGCAAAGTGTAATCCTGTTGTTGGTTCATCTAATATATATAATGTGTTTCCTGTGTTTGCTTTGGATAATTCTTTTGCTAGTTTTACTCTTTGTGCTTCTCCACCTGAAAGTGTGGTTGCAGGTTGTCCTAGTCTCATATATCCTAATCCTACATCATATAATGTCTGTAGTTTCTTTTTGATTCCAGGTACATTTTCAAAGAATTCTAATGCTTCTTCTACTGTCATTTCTAGTACTTCATAGATGTTTTTTCCTTTGTATCTAACATCAAGTGTTTCTTCGTTGTATCTTTTTCCTCCGCATACTTCACATGGTACGAATACGTCAGCAAGGAAGTGCATTTCTATTTGTACTATTCCGTCTCCTTGACATGCTTCACATCTTCCTCCTTTTACGTTGAAGCTGAATCTTCCTGGTTTGTATCCTCTTGCTTTTGCTAGTGGTGTTTTTGCAAATAGTTCTCTTATTGGTGTAAAGAGGTTTATGTATGTTGCTGGGTTACTTCTTGGTGTTCTTCCAATTGGTTTTTGATCTATTATGATTATTTTATCTATGTTTTTGGAGCCTTCTATTTTGTCGTGTTTTCCTGCATACATGTATTTTCTGTTTAGTATTGTTGCTAGTCCTTTGTAGAGTATTTCGTTTACTAGACTACTTTTTCCTGAGCCACTTACTCCTGTTACACAGTTAAATACTCCTAGTGGTATTTTTACGTTTATGTCTTTTAGGTTGTTTTGTTTTGCTCCTTTTATTGTTATGTATTTTCCGTTTCCTTCTCTTCTTTCTTTTGGTATTGGTATTTCTTCTTTTCTTGAGAGGTATTGTCCTGTTATACTGTCTTTGGAGTTTATTATGTCTTTTGGTGTTCCTTGTGCTATTATTTTTCCACCGTGTTCTCCTGCTCCTGGACCTATGTCTATTACATAATCTGCTGAGAGTATTGTTTCTTCATCATGTTCTACTACTATTAGACTGTTTCCTATGTCTTTTAAGTGTTTTAGTGCTTCTATTAGTTTTTGGTTGTCTCTTTGGTGTAGTCCTATACTTGGTTCGTCTAGTATGTAGCATACTCCTACTAGTCCTGATCCTATTTGTGTTGCTAGTCTTATTCTTTGTGCTTCTCCTCCTGAGAGTGTTCCGCTTGATCTTGCAAGGTTTAGGTAGTCTAGTCCCACATCTACTAGGAATTTTAGTCTTTGTTTTATTTCTTTTAGTATTTCTTTTGCGATGAATATTTCTCTTTCATTTAATTTTAGGTCATTGAAGAATTTGTAGCTTTCTTTTATTGGTAGTTCACATACTTCTGCTATGTTTAAGTCTCCTACAGTTACTGCGAGTATTTCTGGTTTTAGTCTTCTTCCATGACATTCTGAGCATTCTTTATCACTCATGTATTGTTTTATGTGTTTTCTGTTCCAGTTTGATTTTGTTTCTACATAGAGTCTTTCTAGTCTTGAGATTACTCCTTCAAATTTTCTGTTAACATGGTATGAACGGTTTCTTCTTTGGAATTTAAATGCTACTCTTTCATTTGATCCATATAGTATTATGTTTTGTACTTCTTTTGATAAGTCTTTAAATGGTACGTCCATGCTGAATCCATAGTGTTGTGCTACTGCTCTTAGCATTTGTATATAGTATCCATCTTTTGTGTTTTTACTCCATGGTACTATTGCTCCTTCATTTAGTGTTAGTTCTGGGTTAGGCACTATTAAATCTGGATTCATTTCCATTTTTGCACCTATTCCATTACATACTGGACATGCTCCTTGTGGACTGTTGAAACTGAACATTCTTGGTGTTAATTCTTCAAAGCTTAATCCACAGTCTGGACATGCAAAGTCTTCACTGTATCTTTTTTCGTATTCTTCACCATCTTTATCGTAGATGACTTTCATGTTTCCTTCTGCGAAGTTAGATGCTGTTTGAAGTGAGTCTGTTAGTCTTCTTTTAAAGTCCACTCCTTCTCGTATTTTTAATCTATCTACAACTACTTCTATTGTGTGTTTATATGTTTTCTTTAGGTCGAATTCTTCTTCTAAGTCACGTATTTCTCCATCGACTCTTACACGAACAAATCCTTTTTCTCTTAATTCTTCGAATACTTGTTTGTGTTGTCCTTTACGGTCTTCAATCATTGGTGCTAGCAATTGTATTTTTATTCCTTCACCTTCACTTATTATGCTGTCTGCAATTTGACCTATTGTTTGTTGTGATATTTCTCTTCCACAATTTGGACAGTGCGGTATTCCTATTCTTGCAAATAATAAACGTAAGTAATCATAGATTTCTGTTATTGTTCCTACTGTTGATCTTGGATTTTCACGTGTTGTTTTTTGATCTATACTTATTGCTGGAGATAATCCTTCTATGTAATCGACTTCTGGTTTTTTCATTTGTCCTAAAAATTGTCTTGCATATGCAGATAATGATTCTACATATCTTCTTTGTCCTTCTGCATATATTGTGTCAAATGCTAGTGTTGTTTTTCCAGAACCGCTTAAACCTGTTACTACAACAAATTCGTCCCTAGGTAAGGATACATCTATATTTTGAAGGTTGTGTTCTCTTGCTCCTTTTAGTACAATTTGTTTTTTTGAATCTTCGGACAATTTTATAAACTCCTGTAAAAAAAAAATTTTTTTGTTTAAGTTAAAGAAATAGTGTATAAATAAGAATAGAAAAAATAAATGTGTTTTATTCTTCGTATTTTTCTATTAAATCGAAGATGTGTTCACTTATTATGAATAGTTCATCGATTGTTTTTAGTGACCATCCAAGGCTACTTTCATTTGTATTTGGTTTTTTAAATGAGTATTCGCAATGGAATCTATTTTTTTTAAGTATGTAAAAGTAATCGTAGATTTTTTTATTATCTCTGCCTTTAAAAAATCCTCCGTTTTCTATTAGTTTCTCTGCGTGTTCTGGTCTTACTGTGTTTGGTGGGTAATTGTAATATTCTTCAATATATCTTCTAAACATTAGGAAGCTTGCTTGGTATATTCTGTCTACTATTGTTCTTTTAGCTGCAGAGTATAATGCTTCGGAAGTTTTATAATTATCTAGATTTTCATATAATATTTTTGAAAATTCTAAATAAGTTCTTGGGTGGAATTTTTCAAAGTCATCAGAGTACATAATATTAATATCACCATATAATCATAAGAAAGAATGTTTAAACAACGAATACTATTTTATCAAAAACGTTTAAACAATCGTTTTCTTGGCAAAAATCTCCTATGATTTCTACTATTTCATCATGAATTTCTAATAGTTTATTGAAATTTAAGGTTCCATTACTTTCTAGGTAGAATTCCCAGTCGCAAAATTCGTTAGGGTCATTTATTAGGTTTACATGACAGTATTTGAATGGATATCTTGTTATTATTGCTCTGTTAACGAAGTCATGTATTAAGTTAACATATTCTAGGTATTGTAGGTATTTGCTGTTAACATCTTGTAATGGTATTACATCATGTTGGTTTTCTATATTGTCATGAGTTAGTCTTTCAAATCTTTTAAGAGCGTTAAGATTCAATTTTTTTTACACCTTAAATTTTTTCTATTTCTAATTTAATTGTATATAATTTTAACATTTATTAGTATATTAATATTTGATATTTAAATATTGAGCCCATTTGAAAAGTAATAAAAATAGTTTAGTGTTATTAATGGGTTTTATAAATAAAAAAAAGGTTAAAAAAAGAGTTTAAATTAATAAACTTAAGGTTTAACTGTTAAACAGTCGTTTGGACACATGTCTACACAGATTTCACATAATGTGCAGTCATCTGGGTGTTGGATGTCTATTTTTCCATCTCCCATTACGAAGTTTTCTACTGGGCACATGTCAACACATTCTCCACAATCGACATTTTCACATTTATCTGCTTCAATTTCTATTGTTACCATTGTTTTTTATCTCCTTTTTTAATTTTTTTTGTTTCCACTCTAAAAATACAGATTATAAAAAAATAACTATAATAAAAAAATTATGCTCTTTTTTTTATTACTGTTTAATTTTTGTATTATTCCTTATTTAAATAAGATTTGCTTTTTACGTTATCCTAAATTTTTATTATACCATGAATTTTATCTTCTTCTTTTCTTATTTTTAGCATCTAATGTTCCTTTTAATGAAATTATTTCATCTCTTATTAATGCTGCTCTTTCAAAGTCTAAGTTTTTAGCAGATTCTTGCATATCTGATTCTAAATCTTTTATTAATGCTCTTAAATCGTCTTTTGGCATATTTTTAATATCATCTTTAGATTTGCTTGTTTTAACTTGTTCTTTTCTTTCTTTAATTGTACGTTGTGTTGTTCTTGGTGTTATATTGTGTTCTTCATTGTATTTTATTTGCATTTCTCGTCTTCTTCTTGTAATATCTACTGCATTTTTTAAACTGTCAGTCATTGTGTCTGCATATAATAGAACTTCACCGTTAACATTACGTGCTGCTCTTCCAATTGTTTGTATTAGGCTTGTTTGACTACGTAGGAATCCTTCTTTATCTGCATCGAGTATTGCTACAAGACTTACTTCTGGCATGTCTAATCCTTCTCTTAGGAGGTTTACTCCTACAAGGCAGTCAAAGTCTCCTCTTCTTAAATCGTCTACTATTTCTATTCTTTCTAGTGTGTCTATTTCTGAGTGTAGGTATCTTACTTTTACTCCTATTTTTGCATAGTAGTTGGTTAAGTCTTCTGCCATTCTTTTTGTAAGTGTTGTTACGAGGACTCTTTCGTCTCTTTCTGTTCTTTTATGTACTTCTTGTAGTAGGTCTTCTACTTGTCCTTTTACTGGTCTTATTGTTATTTTTGGATCTACTAGTCCTGTTGGTCTTATGATTTGTTCTACTATGTTGGTGCTTCTTGTAAGTTCGTATTGTCCTGGTGTTGCTGACATGTATATTACTTGATCTACTGCTCTTTCGAATTCGTCGAATCTGAATGGTCTGTTTTCTTTTGCTGATGGTAGTCTGAATCCGTGTTTTACTAGTGTTTCTTTTCTTGCACGGTCTCCGTTGTACATTCCTCCTATTTGTGGTACTGTTACGTGTGATTCGTCGATTATTGTTAGGAATTTTTCTGGGAAGTATTTTAGTAGTGTGTATGGTTCTTCTCCCCATTTACGTCCTGATAAGTGTAAGGAGTAGTTTTCTATTCCCGGACAGTATCCCATTTCAGATAGCATTTCTATGTCGAATTTTGTTCTTTGTTCTAGTCTTTGTGCTTCTAGTAGTTTGTTTTGTATTTTTAGTTCGTTTAGTCTTTGGTCTAGTTCTTCTTGGATGTTTCTTATTGCTGCATCCATTTTGTCTGAGCCTACTACAAAGTGTTTTGCTGGGTAAATCATGTATCTTTGTAGTCTTTCTGTTTTTTTGTTTGTTACTTTATTGAATAGGCTTATTGAGTCTATTTCATCTCCAAAGAGTTCTATTCTTACTGGTGGTGTTCCGTGTACTGGGTTTATGTCTATTACATCACCTCTTACTCTGAATTGTCCTCTTTCAAATAGGATGTCGTTGCGTTCGTATTGCATGAATATTAGTTTTCTTATTATGTCGCTTCTGTCGTAGTTATCTCCTACGTGTACTCCGAATGCGAATTCTCCATAGTCGTCTGGTGATCCTATACCATAGATGCAGCTTACACTACTTACTACAATAACATCGTCTCTTGAGAGTAGTGATTGTGTTGCTGAGTGTCTCATCATATCTATGTCTTCGTTTATGCTTGCTTCTTTGTCTATGAATGTGTCGCTGCTTGGTACGTATGCTTCTGGTTGGTAGTAGTCGTAGTAGCTTACGAAGTATTCTACTGCGTTGTCTGGGAAGAATGCTTTTAGTTCTTCGTAGAGTTGTGCTGCTAGTGTTTTGTTGTGTGAGATTACTAGTGTTGGTAGTTGGACTTCTTCTATTACATTTGCCATTGTGAATGTTTTACCTGATCCTGTTACTCCTAGTAATGTTTGTTCATGGATTTTTTTGTTTATTCCATTTACTAGTGATTTTATTGCTTTAGGTTGGTCTCCTAATGGTTTGTAATTAGAGTATAATTTAAATGGTTTTGTGAAATCGTCCATTTTTTTAAACATTCCTCCATAATTTTTTTAATATGATGAGAATTCTTTTTTTAATATTTTATTCTTTTTTATTGCTTTTATATTATTGAGTTAATTTGAAGATTTTTAGTTATTTTATTTTTTATTAAATTTTTTTTAGTTAAAGAAGTATTGAATAAACAAATTTTTTAGAATATTTAGAATTTTATTAATTTTGTTCAAATTTAGAATAAAAAGTATAATGAAACCTGAACAAAGTTCAGAAAAATAAGTAATATAAAAGATTGAAAATAAAAATAAAGACCTTAAAATAAAGTAAAGTATATATACTACAATACTAATACAATAATATGTGAATTTAGTACATATAATTACCTATAATAAAAATAACTAAAAATAAAGATTTAGTTAAAAAAAGTAATAAAAAGGCAAAAATTCACAAAAAACAGGCTAATAAACGAGGTGGAAAAACAACATGAAAAACGAAATAATAAAACAAATAATGGAAATGAATAATAACACAATAAAAAACTACTTAAAACAACTAACCAATATAAACTTACCAGAATACCGAAGAATAAGCATATTATCAAAAATAGGAACACTCAATGTTGAAAACCAAACCCTCCGAGCATATTTAAACTAAAAAAAGGGGGGAATACAAGACAAATAATAAGGGGGTGATAAACTTATTTAAAAAAAATTATATATTTTCGAAGAATTCATCTATTTGTTTTTTATATTCTTCGAAACTACCTTCATTAATAATTATATAATCACTTGTTGCTACAACACTACCAATTCCAAAATCTAATTCACGATTATCCCGTGTACGGAAACTATTAATATCTTGAGTGTCATCTTCACGTTCTCTTTGACATATTCTTTGGAATCTTGTTTTTGGACTTGCAAATACTGAGAGTAGTGTGAAATTTGGAAATGCATCTCTAAACATTTCTACTTCATATGGGCTTCTTATTCCTTCTACAATAATATTATTATCATTATTATCTGATTCTTCCATTAGTTTTTTTATTTTATCTATTGTTAGTTTAGCTACAACATATTGTCCTTGTTCTAATCTGAGGTTTTTAGCTGTTGCTCCTGTGCTTTCTCCTCTTTTTTCTGCTTCTTCTCTTATAACATCACCCATATTTGTTACTAAAAATCCTCTTTTTGTTGCATATGTTGAGATGAAGCTTTTACCAGATCCTGGAAGGCCAGATATTCCTATGACTTTCAAAATTTTCACACTCTAAGATAATTTTTTTATTTTAAATTCCTTTAATGAATTTTCTATATTTTCTTTATTATTATAATTATCCACTATTTTTTGTAATTGTTTTTTATCTTTGTTTTTATATTCTTTTGTAAGTTTCGTCATTAAGGGTATTGTTCTTACTATATTATCCACTATTGTAATGTCACTCATTTGACTTGTTCTTGATAATGGATTTAAATCTATGGTTATTATTTCTTTATTGTATTTTTTTAGTATTTCTGCTCTGTCTCCATCTTCTAATGGTACTAATATTACGTCTGCTGTGTATATTCCTTCTGGTGATGCTGTTGATCTTGGGTTTGTTATTCCGTCAATGTTTTTTAGTTTTGATGAATCTGTTCCTAGTAGGTTTTCGTATCCGTGTTGTTGGAATAGTTGTTTTATTATTTTTACTCTTTCTTCTGTTCTGTAAAAGAGGTTTAGTTCTATTTTTGCATTTAATTGTTTTGCTAGTTCGATTATTTCATCTATTACTAGTGCTGTTGTGTTTCCGTTTACAGATAGTACAGGGTTTTCTGCTAGTAAGAGTTTACATACTGCTGTTATTGTTGCATTTTTTGCAGGTTCTGTTGTTTTTTCTCCTAACAGATAATCAAATGTTTCTCCTCTGCCGTGTGCTATCATTCCTGAGTCTGCAAGATACCCTTCTTTAAATGCGTTTTTTATTTTATCTCGCAGTAATAATGATTGGTATCTTGGATGGTTTTTTGGTATCATAATTATGTAATTATATTTTTATTCTAGTTATTTATATTAATTTTATTGTTTTATTCTTATAGAACAATTTTTAGTGCTTATTTTTTACTAAAATTTATATAATATAATGATTAATAATTATAAATCAGTATAAATTGTAAATTCTTTTTAATTTCAAATTTATATTAAAAATTTTAAGTGGAGAAAAAGAAAATGAACTTAACAGATATATTCAAAAATGGATTAAAATATCCTACAAATAATTGGGTAAATCTTATTATTTTAGGAGTTATCCTTTTAATAATAACCCTTATTGGACAAGCAAGAGCATACACCAATAATGGAATTATTATCGGTGTTATCGCAATTATATCCGTCATTTTAGGAATTATTGTTTCAGGATATAAAATAGATATCATTAAAAAAGGTGTTGAAGGAAGCGACGAAATACCATTACTAAGCCCAGAAAACTTTATTACTGGAATTAAATCTATAATTGTAAGTATAGTATACTACATCATACCAGCAATCATAATAATTATCGTTGGATTCTTAACTGGTGCTATTGCAGGAATAGGTGAATTAGGAAAATACTTTAATGCAGAAGTAATATCTGCAATTTCTACAAACCCTAATCTTATTAATCAAACCATAGCACAAGTACCTCCAAGTTTATTTACCAATTTATTTACTGCAGCAGCTATAACAGCCATTATTGCAGCAATATTATTCTTCATATTCTCAATACTCGCATTTATAGCACAAGGTAAATTAGCTGAAACTGACAGTTTATCTGCAGCAATAAGTTTTGGAGACATACTTAATAAAGTAGGAAGCATCGGTTGGGCTAAAATAATCGCATACTTAATCTTATTATTCATAATTTTACTTGTAATAGGATTTATAAGTGCATTAATTTGCATTATCCCAATAATTGGAGTAATAATTGCAGGATTAATAATTTCACCATTTATCTTATTATTCCAATACTACTCTCTAGGATTATTATACGCTAGTGACGAATAAAAACACTTTTTTTGTGGAATATATAATTATTCCACACATTTTTACTTTTTTTTACAACAAATAATTTCTCATATTTTTTTATCAAAAAATTAAATAACTATAATTTAATAAAACAATAATCATCAAAAGATAGATTATCTAAACTAATTTTTTTTTAACAATTAAACATTATTCTAAAAGACCCTTTTTTCATAAAAAAACATTTTATAGGAATTAAATATGGAAACAATAATAGAATTAAAGAATATTACAAAGGAATATGACAACAAAGCAGTTGTTAAAAATCTTAATTTAAAAATCCAGAAAGGAGAAATATTCGGATTTCTTGGACCTAATGGAGCAGGAAAAAGCACATCCATAAATATGATGGTTGGACTATTAAAACCAACAAAAGGAGAAATAAAAATAAACAGCACCAACAAGTCCAAAACCGATATTGGAATCTGTCCACAAGACATAGTACTATGGGAACACTTAACATGTTATGAAAACCTATTTCTAATGGGAAAAATGTATGAAGTCCCAAAAGATGAGTTAAAACAAAGAAGCGAAGAAATACTAGAACAATTACTACTAACAGACAAAAGAAACAGTAAAATAACAGACTTATCTGGTGGAATGAAAAGAAGAATGAACATAGCAATGGCAACAATACACAACCCAGAAATACTAGTACTAGATGAACCATCAGAAGGACTAGATCCACAATCCAGAAGAGTCCTCTGGGATTACATAAGATTACAAAAAGAAAAAGGAAAAACAATCATACTAACAACACACCTAATGGATGAAGCAGATAAACTAAGCGACCGAGTAGGAATCATAGATAACGGAGAACTACTACAACTAGACACACCAGAAAAACTAAAACAATCCATAGGAGAAGGAGACATACTAGAACTAAGCCTAAAAAATAAAAACAATATACCAGAAATAATAAACGAACTAAAACAACAACCAGATGCAAAAAACATAATACAAAACGATGAAACAAAAATAAGCCTAAACATACTCGCAGCAGTAAACAAACTACCACAAATAATACACATCATAGAAAACAATAATAATCAACTAAAAGACATGAATATGAGACAAAACACCCTAGAAGATGTGTTTATAGAATTAACTGGAAAACAATTAAGGGAGTAAAAATTTTTATGAAAATATTATACATTGTCCAAAAAAACTTAAAACAATTATCAAGAGATAAAAGAAACCTATTTTTTATAATATTATTCCCAGCAATATTCATGCTAATATTCAGCATAGCATTTTCAGGAACAGCAATAGAAGACACAACAGTAAATATGGGAGTACTAAACCTAGATGAAGGAAACCACTCACAAGACTTAATAAACACAATAGAAGAAGTTGAACTAAATGACAACACAAGTATGTTCAATATTATAAACCTTACAAGTGAAAGTGAAGGAAATCAAAAACTACAAACTGAATCAATATCTGCAATAATGATTATTCCAAAAAATTACTCATCAAATATTGATAATTATACAAGTTCAGATAATCTAGGAACCATAATATTAAAAGGAGATCCAACAAGCACAGAATATGGAATATCCCAAGGAATATTAAGCAGTATTTTTGCAGAATACTCAAGTCAAATACAAGAACAAGTAACAGGAAATAAGATAAAAACAATAAACCTAGAAATAGAGAGTATTGAAGGAACATCTTCTTTTACAACATTTGATTATATTGCTCCAGGTTTAATTGTATTTGCAATATTAATGACTGTAACATCTGTTGCAACAAACATTTCTAAAGAAACAGAAGATGGAATGTTGAGAAGATTGAAGTTATCTAAAATGAAAAGTATGGATTATGTTATTGGTAATCTTATATCATGGTCTCTTATTGGTGCTGTTCAAGTAGTGATTTTATTAATTGTTGCTAGTTTAATGGGATTCCAATGGCAAGGAGGAATAAGTGCAATAATACTTGCTGCAGTTGTTGGGATATTAACAACTATATCTTCTGTTGCATTAGCATTAATTATTGTATCTTTCACTAAATCTTCAGATCAGGCATCTAATTTATCTGCAATTATTGCTGTGCCATTAAGTTTTATTTGTGGATCATTTTTCCCATTACCTGATGCTGTTATTGGAACTGTTAATGGTCACAGTTTACAAGTTTATGAATTATTACCATGGAATCAGGCTATTAGTGCATTTCGTGAAATTTTCATATTTGGTGGAGGTTTAGGTGAAGTTTTAGTTAATATTGTATTAATTGTTTTAATGGGTTTGATTCTTATGATTATTAGTATAATTTTCTTTAATAGGAAAATAAGTCAAACTAGTTAGTGGAAGTAATTATATATTGCTTCTGCATTTTTTTTATTTATTAAATTCGTGTTTTCTAATTCTTCAAGACTTGCTTTTTTTATTCCATCTATATCTTTAAATTTTTTAAGTAAGCTTATTTTACGTTTATGTCCTATTCCAGGTATTTCATCTAATTGTGATTCTGTTATTCTTCCTTTTCTTAATTTTCTGTGGTATGTTATTGCGAATCTGTGTGATTCGTCTCTTACACGTTGTAGTAAGTGTAGTCCTTCATTGTTTTCTGGTATTCTTATTGGTATGTTTATGTGTGGGAAGAATATTTCTTCGAATTGTTTAGCTAGGCCTATTATTGGTATGAATGTTAGATTGTATTTTTGTAGTACTTCATATGCTGAGCTTAGTTGACCTTTTCCTCCATCTATAACTATTAAATCCGGTATTTTTCCTAGTTCCTGAGGTGTTCTTTCTTTTTCAGGTAGTTGGTAGTATTCATATACTGGTTTTAGTCTTCGTGTTAGTAGTTCTTTCATCATTGCAAAGTCGTTAGGTCCTGGTGTTTGCATTTTGAAGTGTTTGTATTGTCTTTTGTTTGGTTTTCCATCTAGGAAACTTACTTTACTTCCTACTGCCATTTGTCCTGAGATGTTACTTATATCATATCCTTCTATAACTCTTGGGAGTTTTTCTAGTTTTAAGTATTTTTTTAGTTCTATTAGACTGTTATTCATTTTGTCTTTTTGGTTTTTTATTACATCTGCATTTTTACGTGCCATTCTTACTAGGCGTAGTTTGGTTCCTTTTTGTGGAACGTGTATATTGACTTTGTTTCCTCTTACATCAGATAACCATTCTTCTATTATTTCTTTATCTGGAATTTCTTCTTCCAGGAGTATTTCTTTAGGTATGTGGCGGTTTATTGTGTAGAATTGTTTTATGAATGCATTTAGTACTTCATCTGATGTGTCTTCTTTGTTTATGGCCATCATGAAGTCGTCTCGTCCTATAATATTTCCATCTCTTATGCTTAGGACTACGACAACTGCTGAGTATTCTTGGAAGCTTGTTGCTATTATATCTTGGTCTGTGTCGTTTTGGAATTCTACGACTTGTTTTTCTATTACTTCATTTATATTGTTTATTTGGTCTCTTAGTACTGCTGCTTTTTCAAATTCCATGTTTTCGCTTGCAGTTTTCATTTCTGATTCTAGTTCTTTTATGATTTTTGTGTATTTTCCTTGGAAGAATAAGTCTATTTTTTTGATGTGTTCGTTGTATTCTTCTTGTGATATTTTACCTGCACATGGTGCGTAGCATAAGTCTATTTGGTAGTTTAGGCAGGGTCCATCCATTCTTTTGCATGTTCTGATTTTGAATAGTGATTTCAGTAGTTTAACTGTTTGGTTTACTGCCCCTACATCTGTGAATGGTCCGAAGTATTTTCCTGTTTTTCCTATGTGTCTTGTTAGGACTAGTTTTGGGAATTTTTCGTCTGTTAGTTTAACATATGGGTATCTTTTATCGTCTTTTAGTTGTATGTTGTATCGTGGTTTGTGTTTTTTTATTAGGTTTGCTTCTAAAAGGAGTGCTTCTTTTTCACTATTGGTGATGATGTATTCTAGACTATTGAAGTGGCTCATTAAGACGTATGTTTTTGGTCTGTCTTTTTTTTCTGCAAAGTATGATTTGACACGGTTTTTTAGGTTTTTTGCTTTTCCTATGTAGATTATTTCTTCATTGGAATCTTTCATTATGTAGATTCCTGGTTTTTTAGGAAGTTCATCTGCAGATTTGACTTTGGTGGACATTTTTTTCACTATTTAAATAAGTATTTTTATTTGTCTTCTAGTGTGGCGTTTTCTATAATGTATGTTCCGTTGTCTATGTGCCATTCTGTTTTTGATTCTAGTATTTTTATTCTTTTTTTGAATATTGGTCCGTCTAGTACGAATGTTTCGGCTTCTCCGCCTTCGAATGCTAGGTGTATTTGGTATTTTTCACAGATTTTTTTGAGTTCTGGGTAAGTTTTTTTGTTTATGTGTTCTCCTAACCATTTTTTATCTAGTCCGTATGCTGATACTCCGCAGATTATTACATCGAATCCTGATTCTAGTACTTGGTTCATGTATTCTTCTGGTGGCATGTGCCAGTATGGGTTTATGCATTTTAGTCCTAGTTCTTGTGTTATTTTTTCTATTCTTGATTTTTGGTATTGGCTGAATAGTGCTCCTGTGTATATTGCTTCTATTCCTTCGTTTTTTAGTTTTTGTAGTTGTGTTTTTAAATCTTCTAGTTCTTTTTCTTTTATTCCTGTGGTGTTTCCTGTTATTAGTGGTATGTCTACTGCTTTACTTATTAGTTCTGTTAGGTTTATGTTTGGTACGTGGAACATGTAGGATTCTGTGTTTTTGCTTTTTATGCTTAGTAGGTATTTTACTTCGTCTCCTTGTTCTATGGCATAGTTTAGTGCCATTGTACTGTCTTTTCCGCCGCTGAATAGTATTGCTGATTTCATTTTTTTATTTTTTGGTTTTTTTGTATTTTTCTTTTCTTCTGAATCTTGATAGTCCTCTTCTTATTTGATCTATGAATATTCCGAGTATTACAAATAAGGCACCGATTCCTGCACATATTAGTATGATATTTTGGTTTGATGGCATGTTTTGGCTTGTGGTGTTTATTATGTCGTGTACTGGTCCTTCTATTTTTGTTACTACTACATGATGGCTGTTTAGTTGGTCTACGATATGGTCTACTGCGTTTGCTTCTGCAGATATTTCTAGTTCCATTACTCCATAACTGTAGCTTATGTTGTAGTTGTCGTATAGTGGTCCTTTTAGTACGGAGATTGCTCTTTCATAATTGTTGTCTGATAGGTTTAGGTGGATTTCTCCGTTTTTACCATCTAGTTCCCAGGTGGTGATGTTTGGGTAGATGTATTCAATATTGGCATTTAAGTATTTGGTGGTGGTGTTATCGAATGGTGTGGTGTGTATTACAAGTCCTGTATTTGTAATGTTTTTAACTCCTCCAATCTGGTACATTGCATTTATGTCTGATTGGACGTTTGCTTCTGTTGTGAGTTCTACTACTAATGTTTCACTGTTTCCATAAACTACTCCTGCACATGCTCCTACAAATTGTGGTATGTCTTCTGAGATTGGTGTTACGAAGAATAGTCCTCCTACTCCCCCTAGTACTATTCCTATTAGGAGTACTATTCCTATGTCTCGTTTTCTTATTAGTCTTGTAAGCATTCCTAGTGCTAGTAAGAAAATTAGTATTACTATAAATAATATGATTAAAATTAGTGTTATGATAAAATCCATAAAAGGTTTAATTCCTATATAATTTTTTTTAATATGTTTTTTACTTTTTATATTATATTTATTGATAATTTAATAAACATTAGTATTTAAAGTTTTTTAAAAAAATAGGGGCGAGATAGTTGTATTTTATAAGTTTAGAGTGTGTTTTTCTAAATTTTTATAATAAAAATATGGAATATTATATTTAGATATACCCTTACTGAAATTAAAAATAAAAATTTATAGATAAACTAATTAAAATTAAAAAAAGAGTTATTTAAAATATAAGAACTTATACAAACTAGTTAAAATATTATAAGAAAAAATAAAATAAAAGAAGTAAAAGAAGTCGGAAAAAACTATTCCTTATCACTTAACAAGGTCCCACCAACACCAATACTATCCTTAGGCAAAGCCTCAACAAGAATAGTAATAGCTTCTTTAGGCAAACCATAAGCCTTAGAAACACTATCAGTAACTTCTTCAACCATTTTTCTCTTATCATCAACACTTATTCCATCATTTCCATAAATAGTTACAATAGGCACAATATCAACTCCAAAAAAATAATATTATTTATTCTTAAAAGCCGCATCAACAAAAGACACGAATAAAGGATGAGGATTATTAGGTCTAGACTTAAACTCTGGATGGAACTGACAACCTAAAAACCAAGGATGATCTTTATACTCAACAATCTCAACCAAGAAATCATCAGGACTAGTACCAGAAATAGTTAAACCACGACTAGTTAACTCCTCACGATAATCATTATTAAACTCAAATCTATGTCTATGTCTCTCTTTAACATCATTTACCTGATAAGAATCCTTAGCAATAGTATTAGGTAAAATCTTACAATCATAATTACCTAAACGCATAGTACCCCCCATATTCTTAATCTTCTTCTGCTCTTCCATCATATCAATAACAGGATACTTAGTATCAGGATTAAACTCAGTACTATTAGCATCAGGCATACTATTTCTTCTTGCAAACTGAATAACCATAGTCTGCATACCAAGACAAATACCAAAACAAGGAACATTATTCTCTAAAGCATAATCAACAGCCTGGAATTTACCTTCAGTTCCTCTCTCACCAAAACCACCAGGAATTAAAATACCATCCAAATCCTTCAAATCATCAGGATTTAAAGTTTCAACATCACTACTAATATAAGTAATATTCATTTTAGCCTTAATCTTAGCAGCAGCATGATGTAAAGACTCACGAATACTAATATAAGCATCCTCATACTCCACATACTTTCCAACAATACCAATATTCACAACAGGAGAATCAATTTTCAAATCAGAAACAATATCCTCCCATTCAGCAAGAGAATTCACATTAGTATCAATATCCAATTTCAATCTATTCTTAATAAAATCCCCAACTTTAAACTGATTCAATACTAAAGGAACCTCATAAATACTATTAGCATCAGGAGTATGAACAACAGCCTCTTCTGCAACATCACAGAAACTAGCAATCTTAAATCTTAATGCATCATCAATAGGTTTTGGACTTCTAGTAACAATCATATCAGGATTTATACCCATACTTCTTAATTCTTTTGTAGAGTGTTGTGTAGGTTTAGTTTTAAATTCTTTTGCAGCATCAAGATAAGGTACAAAGGTTACATGAGCAAACATACAATTATCATAACCTTCCTCATTACGTAACTGACGAAGTGCTTCTATAAATGGTTGGGACTCAATATCTCCAACAGTACCTCCAAGTTCAACCATTACAACATCATAATCTCCCTCATTAGCAACTTCACGAATCATATCTTTAATTCTATTCGTAATATGAGGAATTATTTGAACACAAGCACCAAGATATTCTCCACGGCGTTCTTTCTTAATAACACTACTATATACTTTTCCAGTAGTTATATTAGATACTCCGGGTAATTCAACATCTAAAAATCTTTCATAATGTCCTAAATCTAAGTCTGTTTCCATACCATCATATGTTACAAATACTTCTCCATGTTGGTATGGGTTTAATGTTCCAGAATCCCAGTTTAAATATGGGTCTATTTTAATTGCAGCTACTTTTAATCCATAAGATCTTAGTAATCTACCAATACTTGCGCTTGTTATTCCTTTACCTATACTGGATACTACTCCTCCAGTAATACAAATATATTTAGTCAGTTTTATTACTCTCCACAAAAGAATTATTTATAATATTATTATATATTAAAAAAGTACTATAAAAAATATTATATTTTTATGTTTTTACTTTGCTTATTCCATTTTCCTTAACTACATTTATCACATTATCAGCAGCGGATTCTAATTCTGAATCATGTGTTACTATAATCATTTGAGGTATTAGATTCATACTTCGGATAATATCAACTAGTTCTTGTCTACGGTAACTGTCCAAGTGTATTGTTGGTTCATCTAATAATATGGTGTCTATACTTCCTTTTCCCATACTTTGTGTTATTCCTAAACGTAGTGCTATTGCTATTGCTATTTTTTCTCCACCACTCACCATATCTAAATCTGATTCACCTTCAGGACCATAGATTTCTACTCCGAAATCTTCATTTATTATTAAGTCACTGTAGTTAAAGTTGAATTTTTCAAAGAAGTGTTTTGTATTGCTTTGTATAACTGGTCTTGATACTTCTCTTATTTCTTTTTGAACTCCTTCTCTGCTGAATGCGTCTCTTATTGATTTTAAGAATTCCATGTATTCTTTAACATTGTTTAACTCTTCTTTAAGTTTGTTGTTTTTTTCTATTTTTTCTTGATAGTCTTTTATGCTTTTATTTAGTTCTGTGATTTGTCCGTTAGTTTGTGATTTGTTTAATACTATTTGGTTGAATTCTTCTGCTAGTCTGTTGTGGTTGTTTGTTACTTGTTTGTATTTTTCTTCATCGTAGTGTATGGTTTTTAATGATTCGTCTATTTGTTTTATTGAGTTTTCTTTTATTTTTATTTCATTTGTTTTTTCATCTATTCTTGTTTTTATATTATTTTCTGCTAGTACTTGTCCTTGTAGTTGGTTGTATCTTTCTGATTTTGTTTTTAGTTCTGTTATTTTTTCATTTAGTTCTTCTTTGCTTATGTTTTCACTTAGTGATATGTCTTTAACTGAGTATTCTTGTTTTTTATCTTGTAGGTGTTTTCTTTCTGTTTCTATTTTTAGTAGTTTTTCTTTTATTTTTGATTCGTCTTCGTAGTCACTTAGTTTTCCATAGGTTATTTGGTAGTTTTCGTAGTGTGGTTTTAGTTCTTTGTGGTTTTTGTTTTCTGCTTCTATTGTTCTGTTGATTTTAACAAATTCTTCTTCTGTATCTTTTCTAAGTATTAGTTTTGCTGTTAGGTTTTTTATTTTTAGACTGTTGTCTTTTATTTGGTTGTTTATCATTTGGTAGTTGTAGAATCTGTTGTTTATACTGGTTAGTTCTTTGAGTTTTATTTTGAATGCTTCTGTTTCTTTGTTTAGTCGTGTTATTTCATTTTCTAGGGTTTCTATTCTTTTTTGTGATTCTGCAATTGTGGTGTTGGAGTTGTTGTTTAGTTCTTCTTTTTTATCAGTAGTTAGTGGTGATTGGCAGATTGGGCATTGATCTCCTATTTCTTCTAATTCTTGTATTGATTTTTTTGCTTCTATTATTTTTGATTTTAGTACTGCTATTTCATTGTTTTTTGTTGTTATTTCTTCTTCTTTTTTATCTATTATTTGTGTTGTTTCTCCTTCTAGTTTTATGATTAGGTCTTTTATTTTATCTAATTTTAAGTCTTTATTGAATTTATCTGTTAATGGTGTTACTATTTCTTGTATTTCATTGTAGAAGTTTTGTAGTTCTGCATTATCATTTTTTATTGCTTGTTCATAGTTTATTCTTTCTAGTTCTAGTTGTTTGTAATTGTTTATTGTTACTTCTAAATCTTTTTGTTTGGTTTCTGCTTCTTTTAGTTTTGTTTCTGTTTTTAAGTAGGAGTCATAGTATGGTTTTTCTTCTTTTATTGTTTGTTTTAGTTGTTCCATTTGTGTTGCTTTTTCTATTATGTGTTTTCTTTCTGTTTCTATGTTTTCTAGCTTGTATGCTATTTCTTTAAATTCTTGGTATATTGGTAGTTTTTTTGCATATTTTTCAAGACGTTTCATTTCGTCTTTGTTTCGTTTTATTTCATCTAATTCGTCGTGTAGTTTTCGTCTTTCGTTACTTAGGTTTATGAATATTTCTTTTTCTGCATTTAGTTTTGTGGTGTTTTCTTCGTATTGTTTTTTTGCTGTTTCTATTTCTTTTAAGTATTCTTCGGCTTCTTTATATTTTTTACCTACTTCTATTTCTTTTTCTTGATATTGTTTGATTGTTGTTTCTAATGTTTTTTGTTCTTCTTTTTTACGATTTAGAGTGTATATTAATTCATTTTCATCTGCTAATCGTCCGTTTAGTTCTGCTATTTTTTTATCGTAAGTAGCTATTAATGGTAATATGTTATTCCATGCTGCTTCTAAATCATCTAATTTTAATAGTTTTCCTATGAGTTTTTTACGGTCTGCTGGTGTTTTACTTACTAAATCTGCAATTTCTCCTTGTCTTACATATATTGCATTTAAGAATAAGTCTTCATCTAATCCTAATATTTTTACTATTTCATTTGAAACATTTTTATCCCCTGTGGCTAATATTGCTGTAGGGTTGATTTTTTTTAATTCTGCAGATGAGGAGGATTTTGTTTTTGAACGTGTTACACTATATTCTTGACCATTAACATCGAAGTTTAAACTTACACTCATTCTTTCGTCTTGACTTGATGTTCTGGTTAATTGTTCTATTTTATTTGCAGTGTGTTTTTTAAATAATGCGAAGCTTATTGCTTCAAATATTGTTGATTTACCTGCACCATTTTCACCTACAATTAATGTGATACCATTATTGAAATCTATTTTCGTGTTTCTATGAGATTTGAAATCTTTTAAGTGTAATGATTTAAATATAACCATGATTAATTAACTCCAATCTAGTAGGTTGCTTTTTTCAGTTTTTTTAACTGGTTTTTCTGTTTCTGTTTGTTTTTCTGGTTGGGATAATGGTTGTCCGAATGATTCTGCAAAGAAATTATCGCTTAATGTGCTTGCATTTTCCATATTTTTAACTTTTAATTCATCATATAAGTCTGTTATAAAATTGTCTGCTCCTTTAAATTTAGAATCTTTAATATAATCTTTTAAGAATCCTTTAGGATTTAGGGAATCTATATTTTCATTTACAATTTTTTCTTTAGTTTCTGTTAATGCGAATGATGGTCTTACTTGGAGACAGAATTCATCTAAATATTTATGTACTGCATCAAATGCATCTTGAGTGTTGAATTTTTCTCCTTGTACATTAACATCAACTATTGGTTTAACTTCAAAATTCCTTACACTATTTTTTAATTCTTGAAGTTCAATTAAAAGGTCTTTATGTTCTATATTTACATTAATAAAGTTTCTTGAAATTTTAACTTCTTTGCGTTCTGTTTCTACTTTACCATTTTTTATTGTGGTAATTACATATCCTTTCTTATTTTTCCTATAATCTGGTATTTCACTTGTTTTCCATATTTCAGTAGATCCAGGATATACTATTTTTCCACAACCATAATCTTCATTTATATAATTGTGTAAATGTCCCATTGCATAGTAATGGAAGTTTTCAGGTATTAAACCTATTTCTAATTCAAAATTAAATGGCATGTATTTATCAATACCTTGGTGAAGTACTATTATACGAGTGTCATAATCTTTTGATGCTTCAGATTGTTTTTCTAATAATCCGCTTAATCCTTTTTTATAGGATACTGGTGCATATTCTATTCCTCCAATATACACATTATCATCAAAGATGTAATTTGGGAAGTTTGGAGTTAATAAGTTTAGTCCTTGATTTTTATATAGTACTTGTGGAGGCATTGATCCTTTTTTAAGTGACATATCATGGTTTCCAGATGTAGCATAAATTGGAATATTTGCTTCATTTAATTTAGATAATGCTTTTTGGAATTCAAAGTGTGCCTTATTAGATGGACGGTTTGTTTCAAATAAATCTCCACTATGTATTACAAAGTCAACATCTTCATTTATAATATCATCTATTATTCTTTGAAATGTATTATAGAAATCAAGTTCTCTTTCTTCTAATCCATATTGTCTGTATCCTAAATGAGTATCTGCTAAATGTGCAAATCTAACCATTTTCACATAATCCTCCCATAAAGAAAAAAAATTAATAGTCCCCTTTAAGAGCGTTTAATTCGTCTTGTTGTCTTTTTATTTCTTCCTCTTCAGCTTCTACACTGCCACTCCAAATATCTAGTATGTCTAAATCTCCTCCACGACTTTTACCTTTGAAACTATCAATTTTAACAAGTGCAGGTATTCGTGTCATCATTCCAAGTACTAATGCTTCCCCTACATTTAATCCAGGTAATTGTTGTATTAAATCATCAGATAATGATTCTGAGGAGTTTTGAACATGTTGTTGATCTTTTGGTTCAACAAGTCTAAGTATAATCATATTATTAGCTTGTGATAATGTTTCACTATCTACAGATTTTGGTGATTGACTAACCATACATAATCCTAAACCAAATTTACGTCCTTCACGTGCAATACGTGTAATCCAATACTTACATTTGGTACTGCGGCCATGAGGTGCTAAGATATGTGCTTCTTCAAGTACAAAGAATACTGGAACATTTAAACCAGAATCGTCTTCTTGTTTAACAAAGGATTTTCTACTTTTAAGAGCATTTCTTAAAACATGAGAAACTATAACTTCAGAGGTATTCTCATCAACTTGACCTAAATCTAAAACATTACAGGCACCAGGTTTTATTTTACTTAAAATATTACCGGTAGTAGTGTTTAGTAAATTACCATATTTAGATTGTAAATCTTCCATCTTGTTTAAAACATCCATAATTGTATTATATTCTTTAGAATTATACTCCTCACTATCTTTATCTCCTTTTGGAATAGCCCATTTTTCAAGAATCATGATTAGTAATTCAATAAAGTCATGAGTTTTCTCTTCACCGTTACGAATATCATTTTGTGCTTTTTTAAATGCTTTACGGAACCATCTTTCCTGATTACTTGCATTACTACCAATATTAGCTAACTGCATAATCTCTGAAAATTCCATAAACTTAGGATTTATAACTGGTTTAATAGGATTAACTTTACCATTAGTAAAATCAGCCCCAATATACTCACTATGCATATCAAAAACAAAAATACAACCATTACATCTTAATAATTCATCAATAAGAACAGATACAGTATTGGATTTACCTGCACCAGTCATAGCAAGAATAGCTAAATGACGAGACACCATACTATTAACATTAACACCAAAACCAACATCACTTTGATTAATAAGAGAACCAATATGAATACTATTATCCTGATGGAAAACTTCCTTTAAAATATCCTTATCTGCTTTTAAAATACGAGTTCCAGGAGGAGCAGGAACACGAGGAAGACGAAGATTATCATGAACATCACCTAAAAGACGAATATTACCTTTAACATAATAATCATTACCTTCAATAGTTCTAATTTTTTCAATATTATCAGGATTATAAATATCCCCATTTAAAGCAACAGAACCACGAACTAAAGATTCAATCATACCTAAAACCAAGTGATTATCATATTCAATTGTAACATATTCACCAACACTTGGCATATT
The DNA here is from genome assembly GCA_964431035.1 of uncultured Methanobacteriaceae archaeon. Taxonomy (GTDB): domain Archaea; phylum Methanobacteriota; class Methanobacteria; order Methanobacteriales; family Methanobacteriaceae; genus Methanobrevibacter_A. Next base: position 31,799 of record CAYSIF010000007.1, on the reverse strand, counting down.
TTTACTAATAAAACTTAAACTTGTAACACTAGTTTCTCCAATACTATTACCTATAATACTATTCATAACATTTCACGACCTTGTCTTTCAACTACATCAACAATATTACTAAGAGCATCCATATCCTTATTAGAAATTACAACATCATGATGAGCTTTATGTAAAAGATAAGGATAACCATCAATACTATCTTTTTTCAAATCACTTAAAACCTTAACACAATCCTCTTCAGAAGCCTTATAAGGCAATTCAAATTTCAAAACACTTTTAAAAGGTGCGAGCCTTGCATAAAAAACTGTAAAATCAATAGATTTTAAAAATCCATTATCAATATTAAAATCACGTTTAAAAGGCTCAGGACGATAAATCCTACTATAACCTTCCTTTTTAGAATAAAAATTAAATAATGCAATATCCGGAATATTCCAATTCAATAAATCAGTAGCACTACTTGTTTTACTAATAGCCACAATACGTTTATTCTCTTTTAACAATTCAGTAAGTAATAATGTTTTCTCAACACTCTCAAGAAAACGATAATCATCATAATTTTTAAAATGAACAGATTCCTTATCAAGTAAAAACTTAGAAGCAATTGGAATATTCTCATCAAATAATAATTCCTTCATAGGAGCTAAGTATTTAGCGAGTAATTCTCTTTTATCATTTGCAGATAATTCACTTCTAGGAAACAACCATACTAAATCCCCATAAATAGAACCATCAAAAAGATAATAATCCAAATCCCTATTTTTCAAACATTTTATAGAGTTTTTTAACTCCATAATATTCATAAAATTACTTAATCTATCATCTAATCTTGATTGATGTGGAATACCTCCAACATTACTTGATTCAATATTTGTTAAACCCTCATCAGTATTAGGATTATGTATTAATGATTCTGCAGCAACTGCATATAAATAAAAACTAATAAAACGTTTCTTATTGAAACTACCATCACCTGCACCAATAACAGGACTATCTTCACTTAACGGTATGGTTTTATCTTTCCAATATTTATCTAAATTTAAGTCTTTATAATCATATTCACTTATTTGATCTAAGATTTCACCTTTCTTAGATATTGCTTCTTCTATTAATGAACCTAACATAAGATAAACTAAACCCCCTTTTTTAGAAATATGTTAATTTTATGTGCTAATATTTTTTCTTTTAGAGAAAAAAATTGTTTATTGTGATGCTTTTTTAATTGCACTAGTTATTTCACGGATTTTTTCTTCAATATCATTTGTTTCTTCTAATATTGTTCCTGTAACAATAATATCTCCACCAGCACGTGCTGCCTTATATGCTGCTTCACCATCACGTATACCTCCACCAACAATAATAACCATATCATCAGTAGCTTTTTTAGTATACATAATCATTTCAGGAGAAATTGGAGTATCTGCACCAGAACCTGCTTCAAGATAAAAGAAACGCATACCTAATAATTCACTACTCATCGCATAACCTGCAGCGATTTTCGGTTTATTATGAGGAACAAGATTTGCTTGACCAACAAAACCAACAGTTCCACCAGGTTCCACAACTAAATATCCCATAGGTAATGCTTCAACACCAGATTTTTTAACACTAGGTGCAGCTAATGCTTGAGCACCAACTAACCAGTATGGATTTAAACTATTAACAAAACTCATAAAGAGAATAGCATCAGCATATTTACTTACACTACTAATATTACCTGGGAAAATAATAACTGGTTTTTCAATATTTTCTTGTAAAATTTTACATGTAGCATCTACTTGATCTTTATCAACTGTAGATCCTCCAACAAGAATAATATCAGTCCCACCACGTACAGCAGCACTTGCAATATCTAACGCTTCATCAGGACTTTGTTCATCAGGGTCAATTAAAGTCATATGTAACTTTTTTGATTTTAAATTTTCTCTAATTTCACTTTCAACAGACATAAAATAACAATTACTCCATTTTTTATATTTTTAAAACAAATTAATCAAAGAAAAAAGTTTGATAAATTTTTTATAATTGATTATTATATTTATACAAAGTGATATTAAAATTAATACTTTTTATTATAAAATTATTTTAAATAATTATCAAGAAACTCTGTAAAAGAACTATACGGCAATTTCATACGATTTTTCATCATATATTTCCAAATATTATCCCCTTCACGACGTGTGATAACTTTACGCTGATAACATTCAAAAATAATATCAGATGTTGCTACATGTTCCAAATTATACTCTTTAATATATTTACAAATATCAGAAAAATTATTACTAGCAACTACACCATCATTAACAATAGCTAATGCTAAAACAGCTGCTTCTCCACTACCAATACTATCTTCTCCATTATTTATTAATGTGAAAAAATAATCTGCTTCAGGTGTGAAAAGTTTAATAGGTCTACTTTCAATGAATCCTTCTTCTTCTAATTCATTATAAAGATTACGTATACGTTTCGGAGTGTTTGGATTAAATAATTCTTTTTTAACTTCTAATGGGACTAATATTTTAACAAATACTTCTTTAAGCATATCTGCACGATTAATACCTAAAAAAGAAGATAAAATATCTGAATCATAAAATACTAAACAGTCCCCAAACATTTAATTAATCCTCAAAAAAAAATTAGTCTATAATATCTCCTCTGAAACCATCTAAAAGTAGGTTTTTCTTTTTACTTTTATTGATTTTGCCTTCAGCATAAGCCATTTCAGTTTTACGAATAAATGATCCTAAGGCGTAATATTTTTTACCTTTAAAATAAGGTTTGTACAGTTCTTCATCAAAACCTCTCTTTTTAGCTTCATGTGTTATACCAATATCATAAAAAGATTCATAATCTTCATTAGATATGTAATTATCATTTTTTAAACGGAATAACATTGCATGATGGCTAATTTGGAAGTGTTGTTCAGCATAAATAATCTCATCTAATCCCCATGAATCAATATTGTTGTGCTCTATGAAGTTAGATAATCCTTCGTTTGGCATTAAAAAATGAGATGCGAAATTATCTGCATTTATTTCAGATTCGTCTTTTTTATCAGATCTAAAACAAACAATTTCTTTAAAACCATCTTCATATAATAGATGGTATAGTTCATGAGCTATTGTGAAACGTTGTCTTCCTTTACTATTATGAGAATTAACAACAATAATATCTCCATAATCATTGCAGGAGCACATTCCACTAATATTTACATCCATAGGATAAAATAAGACTGTGAGATTTTTCATCCTAAACGGTAGAATAGCTGTTAGGTTTACAAGTTCTGAGGATGATAGTCCCCAATCTTTTCTAAGTTTCACAGCTTCTTGATTTAGAACATTTAAGCTTTTCAAAATATTAAATTCCTTTATAAATTATCTAAAAATTTTAAATCAGCCCTTACTCGGTTTACTGCTGCAATAGCCTCTAAATCTAATTTTTCAGTATTTTCACATCTGAATGCAATATTTGTAGCTGAAAAATTGTCATTATAACCTAGAAGGTACTCATGGTCACATCCATATAATGCACAAATGTCTTCAAGTAATGTAGTGTCTAGAATTTCTTCACCACATTCTACACTTTCAAGGTACTCTGGTGTGACTTTTAAGTATTCACTTAAATCATTTATAGATAAACCCATTTTTCCCCTTAACGCTTTTAATCTTGTTAAAAATTTATCCATAAGTCATTACTTCCTAAAAAAGATTTTTTTATGTAAAAAAAATTTTCTATTATTATCCTAATACTTCAGTATTACATATCACATTTTTAGAATAATATTAAATTTTTCTTTTTTATATTGAATAATATGAGAAAAACTAATATAAATATTAATTGTATGTTATTGAATTTTAGGATTTAATAATAGAATTTTTGTATTTCACATATTATGATAATATTATTAATAAAATATAGGTAGTTAATCCGAGCATTTGAAAAGTAATATTATATTTAAATGGACAATATTTTATTAAATTAGTTAAAAATAGATAATTTTCTTTGAAAAATAGAATTTTATTTAATCTGTTAGTTGATTGATTTCTTGAGATAATTTAATCCATTTTATTGCTGAGTTAAGGCTTGCTCTGAAGCTTGTTGCATCTTCTGCTGTGATAGTGATTATTAGTTTATTTTCTTCTTGTTTGAGATTTAGTTTAGATCTATAATCTGGTGATGTTTGGAATTCTAATATTATTGAGTCATATATTATTTTTGCTTGTTTAATAGTATCAAATTCTATTTCTATTTCACTATTTATTTGTTTTAAGTATTCGCTAGTGCTTGTAATATTAAAAACTCCAATTTATTCAGATATTTTTTTAATGTTTATTTTTAAATCTAGTAAATCTCCATATTTATTGTAGAAATTAATTACTGCTAAGTATTCGTTTTCTGTTTCTTTTGGTAGTCTGAAGTGTAGGTAGTTTTCTTTTGCGTCTTTTGTTTCTGGTAGGTTTAGTAGTTTTATTAGTGGGTTTAGTTTAGGGTATTCTGATTTTATTTTAAGTTCGCTAGGTTTTATGTTGAGTCTTGTGTTATTGATTTCTGCAGATATTTGTATGTTGAATTCTTCATTACCTATGTTGTCTAAGAAGGTTATTTTGCTTGGGTTTCCTTTTATTTCGTAAACTAGTATTAATCCGTTTTCGTCTAATTGTTTGCATTTAACTAGTAAATCGTGTATTGATGATTTTCCTCTGTTGGTGTAGTTGTAGTTTAGTGTGTGTGATAGGTTTTTGCAGAATTTTCTAGTTTTTTGTGATGGTTTTCTAGAAGTTGATATTAACATGAGGTTTTTTACCTTTTAGTTTTTTTGAAAAAAATAGTTTGATATTGTAAAAAAAATTTGTTTTTTGAAAAAATAGTGTGAAAAAATAGTTTTTTTAGATTTAGAAAAAATTTATTTTTTTTCTTTATCTAGAGTTTGTTTGTTTTCTTACACGTGGAACTTTTTTAAAGAGTATTCTGTAACGACATTTAGGACATTTGTTTTCCATGTATCCTTTGTGGTCTACTTCGGTTCCACATTCAGGACAGACGTACAGTTTAGTCTCCTCCTAGGGATTTGATGTTACGTGATGCGGATTTTGCCATTGGTGTTTCTGGTACGTATGCTCCTCCGGTGAATACGTTTCCACATTTTTTACATTTCCATATTCCAGCACTTTGTCTTTTTACGTATGGTCTGTCACATTTTGGACATACGTGTGCTTTTTTCATGTTTTCTTCTATGTTTTTAACTGATCTTTTTGCTTTTCTTCCGTATCTTGCTCCAAAACGACCGGTTATTCCTACTTTTTTTGTTCTTGCCATTTTTATTCCACTCTAATTTAATTTTTTTTATGAAAAAGTTAGTTTAATAAATGTTTTCCCCTTATTTTTTGTATTTTTTTATTGTTTATTGGGGAATTTTATTGTTAATTATATTTTAATTATGAAATTTTTATTAAAAATAATATAATATTAATGATTTATATTTTATTAGTATATAAAGTTATTGGTGGAAATGTGGTGAAAAATTGGGAAGATTTATAAGTTTCCTAATAAATCTTCTTGTGATTCGAATGCTGTATGTACTGCTTCGAGGACTTCATCACGTGTTAGTGGTTCTGCTCCTCCTTTTTGTGCTGAGCATACACATTGTCCTTTTTCACTGGTTCCGATAGATATTCTAGCATCTAAGATTCTTTCTTCATCTAGTCCTGGATCTACTACTAATCTGTCAGCAATTTTGACAAATGTGGATAAGGATAATCTGTCGTTTAATGATAATGGTGTTGTTTTTTCTTCGTCTAGTTCTACTTCTCCATCTTCATTTATTGTTGCTTCTGGTAGTTTGCAGTTGAGTAATGCACTCATTATTCCAAGGTTACATGCATCGAATAGGTTTCCATCGTAGTCTATTACATGTATGTCTATAAATAGCATCCAGACTTTTTCGCCTTCTTCTATGCATAGTTTGTCTAGGTCTACGAGTTGGCTTTCTCTTATTCCTCTGTCTACTACTCTTGCGAGTTCTACAGATTCTGGTCCTGGTGGGCCTGGTTCGAAATCTGGGGATGCCATTGGTAGGAGTTCACAGTTTGTCATTATTACTCCAAGGTCTGGAGTGTCTGGGAATGGTGTTCCTATTGTTGGTTTTATTCCGACTATGATTTGTGTGTTTCCTAGTTTGACTTTTGCTGAACCTTCTGCTTTAGATATGAAGTTTGGTTCTATTTCTATTTCACGGTATTCGTTTAAATCACGACCATCTGGTCTTTTTCCACCGCTGATTAATTTAATAATACTGTTTTTTGTGATTTCAGGTACGATATCCATGGTATCTTATTCCTCCTCAGAATATCTTTCAAGTAAAGCGTTTTTCTGGTATTCACTTATTTTATGACATCCTTCTATTGCTAAGTCTAAAGCTTCTTGGAATTCTGTTTCTGTTAAGTTACCATCAGCTTGTAATAATGTTATTTCTCCAGTTCTTGGTAGGATAACTATTGGCATGTCTGCTTGTCCTTCTTTATCTTCTATTTCTGATAAGTCTAGAACTATTTCGTCATCCATTTTTCCTGCTGCACATCCTGCTGGAATGTCTCTCATTGGTATTCCTGCATCTGCTAGTGCTATTGCTGCTGCAGTTATTCCTGCACAACGTGTTCCACCTTCTGCTTCTAGTACTTCTATACTTACTTCTACAATACTATTTGGGAAAGTTTCTAGTATTAATGCTGGTCTTAATGCGTCTTCTGCTATTTTACTTATTTCTACACTTCTTCTGTCTGGACCTGGTCTTTTACGTTCTCCTACTGAGAATGGTGCCATGTTGTATCTTACTTTTAGTACACCTGTGTCTGGTCTTAAGAATCTTCTTAAGTATGTGGATCGAGGTCCATGTACACTTGCGAGTATTTTATTTCCACCTACTTCTACATATGCAGATCCGTCTGCTCTTTCTAGGACACCTGCTTTCATTACGACTGGACGGAGTTCGTCATATTGTCTTCCGTCTGCTCTTGTTTTGTTTGAAATTTTAACCATACCTCCCCTATTTTTTTATATCATTTTTTTCCATTTAGAAGAATTGTTCTTTTTTTCTGGATTTAGTATTCCTGAATTGCTTGATTGTGGGTCAAGTCTTAATTCTGGTTTTTTATCTAGTTTTTCAAGTTTGTCTTCAAAGGATTCTTCATCTATTGCTACTTCGCCTTCTTCATATTTTTTAGAAAATTCTTCTGCAAATTCTTCAAGTTCTAATTCTTCTTTAAAGTTTTGAAGTTTTGGTTTTTCTAATATGTTTTCTTGGTAGAAGCTATCGCTTTTTTGTTTAGGTGGTTCTGGTAGTTTACCATCTATTATTAAGTATAATTTGTTTTTTATGTAGTCGGTTAATCCTTTAGTGTGGGCTTTCTTTTCTACTTCTTTGATTATGTCTCTGGTGATTTCTTGCATTCTTTCTTCACCTTTAACCCAGACTAGACCGTTTTGTCCGACCATTATTTTACATTCTGTTTTTTCTTTGATGGTGTTAATCATTGATCCTTTTTTACCTATTAGTCTTGGTACTTTGGTTGGTGAGATTTTTACTATTATTCCACCTTTTAGTTTGTTGAATCTTCTGTTTTTAACACCTAGTTTTGCTTTTTTGATTTCGTCGACGTCTAATACTTTTAGGAATAGTGTGTCCCCTATATTGAAGTATTTTGTTAGGTCTTTTTTGTCACGTCCGAATAGTTCTGAGGATGATACGAATCCTGAGTATGGTGAGTTGATTTCAATGTCTAGCATTGAGAATCTGATATTTGTTACTTTTCCAAGTACCATGTCTCCTCTTTTTGGTAGGTATTTGCTTTTTAGTGGTGTGACGTTTATTCTTTTATTTCTTAGGGAAACTAGTCCTACTAGTTTTGAGTATATTTTATCTTCTTCTTTAAATGTTCCTCTGCCTGGGTAGAAGTCATCTTCTCCTAGTAAATCTCCAGGGAGGACTAAGTCGTTCTCGTTAACATGAATCATATTTTATAATAATCCCCTTTGTATTGTTATTTTATTAATTTGGTTTCTGCTTCTCCACCTGAAATTGATGCCATTTTGTTGTTGAATTCGTCTTGCAGGCCTCCAGGAATTTCAACTATTGCTATCCATGATCCATCTTGTTGCCATTCTTCATTTAGTATGTCTCCGAATTCATGGATGTGGTTGTATGAGTTACCTGCTACTGATCCAGGTAGTCTTATTGCTATTTTTACTTTTTCGAATCGTATTGGTATTTTTATTTTTATTGCTTTTAGTGTGGTTTTTACTTGTTGGTCTACACTTGTGAATGGATCTATTTTTACTTTGCATTCGTCCATTGCGTTTTCAATACGTTGTGCAGGATGTGGGAATCCTGTTTGTGGGTTGATAGCTTCTCTTGCTATTGTGCTTATTACTAGTTTTCTTTTTTCTTCCTGCATTTTTCTTTTTTGATCTGCAGTTAGTTGTACGTTTCCTTTTTCTAGTATTTGCTTTGCTACTTCTATTGGGTCAGTTGTTTCGAATACTTTATTCATTGCTTCTTCTGATGCTTTGTCTCCTTTTTTGGAGTCTTTGAATATTTCTTCAACAGCTAATATGTCTTCGATTTCTATGTTTCCTTCGTAGTCAGGGTTTCTGAAATCAGCAGCTAAATCAGCATCAACTAATATTTCAAATTTTTCACCGTAGGATTCTAATCTTGCAATTATTGCTTCATCTATATTTACCATGGAAAAATCAAACCCAAATATTTATTTTTTTATTAAAAAGTTTTATTTTTTTTGTATTTAATGAAAAGAAGATTGAATAAATTTATTTTTTTATTCTTCGTCATCTGATTCTTCAGTTTCTTCTTCGTCTTCTTCGTCTTCTTTATTACGTTCTAATAAGTCTTCAACATATGTTGTGACTTTTTCTTCAGATAATTTTTCGTAACCATCTTTAGTTATTACTGCTATTTCAATAGCGTCATCTTTAACTGTACCATCTGTTGCTGAGTAAACTGCATCTAATGCTAAGTTTATTGCATCTTCAAGTGTAATATCTTCGGAGTAATTTTCTTCAAAATAGGATAATGCTTCTTTTCTTCCTTCTCCTATAGCGGTTGCTTTGTATTCTATTAATGCTCCGCTTGGATCTGTTTCGAAGAGTTTGCATCCTTTTTTGGTTACTCCACCAATTATTAATGCTGCACCGAATGGTCTTACTCCACCATTTTGTGTGTATAATTGTTTTAGTTCGCAGATTTTTTTGGATAATCCTTCAACACTTATTGGTTCGTTGTAGGATAGTTTGTTGATTTGTGCTTCTACACGTGCACGGTCTATTAATGCTCTTGCATCTGCTACTAGTCCAGATGTTGCTGCTCCGATGTGTTCATCAATTTGATATATTTTTTCAATTGATTTTGTTTCTATTAGTTTGCTTGTGTTTCTTTTATCTACTACGAGAACAACACCTTCTTTTGATTTTACTCCTAGACTTGTTGTTCCACGTTTAACTGCTTCACGTGCGTATTCAACTTGGAATAGTCTTCCATCAGGACTAAAAACAGTTATTGCTCTGTCATAACCAGCATTTTGTTGTTGTAAAGATTGCATTGTATATAATAACCTCGCAATTTTTATTGTAAAAATTAAAATTTTTAGCTGAAAAGTTTAAAAGTAGAAAAATAAAGTTAATATAAATTTAATTTTTATAAATAACATATTTTTCATGTTTATATAATAATATAATTCTATTTTAAAGGCTATTTTATTTGATTTAATACTTTTTCTTTAAAATAATTAAATAATACGGTTCATGAAAAATTAGATTAAAAAATTTTAATAAAGTTTTTTTAATTTTATTATGCTTTTTTTACAAAAACTACTTTCTAACTTTCTATTACAATATTTAATAAGTGTATATATAAATATTTTCATATTTTTTTGATAAAAATTAAAATGACAATTTCCACCACCAAATATGAGTATAATTGAACTTTCAAAATAATTAAAATAAACACTAATATATTAACAAAGTACTTACTAAAAACCTAGAAATATAATCTGAAAAAACAAGTATTCAATAAGATTAATTGAAAAACAGTATAAATAAAAAAACTTATGTAGATATTATCTTTTAATTTTTATAAAACTTGAAGAAACTAATAAAAACAAAGCTAAAACTAAAAGTAAAATAGGATTACCTGTAGGATAAACTGCTAAACCTTCACGTGAAACATTAACAATAGAAGAATTAGACTTATTACTTGGAACATTACCACTAATAGTGAAATTACCAGTATAACTACAATTTAAGTATTTATCATCACCATCATAATAAACAACAAAAGAATAAACACCATTAGATAAATCAGAAATAGAAACTACAACCTTACCTTCATGAATAATACCAGTATAATTTTTACCATCAACAGTAACAATAACATTACCAGTAGCATCACTTGGAAGACTAATAATCATACTAACATTACCTTTACCAGTAGATACATTAACATTTATACCTGTATTAACCTTACTAACATTAAAACTAAAAGAACTATTAGCTCCTAAATACTTATCATCACCATTATAAAATGCACTAACATTAAAACTACCATAAGTCAAATTAGATAAAGTTAAATTAGCCTTACCACCAATAATAGTAAAACATACTCATCACTATTAATATAAACAGTAATATTTCCACTAGCATCATTTGGAAGCTCAAATACTAATGTTTCATCACTACCAACAAAAGTATCAAAACCACTAATATTAAGATAAGAAGATAATTTATCAACAGTAAAACTACTATTACCTATAATAGAAGTGTAATTATCATTACCACCATAACTAACACTAACAGAATAAGTTCCAACACTTAAATTAGGAATAATTAAACTAGCCACACCATCTTCAATTAGAATATCCTTATAAACAGTATCATTAACTGTAATTGTCACATTACCAGTTTGATTAATTAAAACAAGAATAGTTTCATTATCACCATAACTAATATTTTCACAAATAACATCCATTACAGGAACCGCTTTAGAAACAATAAAACTTGCAGAGCTACTATTAGCTAAAAATGTACTATCACCATTATATTTAACATTAATAGTATAATTTCCACAAGCTAAATCACTAATATTAAATTCAACAATTCCATCAACAATTTCAAAAACAAGAGTTTCATTATTAAATTCAACAATTAAATCTCCAGAAGCTGCATTAGGAAGTATAATTTGAACAGTTTCATTTTCACCATAAGTAATATTTTCACAAACAATATCTATTGGTGTAGGTTTCTTTACATCAATTAAATGAGTTACATTAAAGCTTGTAGTGTTATTAGAACCATAATAATTATTATCATCATGATATTCAACAAAGATATCATAAGTTCCTAAAGACAAACCACCTAAATTTAAAACATAACGAGAATTAGATAATGTTCTATTAAACTCTTTATCATATCTAGTACCATTAACTCTTATTGTAATATTACCATTAGAAATATAAGGTTCAAAGTAAATAGTTACTCTATTTTCTCCACTTCTAAGATTTTCACCTGTAACATTAATACTTGAAGGTATTTTAGAAATTGTGAAATTAGTTTCATTAGTACTGGAATAATAATTAGGATTATCAAGTAAGTACACAGTAGCAGTATAGTTTCCTGCATCTATAAATTGAAGTGTTAGATTTCCAGTATGTGTTTCATTATCAATGTTTACAGTATAATTTTTACCTGCAACATTAATGATAACTTTTTCAGATACAAAATTTGGAACTGTAACATTAAATGTTTGATTATCACCATAACTAGAATTAGTAGTTTCTATAGTGACAAATGTAACTATTTTAGAAACATTAAACTCATCATAACCATATTCTGGTAAGAAATTATCATCACCACTATAATAAATTTTAAGATCATAAATATTTACAGGGAGATTTGAAATATTAAATGATACATTACCTCCAGTAAAACTTACAGTATCATAATAAACACCGTTAAGATAAATATCCAAATCACCAGAAGGTAAATCACTTGAAATAAATGGAATAACACTAACATTTATCTCAACATTTTCTGAGAAGTTAACATTTGTTGAGGTTATATTTACTGTAACCATATCTTTTAGAGAAGAGTTAACAATACCTGTGTAATAATTGTCTTCTAAGTGATATGCTTTAAATCCTATAAAGTCAATTGCTGAACTAACACCTGCGATGCTTACATTTCCACCTTCACTAGTATTTAAGGTTGTATTAAGTATGAGATTATTTGTCTCATCATAAACTTCTATTGTAATATTTTGGTTTACTTCTCCAGTAGGTCTTGGAAGTGCGGTTTGACTAATATTATCGTTTCTAGTATTTCTAATACCATTAATACCCCAGTATGTAGTATTGATAAAGTATACTGGATGTGAGTATTCCATATAAATTGCATTTAAAATATTATCGAAACCTTTTAGAGTTACTGTTAGATTGTATCTGTTACCTGATTTTATAACAAGCATATCCAGGGAGGATGTATTAGCTCTGTTGTTTAGGATACTGGAGTTTATTATACCGAATTGGTGTCTTGCATATATTGCAGAACCATTGCATGCTTTATTATATTCTATTGTTGAATTTATAATATTTAGTGCATTATAAGGTCTGTTGCTTGAGAAATAGATTCCTCCTCCTCTATTAACGGCAGAGTTATTTATTATAATGGCATTTGTAAGTGTAATATTTTCTCTATCCCATGCTTCGAAGAATATTGCTCCACCATAGTTGTTTGCAGTGTTATTAATAAATGTTGAATTATTAAGTAAACTGTGTTTTGTATTCCAGTAAATTGCTCCACCATCATTAGCTGAGTTATCAGTAAATGTTGAATTGTGTAGTGAGCTGTATGTTGCCCAGTTGTGCATGTATACTGCTCCACCTTTTTCTAATGCAGAGTTATTGTTAAATGTTGCGTTGTATATCATTCCGTTAACTAACCAGTATATTGCTCCTCCATTAGTTGCAGTGTTATTTGTGAAATTAGAGTTACTTAGGTTTCCATACATATCCCTAGCATTTCCATACCAGTAAATTGCTCCACCATTAGTTGCATTATTTCCTATAAATGTGGAATTAGTGAGATTATCACGATTACCATTTACATATACTCCTCCACCATTTGTTGCAGAGTTGTTTATGAATGTATTGTTGTACATGTTTCCATAGTTTCTGTTCCAGTAGATTCCTCCACCATTTGTAGCATTATTTCCTATGAATGTGACATTTTTTAGTGTTCCGTAGTCTCCATACCAGTTTACACCTCCACCATTAGTTGCAGTGTTGTTTATGAATATGGAATTATCTAGTGTTGTGTAACTTGATGAAGCATATGAATTTGTGAATATGTATACTGCTCCACCATCGGTTGCATTGTTTCCTATGTATGTTGAGTTGGTTACTGTTCCATTATATCCTGCCCATGTTAATGCTCCACCTGAGCTTGCAGAATTATTAATAAATGTATTATTAGTGAGTAATCCTCCGCTACCTGACCAGTATACTGCTCCTCCTTTAGATAATGCAGAGTTGTTGATGAATGTTGTGTTTAATAGTTTATTATCGCTTCCACCATAAGAGATTGCTCCTCCCCCATTATTTGAGTCTGTTGTGTTTGCCCTATTACCTATGAATAATGAGTTATTAACTGTGGTATTTGAGTTAGAGAAGTATATTGCTCCTCCTCTACCGAATGCTTGATTATTTATTACTGTACAGTTATCGAAATATGAGTTAGTACAGTGTGCGTTGAAGTATATGCATCCCCCATCACCTGTAGTTGCAGTGTTGTTTTCAAATAGTGTGTTTGTGAAGTTTGTATTTTCACTAGTTTCTAAGAATATTACTCCCCCTATGCGAGCTGTGTTGTTTATGAATTTTGAGTTGTTTATTAGTAGGTTTTCTGCATCTTTACCACAGATTGCTCCACCTCTACGGGCGTTATTGTTTTCGAATGTGACATTATTAAAGAATCCTCCGTTTGCATTCCATGAGACTGCTCCTCCACCCATAGTATTGTGGACAATTAGAGATGTGTTGTTTACAAATCGTGTGTGTTCTATTGTACCGTTAATTCCATTCCAAAATACTGCTCCTGCTTGTCCTCCAGCACTTGTTCCGTTTGCAGTATTTCCTATGAATTCACATCCTCCAATGTAACCGTTACTATTATTAGACCAGTATACTGCTCCTCCACCTGCACCTAAACTGTTTGATGTTGCAATGTTGTTTATGAATGTGGAGTTTAAGATATATCCTCCAGATCCTCCTTTGCTCCAGTATACTGCTCCACCACTTGGTGCGGTGTTATTTTCGAATCTGCATCCTATTATACTGTCATCTTCTTTACCTGCATTCCAGTATAATGCTCCACCCTCATTATGTGCTGTGTTATTTGTGAAGTTACAGTATGATACACGATCATCTGATCCTGTGCAGTATAGTGCTGCACTTGAGTTTGCTTTGTTATTATTGAATGTTGAGTATGTTGCTGTACAGTTATCTCCTATTAGGTATACTGCGCTTCCTGAGTTTTTTGCTTCGTTGTGGTTGAATGTTGTTGTGTTTATAATTCCATTGTTTCCACTCCAGTATACTGCTCCACCGTAACCATATATTCCATATACATTTCCTAGTGCTGTGTTGTTTTCAAATGTGGAGTTTTCTATTGTACCGTTTTCTCCTTGCCATTCTATTGCTCCTGCGTTACGTTTTGCTGTGTTGTTGATGAATGTTGAGTTTGTTACGTATCCGTTACTTGCTCCTTCTCTCCAGTATACTGCTCCTCCGTCTTGTCCTGCATAGTTATATTTGAATGTGCATTCGATGAATGATCCATTTGTATTATCTCTTAGGTTAACTGCTCCTCCGTTTAGTACTGCTGTGTTGTTTATGAATGTGGTGTTTTTAACTAGACCGTTGGATCCTGTCCAGCATATTGCTCCACCATAGGAATTTCTACCAGTTACGTTATTACTTTCAAATATACAGTCTTCGATGGCACCATTTAATCCATTCCAGAATACTGCTCCTCCTTCATTTGTTGCGTTGTTGTTTATGAATGTTGAGTTTATTATTGAACCGTTTATTGCTCCTTCGTTCCAGTCTACAGCTCCTCCATTTTGTCCTGCAGTATTGTTTATGAAGTTACATTTGTTGAAGTTAGTGTTTGTTGAGTTTCCTAATAGGTTGCTTCTTAGGAATACTGCTCCTCCACGTTTGTTTGCTGTGTTATTAATGAAGTTACAATTGTTTACATAACCTTCAGAACCACACCAGATTATTGCTCCACCGTCTCCGTTAGTTAGATTATTTGTGTCGTTTTTATAGGTTCCTCTTGCTATATTGTCTGTGAAGTTACAGTTAGTTACTGTTCCGTTGTATCCGTTCCAGAATACTGCTCCACCACTACGATTAGCACTATTATTATTAAATACTGAGTTTAATAATCTACCATTTGTTGCACCTTCTAACCAATCTACGGCTCCACCATTTTCACCTGCAGAATTATGTTCAAATAAACAAATGTTAAACATTGTATTATCATTATCTTTTAAATAAACTGCACCACCACGACGTTCAGCAGTATTATTAATAAATTCGCAACGAGTTACATAACCGTCATGACCTCTCCAGATTACTGCTCCACCATCACCACCAGTTCCATCAGCGTCTTTAACACGTCCTAATGCTGTGTTGTTGTAGAATTTTGAGTTTATTATTCCTCCCCATGTTCCGAACCAGAATACTGCTCCACCACTACGATTAGCTATGTTGTTTGTGAATGTGGAGTTCCAGATTGCACCGTTTGTTGCTCCTTCGTTCCAGTCTATTGCTCCTCCATTTGTTCCTGCTTTGTTTTTAATGAATGTGGAGTTTGTGATTGTTGTGTTTGTTGAGTTTCCTAATAGGTTGCTTCTTAAAAATATTGCTCCTCCACGTTTGTTTGCTGTGTTATTAATGAAGTTACAATTGTTTACATAACCTTCAGAACCACACCAGATTATTGCTCCACCGTCTCCGTTAGTTAGATTATTTGTGTCGTTTTTATAGGTTCCTCTTGCTATATTGTCTGTGAAGTTACAGTTAGTTACTGTTCCGTTGTATCCGTTCCAGAATACTGCTCCACCACTACGATTAGCACTATTATTATTAAATACTGAGTTTAATAATCTACCATTTGTTGCACCTTCTAACCAATCTACGGCTCCACCATTTTCACCTGCAGAATTATGTTCAAATAAACAAATGTTAAACATTGTATTATCATTATCTTTTAAATAAACTGCACCACCACGACGTTCAGCAGTATTATTAATAAATTCGCAACGAGTTACATAACCGTCATGACCTCTCCAGATTACTGCTCCACCATCACCACCAGTTCCATCAGCGTCTTTAACACGTCCTAATGCTGTGTTGTTGTAGAATTTTGAGTTTATTATTCCTCCCCATGTTCCGAACCAGAATACTGCTCCACCACTACGATTAGCTATGTTGTTTGTGAATGTGGAGTTCCAGATTGCTCCATTTGTTGCTCCTTCGTGCCAGTCTATTGCTCCTCCGTTTGTTCCTGCTTTGTTGTGGTTGAATGTGCAGTTTGTGAATGTGCTGTTTTCACTTCCTTCTAGGTATACTGCTCCTCCGTGGTTTGTTGCTAGGTTGTTTGTGAAGTTTGTGTAGGATATTGTGATGTTGTTTGCATTGTTGATGTTTATTGCTCCGCCGTTGCCTTCTGTATTTGCGTTTATTAGGTTGATGTTTAGTATTTTTACATATGATTCTATGATGTTGAATATTCTTGCTTGGTTGTTTCCGTTTATTGTGAATCCTGCACCGTCTATTGTTATTTGTTTGTTTATTGTTATTCCATTTTTAAGTGTTGAGTCTTGGCTTTCGTCGTATGTGTAGTTTTTTGTTAGTGTTATGGTTCCTGTTGTGTCTGTATTTATTATGTTTTGTAGTTCTGTGTAGAATCCTGTTGTTGCTTTAAATATTTCATTTGAAGGTGGATATGAAGTGTTTCTATTGTTTTCATCTAGAATAGTTGCATTTTCATCTTCAACTATTAGTGTATTATTACTTGAATATTGTTCTGCATCGTTTATATCTGCTGAGTATATTGTTTGCAGTGATAATAGTGCTAATATTAGTAATATTACTATTATGATGTTTTGTTTTTTCATATTTCCACCTCCATGTAATATTTTTTTGATTAAGTCAAAATTTTTAAATAAATGATATTTATTTTTATTAATGGAATTATATAAAATTTGATAAAACAGAATTATTAACTAAGTTAAGGTTTCCTAATAGTTAAAATAGTCAACAAAAAAATGTGAAAATAAAGAATAAAAATTAGAAAAAATAATGAAAAAGAAACAAAAATTAAAGAAAACAGACAGAAAAACTAATTATTTTATTAATGTTAATAAACAAAGAACTAAAACAATGGCTAATGAGAATATTGAATTAATGAGGGGAGAACCTGAAAAAGCTGTAAGAACATTAGCAATACCAATCATGATATCCATGATTTTAACTGCATCATATAATATTATTGATGGAATATGGGTAACAGGACTTGGACAAACAGCTATAGCAGGAATTGGTTTTGTAACACCAATATTCATGATATTAAATGGAGTTAGTGTAGGGTTAGGAAGCGGAGCGACAAGCAGTATAAGTCGTTTCGTAGGAGCACAAAACCATGATAAAGTTGATGAATCTGCAACACATTCAATGATTATTTTCTTAATAGCCTCACTACTTTTAACATTTATTTTCATACTCTTTCAAGAACCATTACTTAGAAGTTATGGGGCAAGTGGAGAAACATTAAATCAGGCATTATCATATTCAACACCACTATTTTTAGGATTAATTGGATTTATGTTTGCAAATGGAGCAAGTGGAATACTGCGTGGTGAAGGAGATATGAAACGTGCTATGTATGCAGTTATTGTTTCTGTAGGATTAAATACAATTCTTGATCCTATTTTAATTTATACTTTAAATTTCGGAGCAAGTGGAGCAGCACTTGCAACAGTTATAAGTTCCTTAATATCTGCAATTGTAATTTTATATTGGATTTTAATTAAAAAGGACACATATTGTAATATAAAATTTAAAGATTTCAAGTTAAATTGGAGTATGGTTGGAGATATCTTAAAAGTTGGTATTCCAGCATCTCTTGATATGTTTGTAATGTCTATTGCAATGTCTATTTACTTAATATTAATTTCACAAGTTGGAGGAGATTATGGTATTGCTGTTTTCAGTTCTGGGCAAAGATTATTCCTATTTGCAATAATGCCACTTACTGCAATTGGTTCTGCAGTTGTTGCTGTTGCTGGAAGTGCATATGGTGCTGAAAATGGAGATTACTTATCACGAGCACATAAATATGGGGCTAAATTTGGATTAATAGTAGGTTTAATAATAACTTCCATCTTAGTAATCTTTGCAACACCTTTATCTACAATGTTTGCATACACACCAGAAACTGCTAGTCTTATACCTGGAATTGCAGAATATTTACAAATTGTTTGCCCTAGTTTAGTTTTAACTGGTATTGGAATACCTTCTAGTTTCTTTTATCAAGGAATTGGTAAAGGAGGATATAGTTTATTATTCACCTTTTTAAGAGAAGTTCTTCTTGCAGCTCCTTTAACTTATTACTTTGGTATTATATTAGGTTGGAAGATATTTGGTATTTGGATTGGTTTATTTATTGGTAAAAGTGCAATTAGTATAGTTAATTATATTTTTGCAAGATATGAAATTAGAAGAATTAGAAAAACATTAACAGAATAAATAGAAATATGAAATAAACCTCTGAATTTGTAGATATCTATGGTCTAATATATGAAAAAATTTTGTCAAAAACAAGTTAAGAATAATTCTTAAAAACAATACTCATATTAAAAATAATAAATTTTAAAATAAAAATTTAAAACTATAATAAAATTTAGAGTAAAAATTTAAAAAATAATATTTCATAAAGAATATTGAATATTTAATAATTTCTCATAAAAAATCTATAGAAATTTTAAGATTATAATTAAAAATAGAGATTTTAAGAATAAAAAAAATTAAAATTACATAAATTTATTTTAAAAAAAAATAATAAAATTAATTAATACTTTTTATTATATAATATTATAATTAAATGGTTGATACTATGGAAATAACAAAAGATTATAATGGAAACGATTTAACGGTAAAAGTTGAAGGTCGTATAGATACTGTTACCTCACAAGTCTTAGATAGAGAATTTGAAGAAGAATATGATAAATTAAGTTCATTAACCTTAGATTGTGAAAAATTAGAATATATTTCAAGTGCAGGTTTAAGAATATTAATTCAAACTGAAAAAGAATTAAAAGGCATGGGTAAAACATTCACCATTATAAATATTAATGACACTATAAAAGAAATTTTAAGAATGTCTGGAATTGATAAATTATTAAATATACAATGAATTCTATAAAATTAAAACCAGATATCTATGAATTATACCGATTAAATGAATTTATTCATAAACAAATATGTGAAGATAATTTTCAAATAGATTTAATCCTTGAAGAAATCTTTACAAATATAGTAAACTATTCAAATACTGAATTTATAACTGTTAAAACAGAATTTAATAATGAAAAAAGAGAAATTACTATTGAATTTATAGATAATGGTATTAAATTTAATCCTCTAGAAAAAGAAGATCCAATAATTGCAGAAACTATTGAAGATGCACCAATTGGTGGTAGAGGAATTTTTCTTGTGAAATCTTTTAGTGATAGTATTAATTATAATTATATTAATAATGAAAATCATTTGAAAATTAGTAAAATTGTGGAATAAATGAACGATAAAGTAAAGAAGATATTAATACCCTTTATTATAATGGTTATTGTTAATTTAGGAAGTTTTTATTTAATTAATAATAAAAATTTTGGTGAGGGGATGAATCCACATGTTGGATTATTATTTATTTCTGGATTATTACTTGGACCTTATGGTTCTATAGGTGCAGTATTTGGAAATATAGTAGGAGATTTAGTACATGGTTATAATCTTATAGAAATAATTTTATACAGTTTTACTAGTTTTACAATTTCTTATATTCCTTATAAATTATGGTATCAACAATTAACAAAAAAATATGAGATTACCAAACCTAAATTGAATAGTACTCGGAATATTGTCTTGTTTTTAGTTTTGATTATTGCTTGTGGGATTTTATATGCATTATTTACTAAGAAAATATATTATTTAGCTTATCCAGGTAATGCTAATGAAAGTTCTATTATTGGAATTAGATATCTTATAAACTTTATAAGTTTTTCATTTATATTTGGTATAATTGGTATTTGGCTTTCAAAGAAAACTAATTTTATACATACTCCTAAAATTTCAAATAAAAATGTTAATAAAACTTTTTATCGTGTGATTTTTCTTTTGTTAACTGTTTTTAGTGTGATTATTTTAATAAGTGATTTAGTTCCTAAAGGAGATTTTATTTTAGGTTTTGAGTTAGTGCTTTTACTTGTTTTATTATTTGTTTACTTTACTAAGCCTATGACTTCAAAGATAATAAGTAGTGAGGAGAATTCTATTCCAGAGAGTGTTATGAATATATTTCTTTTAGCTACTTTGATTATTGCTATTCTTGGTATTGTTATATCTTCTGATACTTTGTTGAATTCTACTTTGGCTTCTTATCTTCCTTTAGAGTTTAATGAGATTTCTTTATTGTCTTTGATTTTAACTGATATTATTTTGATTATTTTCTTTATTCCTTCTCTTGGTGTTTTAAGGTATATTGAGAAGAAAGTTATTGAGCCTATTAGTTCATTTTCAAAAATTGAGGAGCATATTAAGGAGGGTGAGGAGATAAGTTCTGATGATTTGATTAGTGTTTATTCTGAGTATACGGATGAGGATAATGAGATTGGTAAGTTGTCTCGTAGTTATATTAATCTTATTAAGTATAATAATAATTATATTAAGAATATTCGGGAAAATGAGAGTGAAAAACAAAGGATTAATGCTGAGTTGAGTATTGCTCATAAGATTCAGGAGTCTAATTTACCTAAAGATTCTTTAGATGATGATAGTTTTATTGTTTCTGGTTATAGTAAGCCTGCTAAAGAGGTTGGTGGGGATTTTTATGATTATTATATGTTAAATGATGAGGAGTTAGTTGTTGTTATTGGTGATGCGAGTGGTAAAGGTGTTCCTGCTGCTTTACTTGCCACTATTACTCAGAAGTTAATAAAGCAGATTATATTAAATGATTCTGATCCTTCTAGTGTTTTATATTCTTTGAATAATCAGATTTGTGAGAATAATACTGAAATGATGTTTATAACATTATGGCTTGGAATTTATAATAAGAATACTAAACGGTTAACTTATTCTAATGCTGGACATAATCCTCCAATTATAAAAGTGGATGGTGTGTTTGAGTATTTAGATTTAGATCCTGGTCTTATTTTAGGTATTTTGGAGAATAATGAGTTTGTAAAAGATAGTATTGTTCTTGAGGATGAATTGGTATTATATACTGATGGTATTACTGATGCTGAGAATAATAATCAGCGTATGTATGGTGAGAAGAGGTTGCTTAGTTTCCTTAATAATTGTGCTAGTGAGGATATTATTGAAAGTTTAATAGGAAATATTGATAATTTTGTTGAGGGTGCTATGCAAGCTGATGATATGACTTTATTGGTTTTAAAGGATAAAAAATGATTAAGTTAGCTTATTGTAATGTGGAGGATTTGGATTTAGATAAGGGTTATGGTTTAGTTTCTAGTGCTAGGCAGGATAAGATTTCTCGTTATAAGTTTGAAAGGGATAAGTTGCTTAGTTGTGGTGTTTTTCTTCTTTTGAGAAAAATGTTAGATGGTGTTGGTGTTGTTGAACCTGAGTTTAAAATTGGGAAATATGGTAAGGCATACATATCTAATTATGAAAATATTTATTTTAATCTAAGTCATTGTAATAAAATTGTTGTATGTGGAATATCTGATAAGGAAATTGGTGTAGATGTTGAATATAATGACCCTTCAATTGATTTAAACATAGCTAAAAATTATTTCTACAATGAAGAATATGAAAATATAAAAAAATCAAAAAACCCAAAAAACGAATTCTTCAAATACTGGGTTCTAAAAGAAAGCTACATGAAATACACAGGCCTAGGATTCAACCTAAAACTAGACAGCTTCACAATAACCATAAACAAAAAAATCAAACTCAAAAATGATAAAAACAATATAAAATTCAGCCTATTCAACATAAAAGATTATAAAATAGCAACAGCCGCAAAATACCCAGTTTCAAAATGTGAAAAATATGAAATAAATGAATTATACTATTGAATATATTTCTCAATAGATGATTTAACAGTACCCGATAAACCAATAGTTGTAATATTAATCTTTTTATTATTATTGTAACGTGTAATTAAAGCAATAGCTGCTCTAACTTCTTCCTCATAACCTCTTTGACAATGAAGAATTGCCCTATAATGATAATAACCTTGATTTTTATTTTCATCTTCATATAATCTCATAAGCCACAATGAGAAGTTTGAAGTTCCGAGTTCACCATAATAACGTATACAACCATCCCATAAAATACCAACAAGCTGATTTTTCTCCAATTTAGTTTCAGATTTTATATCCAAAGTTAAATATCGTTTATTTTTCCTAAGGGTTGGAGGTAAAATTTTAAGTTTCATTCTATCTTCCTTACCCCCTGAATTATCATATTTTCTCTATCTTCATTAAAATTTATTATATTTTGTGGGGTTTTATAAAATCCTTCTTCAATTTCTGTATCTGTTAAGCCTATTGATTTAAAAATTGCTATTGAGTCTCTTGGTGATTTTATATCATAAATATTAGTTGCACCTGTTGTTAAAAGTAATGGGAATTTGAATTTACGATATAATTTTATTATTTCTTTATAATTATCAATTATTTTTGCTCTATATGATGAATGGTTAGTTAGAATGTCTTTTATTGTTAATTCTATTGCTATATTGTTTTTAACTGCTTCTTTAGATAATACTTGGTTTATTCCACAGTCTCGTCTTTTATAATAGGATCTGCTTAGTGTGTCGAGTTTTATGTTTTCAACTGCTTGTCTGTTTATTTTATCAGATCCGCCATGTGCCATTATGTATTTTATTTTTTGACGATTTTTTCTTGATTGTTTAACTAGATCATCTGCTTTTGTTGTTTTTATTTCTAAGCCGTAATCGAATTCTATGTTTATTTCTTTTGATAATTGTGTTTTGTATTTTAATGCTTCTTTATAGTCTTTTAAATTATAGTTTAGTTTTACATAGTCCCATCCTAGTTCTTTTGCTTCTTTTAGGAGGGTTAAATCTTTATTATAATTTGTTCCTTTTAGATTAAAGTCGTAAAATTTCATAGTAATTCTTCTAGGTATGAGTCCATTTTATTTACTGCTATTTCTTTTTTAGCAGGATATGCTGCTATTTTGATTTTTAAGTGTATGGAGTCTCCTTTATCTAATATTGTCCATTTTTCATCTATAGCATCGTTTTTATCTAGTCTTAGAAATAGGTTACCGCGTTCATCTGTTTTGCGGTTTAAATCTGATTTTAGTTTTTGTAATGATTCTTTTTCTACATTTTCTATGAGGTTTTCTAAGAATTCTCTGCATTTTCTTTTTTTGCTTATTTTACCTGTTAGTATTTGTATTGGTTCTTCGTTTATTCCTTCTGCTATTTCTGTTTCGTATTCTGCTTCTGGTAGAATATTGTTTAATGCAGTGATTATGTCCTCTGGGTTTTCATTTTGGTAAATGAATAGTCTAAATCGTATATTGTGAATCATTTTTTAAAAAATAGTATATTTTTTTTAATTTATGTGAAAATGAAAAGAAATTTTTTAAAATTAGTTATATAATTTTTTTTTAAAAGGTGAAAAATTAAAAATAAATAAAGTATTTATTTATTTTTTGTTTTTAGCTGTACCTTTTCGGTATTTACCTAATTTTTTTCTACCTTTACCTTTTTTGGATATACCTCTTCCTTTTTTACCTGCACTGGTTAATCCTCTTAGTGCACGGTTTTTGTGTTGAGGTTCGCAAATCCAGTTGATTTTTGGATCGTTTTGGATTGCAGGGTGTTGTGGGTCAACTAAGATAACTTCGTAGTATTTGAATTTACCATCAGACCATACCCAGTAACTGTTTAGTACTTCCATGTTTGGGTATTTTTTAGCTACACGTTCTTCAGCGATTCTTTGAATGCTTTTTGCGGTTGTAATCTTTTTTACACCCATACGTTTTGGTTTACGTCCACGGTTTACACGGGTTTTTCTACGTGTTCCTCTTCTAACACGAGTACGTACTACTACATAACCTTTTTTTGCTTTGTATCCAAGGTTTCTAGCACGATCTATTCTTGTTGGTCTGTCTATACGTGTTATTACTTTTTGTTTTCTCCATTTTGGAGCACGTTGCCACATAACCTCTCTTACGTAAGATTCAGAAGGGTTCTTCCATGCGTCTCTAATATATTTGTACATCATTTTTTAATTACCTCGTAGTTCAGCCTTTTTTTATTATTTGGCCACATCCTAGTAACTTTCTTTGATAAAAAAAATTAGTAATTTTTTATCCTAAAAAAAAGAATATTATAATATTCTATCATTAACCTATAAGATTAATGATAAGAAAACTATGTTTTTTTATATATATAAAGTTTGTTAAAGAATTTTCTATAAAAAACTTAAATTAAAGAGAGTATGAAATTATTTTACTAGAAAGAGATTTTTATATTTTTAATATTTTGTCTATTCTTTTCGTTCATATATTAAAACCTCTTCATTAGATATTGCATTTAGAAATTTCTTATTGGAACTTCCTTTAGATACTAAATCAACATGACAATGAAATTCATCTTCTAAGTCATCAACTAAAGAGATATATTGAATTAAACCTCGTAAATCTCATTTGTCCATAACAAAATCCAAATCACTATCTTCAGTTGCTTTTCCTTTAGCATATAATCCAAAAAGACTTAAACTATTTACACCATATTTACGTACAATAGGAACAGCCCTCTTTTGAATTTCTTCAATAGTATAAACCATACACACACCTTCATTATACCATTATATAAATTTTCATAGATTTAAGTATTTAATTTTAAACTTAGGTTATGAGTGAAATTTAATTTGAAATTGGATGGTTTTCCTTTTTATTGAAATTCTGAAAAATATTTTATTTTTCATGTTGATTTGTAAGGATATACTCCTTTTATTTTGTATTCATTTTTTAACCAAGCTTTAAAAATTGAGTTTGGCACATAATATTTATCATCTTCTCTTTCTATTAATCCATTATCTTGTAATTTATTTAATGATCTACCTATGGCTCCGCTTGTTACTTCTATGTTTTCAGCTATTTTTGATCTTTTTAGTGAGGTGTCAAGGAGTGTTGTTATTATTTTTTGTTCTTGTAAGCTTAATCTAAACCACAAATTTGTAAAATGCATGGCTAATATAGGTAAGAATTTGTTGAAATTTTCTTTGATTGTTTTTGAATCTAAATTGGTGTTTTTTGGTAATAGGTTGCCAAATATATTAATATAAAAGGGTATTCCTTTTGTACAGTTATAAAATTGTTCGAAACCATCATCAGTAAATTTTAAATATTCGGCTTTTTCTTTTAAGTAATTTTTTGTTGTTTCATATGAAAAAGGTTTAATTTCTATTGTGAGTATTCTTCCACCAAATGCACCATTAGCACCCGCTATTTCTTCTATTAGATTATCTTTAACACTCATACTTCCTGAGAATATATATGAAACATTATTTTGTTTTTGTATGAAACTTCTCATATACCATAAGAAATCTGTTAATTGGTTGTTCAGTTCTTTTATTATTTGGAATTCATCAAAAAATATGAATACTCCATTAATATGTTCTTTGTATTCATCATAGATGTATTGTGGTAGTTCCATTACAAAGTTGGCTAATTTTTTATAGTTTTCTTCTGTCCATAGGAATGGTATGGGATATCCTTTAATATGAGTTATTTCTCTTAGGTGGATGTTGTGTGTTTTTATGTATTTTTCTATTTTTTTATCTATTGTGTTAATTCCAATTTCTTTGCATTCTTTTATTATTTGATCATATATTAATTCTATAATTGATTTTCTTGTGAATTTACCTGTTTGGTAAGCATTGGATGATGATAAATCTATATATGCTACTAAATAGTTTTTATCTTTGAATTCTTTTTGGATTTTTTTCATTAGTGCTGATTTTCCTACTCCTCTTATTCCTGTTAGTAATATGGATGGTGAAGTACCATATTGACTACTTTTTAGTAAATCTGATATGAATTTGATGTCGTTTGTTCTGTTGTAGAATTGTGTTTCATCTAAATCTGTGTTAGTTCCCCATGCTAGCTCGTTCATCTTTTATCACTAATTTTATTTTTATTAATATTTGTATTTAAATATATGTGCATTTTGAATAATGTGTGCATTTTGAATAATTTATGTAAAGTGTGCAATTTGAATAAT
>CAYSIF010000007.1:0-5068 GCA_964431035.1 uncultured Methanobacteriaceae archaeon | reverse complement strand
TTTGAATAATGTGTGCATTTTGAATAATTTATGTAAAGTGTGCAATTTGAATAATATCTTACTTTAGTTATTACTATTTTTTTGTTAATATGTTACTAATTAAAAGTAAATTAAAGTTAAATTGATAAAACTTAAATAAAATTTAAATAATTTTATAAATAAAATACCCAACAATAAAAAAATGACATGGAGAAACTAAAAAAATGAGTTGCTGGAAATATTGGCCAAAAATAGAAGAAATAGCAGAATCACTAGAAAACTATGGAGTAGACACACTAGAAGACCTCGAAACACTAGACACAATAAACATAAAAGAAATCACCAAACTCCTAGATGAAATAGAAATCATAGCACACGATGAAGAAATAGATTTCAACTCAGCAAAACACATCCTAGACGACGAAAAAATGAACAAAGCCCTTAAACTAATCAGAAAATTCTACTTATACATAGGAGCACGACTAGAAACAGAAAATGCAAAAGACATAATAAACTCAGACAACCCACAAGAAGCACTAGACCAATTCCACTTCTACGAAAGATACCAAGGACTACTTACAAACGAATCCAAACTAGCAAAATTCAACGAAAACACCCGATTCGTATTTGTAGGAAGTGGACCATTACCACTAACACTAATAATGTTTAACAGAAAATTCAAATGCAAATGTATTGGAATAGAAATACAAGAAGAAGTAGCAGAACTATCAAGAAAAGTAATAGAAAAACTAGGCCTAAAAGAAGATATAGAAATAATAACTGGAGACGAAAACACATTAAAAGAATTAGACTATGATGTTTTAATGGTTGCAGCATTCGCAGAACCAAAAGAAAAAGTATTTGCAAACGTATGGGAAACAGTAACCCCTGAAACACCAGTACTAGTAAGAACATACAGTGGAATGAGAGCAATACTATACGCACCACTAACAGATAAAATACTAAGAGGATTCCATAAAGAAATCATGTTACTACCAATAGGAAACACAAACAACACTAGTGTACTCCTAAGAAAAGTAATATAAACAACAAAAAACACAAGATAACACATAAAAAGAAATATTTATGTGAAACTTGAAAATGAAATGGAAAATCGGAAATGTAACTATAAAAAATCAAACAGTTCTAGCACCAATGGCAGGGATATGCGACTCAGCATTCAGAACAATAATAAAATCAATGGATTGTGGATTAATCGGAACAGAAATGGTATCAGATAAAGCCATAATGTATGATAACTACAAATCCAAAGACATGTTATACATGACCGATTATGAAAGACCAATATCACAACAACTATTCGGATCAGATTTAAAATCATTAACTATTGCATCAAAATACATCTACGAAAACATGAAACCAGACATCCTAGATATTAATATGGGATGTCCAGTAGAAAAAGTAACAAAAAAAGCAAAAGCAGGAAGTGCACTCCTAAAAAATCCAGAAAAAGTAGAAACAATTGTAAAAACAATAGTTGAAACAGTTCCCATACCAGTTACTGTTAAAATTAGAAGTGGATGGGATGAAAACCATATTAATGCAAAAGAAATAAGTGAAATAATAGAAAATGCTGGAGCATCAGCAATAACAATCCACCCACGTACAAAAAAACAAGGATACTCAGGGACTGCAGACTGGAATATAATAAAAGAAGTTAAAGACACAGTATCAATACCTGTAATAGGAAACGGTGATATTAAAACATGTTATGATGCTAAAGAAATGATTAAACAAACCAATTGCGATGCAATAATGATAGGAAGAAGAACCATAGGAAACCCATGGCTTATAAAAGAATGTGTAGACTATCTAGAAAACGGGACAGAACCAAGAGAAATAAGTATTGAAGAAAAAATTAAGATGTTAAAAAAACACACAAGCTTACTTATCCAGAATACTAATGAAAAAATGGGAATCCTTAAAATAAGAAGACATGCTGCACATTATATAAACGATTTACCGAATAAAATAGAAGTAAAAGAGAAAATATTCCAAATTAAAACAAAAGAAGAATTATTCAACTTATTAGATGAAAATATAAACTAAAAAAAATAGGGAGATGAGGTTTATTTTAGAATGCTCCTCCCCCACCTCCACCAGATCCTCCGCCGATACCTCCTAAACCGGAGCTACTATCACTTACTGCAGCAGAAAATCCCGCATTAAATGAGTCATGCATTAACCAGTATCCACCATACATATGGAATGTGTATAAATCATCAGTATAATAATCAGATGGTATGTGTATTTTCATTGATTTGTATACATTATCTGCTACTCCTAATGCTGTTGCATATACGAGATATTGATTCCATATTACGATTGATTCTGGAGGATGTTGATTTAGTAGACTATTGTCTTTTAAGAATTTTTTGAAGTTTTTCCACTTGTCAGAGTATTCTTTTCCTTCTTTTGTCCAATGTCCAAATACATCATTTGGTAATATTAGACATAATAGGCTTGTTGCTAGTAGTATTGCACTTCCAATTAATGCAATAATTGAATTTGGAAGACCACTACCTAGTGCCATATAACCTACAATACCTCCAAGTATTAATCCTATTATTCCAAAGTATATTGTTATTGTTTTTCCTTTTTTAATGAAGTATTTTGATAGATTTTGTATGTATTGTCCTCTGCATATTCCTCTCCATAGTTCGTATTGTTCTTTGAAGTATTTTGCATTCATTTCTATTTTTAATTGGTTTTTGAAGTTTTGGAGATTTAGTGTTTGATTGTTTGCGAATCTGTTTAATAGGTTGATTAAGTGTTTTTCTTGTTGGTTTAGAGAGTCTGTTTTTTCCATATGTAAGTGTAGGATTAGTTGTTTGTTTTCATCACCACCTATTGTTTCTATTCCTATTATTTTTCTGTTTATAAGATCCATTATTGTTGCTTCGAATCCTTTAAGTGATGGTTTTTCTGATGCGTGTTCTTGTATTATTGCATTTACCATTGCAGGTGCATCATTTGTTGGTGGTTCTCTTTCATATAATCCTTGGTATTCTATTTTTGGATCTCTTCCATATTTTAAGTATAATCCTATTAGGATTATTGGGGAGAATAAGAATATTATACCTGTTATTAAGTATAAGTCATCATAGAATACTTCACTGTTTTTATAGTCTTCTTGTATTTTTAATATTTCATCTTTTGCATTTTTATCTATGTGTAGTGCATATGGAGAGTTTGTAAACTTATCAGTTGGCATTAATAATTGTAATTCAAAGAATTCTCCACTAGGTATACTTGTACTTACACTATGTATATGATTTCCATTTAAGGATGATGTTAAATTATATTGTGATGGATTTAACCAATACATATTACCAGAACTACCTGGTAAATTAATGTTTGTTGTAAGTTTACCTACACTTTTATCCCATTCATCACCCCAAATCTTATATTGTATTGAAACAGTATCCCTATAAACCGTTGTAAGATTAACCATATCATAACTAATGAAAACTTGAACATCAGTATCATGAATCTTCTGTGTATGTGCCTCATCAGCATACAAATATATCTTTAATTTAAGATAACCATCTTCAAACCTTTCAACAAGCTCAGGATATGCACCTATTGCACTAACCTGCAAATTTTCAATACTCTCACCACTTTTCAATGGTATATCCCTTGTCACACCATTAAAGGTTCCTATAAAATTATAATTATAACTTTCATCTATATGAACCAGACCATTATCATGTACTGTTAAGTTAAGAAATGCCTCATCAATACTATAATCCCTGTCTGCATAAACAAAAGTTAATGTAGAGATTATAAAAAATAATCCTAAAAGTAAGATTAAGGTTTTCCTATTAAACATAAATATTAAAAACCCCCACCACAAATATCTTTTTTTTAGAATTCAACTTTCGGTACAGTTGCTGCTCCTTCAGGTGCCTTATAAAATTCAGCTTGTTTAAAATTAAACATTCCAGCAAAAATATTTGATGGGAACTGTTCACACTTATTATTATACATTAACACAGTATCATTATAAAATTGACGACTATATGCAATTTTATCCTCTGTATCACTTAATTCCTCTTGTAATTCTTTAAAATTAGCATTAGCTTTCAATTCAGGATAATTTTCAGCAACAGCAAATAAAGATTTCAAAGCACCAGTTAACTGATTATCAGCAGTACTTGTTTCATTTATATTACTTGCATTCATTACATTAGTTCTTGCCTGTGTTACTTCTTCAAGAACACCTTTCTCATGACTTGCATAACCTTTTACAGTTTCAACAAGATTAGGTATTAAATCATTACGTCTATTTAACTGAACATCAATTTGAGACAAACCATTTCTAACACGGTTTCTCGCACCAACCAAACTATTATAAACATGTACAATGTATGCCACAATGATTATAATAATCACTACAACTATAATTAAAGCTATTAACATTAAATCCATAATTTAACTCACCTTTTATAATTTTTTTATACTTAATATTAATAGTGTATTAAAATAGTATTTAAAATAAATTGTTAAAAAAAAAATTGAAATTTATGAAAGCGAGGAAAACACCCCCAAAAATAGGGCAAAAATTGATCTCCGCAAAAACACAAAAATAATAAAAAAATAAAAAAATGTAATAAAAAATTTTACCACAAAAAACACTGCAAAATAAAATAATAAAACAAAAAAATAAACCAATTAAAATATAAAACACAAAATAGAAAAAAATAATAAAACTAATAAATAAAATTTACATAAAACAAATAATAATAAAAAAATATATCTTATTAAATACAATATATGATTTTAGCAATATTTCCCCTAAAATAACTAATTTAAAACAATTAAATTTTTAGAAAAATTTTCTCCAAAAAATCATTTTTCACCATAGCGAGGAAAACACCCCATATTTTAGGTCAAATTTTGTTGTCCGCAGAACATTTTTAAAAGAAGATAGGAAAATTCTTAAAAAGTATAAAAAACAGAAAAATAGATAGTGTTTAAAATAGGTTTTTACTAGTAACATGAGAAAAACTTAAAAAAAAGAGAATATGAATAAGTAAAAAAATAATAAAATTTAGATATCTTTTAA
>CAYSIF010000006.1:0-62099 GCA_964431035.1 uncultured Methanobacteriaceae archaeon | reverse complement strand
GAGCATCATGCCTAGCAGACATCAATAACGGATACATACTAACCTCAAAAATAGACAACAAAAGCACAAGCGAAATAAAACTAGCAATGCAACACTTAAACATATTCAAAAAACACTACCCCGTAGAAAAAAGCATAATAACAGCAGACAGAGCATACCCCTCACTACAAATGATACTAACAATAATAAATATGCACTCCCACTTCGTAATACGCCTACCACAAGGCAAATACGAAAAAGAAATAGAACAAATGACCACCAATGACGAAATAATAGACTTTAAACTAAATAACCGACTAAACAATGTTGACCAAAAATTAAGAAAAAAATACAAAAAATACCACAACATCAAAATCAGATTTACAAAGATAAAACTAGAAACAGGAGAAGAAGAAATACTAATATCCAACCTACCACTAAATAAAATCACAACCGAAGACTTAAAAGAAATATACAACCGCAGATGGGGAATCGAAACAACATACGACAGACTCAAAGTCAAACTAGAAATAGAAAATTTCACCGGCTACAGCCGAACAATCATCGAACAAGACTTCTACAGCCACATATTCCTACTAAACATGGTAATAACAGAAAAAATCATTGTAGAACACATAGAAAACGAAAAAATAAATAAAGGAAAACTAAAAACAATACAAGAACACAATAATAATAGTACAAAAATAACCACAAATCAAGATCCCAAATTAACAGAAACAAAGAACACACCAACCTTAGAAAATAAAACTCCTGAAAAAGTCCAATATTTCTTCAAAGTCAATATAAATACTCTAGTAGGATTACTAAAACTAGAATTACCTTATTTATTAGATGAAGATGATGAAACACGGTTAAAAGCATCTAAAAGAATAACAGAAACCGCGAGAAAGAATCTGATGCAATTTAGACAGGATCGAAAAAGAGATTATCCACGAAAGAAAAAAGACTACGATGCCAAATTTCCACAAAACCAACGCAGAGCATTCTAAAAACAAAGAAAACAAAATATAAAAACAACAAACATGAAAAATAAAGATAAAAAATAATAAAATTTAAAATACAAAAAATATAAAAACAATAAACATGAAAAATAAAGAAAAACAAATAGCAAAATAAGAAAAGAAGAAAAAAAATCCTAAACTTTCTAGCAGTGTTTATTGTTTTTAGAAATATAATACATAGAAGCGCCTGAAATGTTTAGAGTAATGGGTAAAAGAAAACCAGAATATGTTAAACCTTATTTAAATAAATTAGAATGGTATGCTGAAAATGATGAGCATCCAATAGTTCGTATTCATTGTAAAGGTGCGATTCGTATTACAAAAAATGCATTAAATAAATTTTAATTATTTAAAATTAAAAAATTTATAACCAATAATGCATTAGCTGCAAATAACATTGAATAATAAAAAGAAGATATAGAATCTCCAAAATATCCAATATTTAAGGTGTTTTTACCAACAATATATTTTTCTTTTGCCCGTTTCATATATTGTTCAATTTCATGCAAGGATTATCCCATCCGCATAAACATTTTTTAAAAATGAGAAATTTTTTGTTTTTTGATAATGATTTATATCCATAATATGTGCTGAAACATTTTCTTCTTTATATAATAATATATCCATTACTTCATCACTTATTTCATCTTCGATTAGCTATTCATTATCAGTAAGAATTAAAATATCAATATCAGAATATTCATTATCTTCTCCTCGAGCAACAGAACCAAATAAAACAATTTGTTTAATGTGTTCATTCATTATCTTTTTTGCAAAATCTTGAGCTATTTTAATTCTATTATTCATACTATCACAATGATTATTAAATAAATTTATCCACATTAATTTATATTATTATATCTTTAATTTTAATACTCCATTTAAAAATTAAAAAAAACTAATAACAAATAATTTAAATAATATTATTTATTTTTTCACTAAATATTCTGGTATTGAGTCTTCTTCTATGAAATAGGAGTCTTTAAAATCTAGTTGTATTGCATCTTTCATATATGGTATTCCTTTACTGACAACTAGTGTTTTTGCTTCGCTTCCTCCTGCTATCATTGGTGCTATGCATATTCTTATTTCATCTATTAGTCCTTCTTCTAGTAGTGTGAAGTTTAGTGTTGATCCTCCTTCTACCATTAGTGTTTTTATTCCAATGTTAGGTGTTAAAATACTTCTTTCATGTTTTACTCTGTTATCTTTTGATTCTGTTTCTAGTATTTCTGAATGTTTTTTTATGTGTTTATTTTTTTGTTTTTATTTGTGTTCCTATTCCTATTGTTAGTAGTGCTATTAGTAGTACTAGTAGTGGGTTTCCTGTTGGGTATTGGGATAGTCCTATGTTGTGTGTTTCTTGTTTTGGTTTTATTGGTTTGTGATGAGGTTTTATTAGTACGTGGAATGTGTCTGTGCCGTTGGTTGGTAGGTATTTGTCGTCACCGTCGTATGTTGCTTCAATGTCATAGGTTCCTTTATTTAAGTCTGGGATTGTGAATTGTGCTTCTCCATTTATTAGTTCTTTTGTGTATGTTTGTCCGTTTACTTTTATTGTTACGTTTCCTGTTGCGTCTGTTGGTAGTCTTATTGTTATTGTTTCGTTTTCTCCTTCGTATATGTCTTGTGATTCTATTGTTATTGGTGGTTGGATTTTTTTAACTGTGAAGTTTGTTGTGTTTTCTGATGTGCTGTAGATTTCGTCTCCATTGTAGAATACTGTGACTTCTTTTTCTCCTGCTTTTAGTCCTGGGATTATTAGTTGTGCTTTTCCATTGTTTATGTTTACTGTGTAGTTTTTATCTTCGATGTTTACTGTTATGTTTCCTGTTGCGTTTGGTGTGACTGTGAGGTTGATTATTGCATCTTCTCCTACGTATATGTCATCTGCTTTTGCGTTTACCCATGATGGTAGTGGTTTTACTTCGAATTCTCCTGTTGCGTTTGCTGTTGTGTAGTTTTCGTTTCCGTTGTATATTGCGAATACTGGGTATGTTCCTACTGGTAGGTTAATTAGGTTCCATGTTGTTTTTCCGTTGTATGTTAGTGCTACCATGAGTGTTTTTGTGAGTTTGTTTTTGGTTGTTTGTAGTATTTGTTGGTCTTCAAGTGCATCTGTACTTGTTATGCTGTTGTTTAGTGGGATGTATGAGATTGTTTTTCCGTTTACTGTTATGTTTACTGTTCCTGGTGCGTTAACTGTTACGTTTAGTACTTCTATTTCTCCGTAGAATATGTCAACTGCTTCGATGTTTACTGTTGGTGTTAGTGGGAATACTGTGAAGTTTCCTTTGGTGCTTGCTTGACTGTAAGTTCCGTCTCCTGCATATTTAACTGTTACATTATAGTCTCCACCTGCAAGATCAGGTATTATTAATGTAACAACACCATCTTTTATTGGTTGGTTAGTGTAGGTTTCGTTTGCAACTGTGATGTCCACGTATCCTGTAGCTGCTTTTGGTAGTGTTACTGTTAGTGTTTCTTCTTCAGTATAATTAATATCATGTGTTTCTAGTTTAATTGGGGTTGGTAGTGTGTTAACTTTTACTTTTTCTGAGGTGTCGTTGTTGTTTGTGGTGTTAGTGTCGTTTTCATTTGCTTTAACTATAACACTATTTTCTATTGTTTCGACTTTAAGAACTTCGAATGTTAAGGATAATGTTGCTACATCACCACTTGCTAAATCTGAAATATTCCAAACTTTTGAGGCACTATTATAATTACCTTTTGAGGCAACTGCATTTACTAGTCTAACTGTTCCTTTGAGGTTTTCATTTACAATTACTCCTGTAGCATCAACAGTTCCAATATTTTTAACAGTTATTGTGTATACAATCTTATCTCCAACATATACACTGGTTTTGCTTACAGTTTTTGTAATGCTTAAATCTACAAGACTAGAAACATTAACTTCTGTTTCATTAGTGGTTCCTGTTTTATTTTCACTGGAGTTTGCAGTTACAACATTTGTGAATGTTCCGCTTTCAAGTGCTTTAACTGTAACCCAAACAAGAGCTTTAGCACCGTTAGGTAATTCATCAATTACCCATTTAACATTAGTTCTACCACCTGTAGTAGATGGTGTTCCAGTTAGTCCTGTAATATTGCTTCCAGATTCTAGATATTCCATTCCAGAAGGAAGTAGGTCTATGAGTGTTACATTATGTGCTGTTGATGGACCATTATTTGTAACTACAATTGTGAAGTTAACAGTGTCGTTTAATGCTGCTCTAGTTACATTTGCAGTTTTTATAACACTTAGATTAACTGCTGGTAAGATAATAACTGGTGTTTCATTAGATGTTTTATTTTCACTTTCTGAGGAGTTAACAATAGCTACATTTGAGTAGAAACCGTTTAATTTAGCTTTAACGATTACTTCAATTGTTTTCTCTTCTCCAACTTCTAATTTATCAAATTTCCACACATAAGTTCTACCATCCACAGAATAAGGTGTTGTGCCGCTATCGTAGTCAAATGCTTCACTTAATACATCAGTAACTTTAACATCTGTTGCATTACTTGGTCCATTGTTTTTTACTGTTATTGTGAATTTGATTAAATCTCCAACACTTACATTTTGACCTTCAGTAACATTTGATGTTTTAGTAATTGTTAAGTTAACATTTGGAGTAACAGTTACATTTGTTTCATTAGATTTAGTACCATCTGGATTTTCTGAGGAATTAACTACTGCAACATTAGAGAATGTACCATTTGTTACAACTCTAACAGTAACCCAAACACTATAACTAGAACCATTATTTAATTTACTAATAGTCCAAACAAGCTTTCCATCTGCATCTAATGTTTTATCCTCTGTTGCACTGACAAGTTCAAATGCTTTATCTAATTTATCTGTAATTTCAACATTTGTTGCATTACTTAAACCATTGTTTGATATTGTGATTGTGAAGTTTACAAGATCTCCAACTGTAACATTTCCAGTTACATTAGCTGTTTTAATAATGGTTAAGTTAACATTTGGAGTAACAGTTACATTTGTTTCATTAGATTTATTTCCTTCAGGGTTTTCAGTTGAGTTAGCTACTGCAACATTAGAAAAGGTACCATTACCTAAAACTTTAACAATAACATTAACACTTGCACTAGAACCATTAGCTAAGTTACCAATATTCCATGTAACTGTATTACTATTATTAACTCCACTTGCATTAGCACTAACAAAACCGAAATGAGGGTTTAGTTCATCTGTAATTTGAACATTAGTTGCATTACTTGGACCAAGGTTTGTAACTGTAATTGTAAATTGCACAGTATCTCCTACACTAACATTACCTGTAACATTTGAAACTTTAACAACAGTTAAATTAACTACTGGGTTAGCTGTAATATTATCTGAACTGTCATTATTGTTTGAAGTGTTTGTATCTGTTTCATTTGATTTTACAAATGCAAAGTTTGGTATGGTTCCATTAGATATTACTTTAGCACGTATTGTTAGATTAAGAGTTAAACCGTGTGTAATGTTTCCAATAGTCCATAAATGAGTAGTTTCATTATATTTTCCTTGGGATGCAGTAGAGTCAATGTATTGTAGACGACTATCAAGCACATCTGTTACATTTACATCTGTTGCATTACTTGGACCAAGGTTTGTAACTGTAATTGTAAATTCAACAGTATCAGAAACATTTACACGTGTAGCATTAACTGTTTTATTAATTACCAAATCAACTGCTGGTTTAGCAGATATGTTAGTTTCATTGGTTTTATTAGTATCATTTTCATCAGAGTTTGCAAATGCAACATTAGTAAATGTACCTATTGCTGTTACATTTACAGTAACCCAGACACTTGCATTTGTACCATTAGCAAGTAATGGAATAGTCCATTTAACAATCTTAGTACCAGTAGGTAATTCACCAGGTGTTCCTGTAACAATACCTCCAGATGAAACATATACTAATTCAACAGGCAATACATCAGTAATGTTAACATTAGTTGCATTACTTAAACCATTATTATAAACTGTTATTGTGAAGTTAACAAGATCATCTACTTTTACATTTGATACATTTGCTACTTTAATAACAGTTAAGTTAACATTTGGAGTAGCTGTTATATTGGTTTGATTAGATGTGTTACCTTTAGGATCTTCTGTAGAGTTTGCAAATGCAACATTACTATATGTACCATTGTTTATAACTTTAACTGTAACCCATACACTTGCATTTGTACCATTAGCAAGTAATGGAATAGTCCATTTAATTGTTTGATCAGTCCGGTTAGGAGTTCCATTAGCAT
This sequence comes from uncultured Methanobacteriaceae archaeon, assembly GCA_964431035.1. GTDB lineage: Archaea > Methanobacteriota > Methanobacteria > Methanobacteriales > Methanobacteriaceae > Methanobrevibacter_A. The sequence continues at coordinate 55,827 of CAYSIF010000006.1, read as the reverse complement.
TTACATATTCAAATGCATTATTTAATACGTCTGTAATTTCTACATTTGTTGCATTAGATAAACCAGTGTTAATAACTGTAATTGTAAAGTTAACAATATCCCCAACAGTTACATTTCCTGTGACATTAGCTGTTTTAATAACAGTCAAATTAACATTTGGTGTAACAGTTATATTGGTTCCATTAGAGGTGTTACCAGTAGGATTTTCTGTAGAATTAACAACTGCTACATTAGAGAATGTACCATTAGCAGTAACATTCACACTAACCCAAACACTAACATTAGAACCATTACCAACAACAGGAATAGTCCAATTAACAATTTGACCATCTACTGTATGAGTACCATTAGCATCTACAAATTTAAATGTATCATTTAATACATCTCTAATCTCAACATTAGTAGCATTAGATAAACCAGTGTTAATAACTGTAATTGTAAAGTTAACAATATCCCCAACAGTTACATTTCCTGTGACATTAGCTGTTTTAATAACAGTCAAATTAACATTTGGTGTAACAGTTATATTGGTTCCATTAGAGGTGTTACCAGTAGGATTTTCTGTAGAATTAACAACTGCTACATTAGAGAATGTACCATTAGCAGTAACATTCACACTAACCCAAACACTAACATTAGAACCATTACCAACAACAGGAATAGTCCAATTAACAATTTGACCATCTACTGTATGAGTACCATTAGCATCTACAAATTTAAATGTATCATTTAATACATCTCTAATCTCAACATTAGTAGCATTAGATAAACCAGTGTTAATAACTGTAATTGTAAAGTTAACAATATCCCCAACAGTTACATTACCAGTTACATTAGCTGTTTTAATAACAGTCAAATTAACATTTGGTGTAACAGTTACATTGGTTTCATTAGATGTGTTACCAGTAGGATCCTCAGTAGAATTAACTGTTGCCACATTAATAAATGTACCATTATTTATAACTTTAACAGTGACCCAAACAGTTGCATTAGTACCATTATTTAAATCGCCAATATTCCATGTAATTTTTTGAGTATTGTTTGTATAAGTTCCATTAGCTGTTATAAATTCTAAACCATCAACAAGATTATCAACAATTTCAACTCCAGTAGCATTACTTGGACCATAATTAGTAATTGTAATAGTATAATTAACACTATCACCAACAGTAATATTTCCAGTTACATTTGCTGTTTTAATGATAGTTAAGTTTACTTTAGGTGTTGCAGTAATATTATTACTACTATCATTATTATTAGAAGTATTAGTGTCGTTTTCGTTTGAAGTTACAAATGCGAAGTTAGGAATAGTACCATTAGAAATAACTTCAGCACGAATAGATAAATTAACACTTAAACCACTAGTAATATTATCAATAGTCCAAATATGAGTATCTGGATTATAGTTTCCTTGAGATGGGGTAGAACCAATATATTTCAAATGACTATCTAATACATCAGTTACGTTTACACCTGTGGCATTACTTGGACCTCTGTTAGTTACTGTAATTGTAAATTCAACAATATCTGAAACATTGACTAATGTTTTGTTAACTGTTTTGTTAATTACAAGGTCAACTACAGGTATTACTGTAATGTTGGTTTCATTGGTTTTATTTGTTGTGTTTTCGTCTGCATATGTAAATGCAACATTTGTGAAAGTACCATTTGTTGTTACAATTACTGTAACCCATAGACTTACACTTGTTCCATTGTTTAGTTTTGGTATTGTCCAGTTAACAACTTTTGTTCCATTAGCTAGAGTATCATTTACTCCTATAACTCCAGTTATATTACTTCCAGAATCTACATATACTAATCCGTCAGGTAGTAAATCTGTAACATTAACATTGGTTGCATTACTTAAACCAGTATTATAAACTGTTATTGTGAAGTTAACTATGTCATTAACACTTGCATTTGTAACATTAACTGTTTTAATTAGTGTTAATTTAACATCTGGAATAACTGTTACGTTGGTTTCATTAGATGTTAAATTTGTTGTGTTTTCACGGCAGTTTGTTACTGCAACATTTGAGAATGTACCATTGTTTAAGACTTTAACTTCAACCCATACGACTGCACTTCTATTTACATTAATTGAAGATATTAACCAAGTAATTTTACTATTTGTATCAGGCGATACATCATTATAAGATCTAACAAATTCGAATGTTTCATTTAATACATCTGTAATTTCTATATTAGTTGCATTACTTGGACCATAATTAATAACTGTGATTGTGAATCTTACAGTATCTCCAACAGTAACATTGGCTTTATCAACTGTTTTACTTATTGTTAAGTTTACTTTTGGAATTGCTGTAATGTTTGTTGTATTTGAGGTGTTACCTCCAGGTATTTCTGAGGAGTTTACAAGTGCAACATTTAAAAATGTTCCATTAGTTAATACTCTTACTGTAACCCAAACAGTATGATTAGTACCATTTTCTAGGTGACCTACCACCCATTTTATATTCTGACCATCCCTCGTTGCTCCACTATCTTCAACCCATTGGAATGCTGGATTTAATGTATCATATATTTCCACATTGGTTGCATTACTTAAACCAGTATTAATAACTGTGATTGTGAATTTAACTGTATCTCCTACACTGACATTACCTGTTACATTTGAGACTTTTATTACATCTAATGTGACTTTAGGGCCTACTGTAATATTAACTTCATTAGATTCATTTGGTGTTGTATTTTCTGAGGAGTTAACTGTTGCAAAGTTAGTGAATGTTCCATTAACTGTAACATTAACTGTTAACCATATTGTAACACTTGTTCCATTTTCTACAACAGGAAGTACCCATATATATTTTCTATCATCAGTACGATTTGGTGCAATATTAGATTCAACAAATCTAAGCCCTTCTGCTAGTTCATCTGTAACTTCAACATTGGTTGCATTACTTAAACCAGTATTATATATTGTTAATGTGTAGTTTACTATGTCTCCCACACTTACACTAGCAATATCTAATCCTTTTGTAATAGATAAGTTGACAAATGGGTTAGCTGTAATGTTTGTGGTGTTAGATGTGTTACCTGTTGGATCTTCTGTAGAGTTAACTGTTGCGAAATTACCGAATGTTCCATTGGTAACTAGTCTAACTGCAATCCAAACTGTTTTATTAGTACCATTAGGTAAACTATATACATTCCATACTGCTCTTGTACGATTAAATAATACGAATGATTCTGTAGTTGTTGTACTAACTCCAATAAAGCTAAAGGCAGGGTTTAAAACATCAATTATTTGAACTCCTGTTGCTTCACTTAAACCATTATTATATATTGTTATTGTGAAGTTAACAACATCCCCAACACTTACGTTTGTAGCATTTGCTGTTTTTATTACTGTTAAGTTAACAAATGGGTTGACTGTGATGTTTGTGGTGTTAGAGGTGTTACCTGTTGGATCTTCTGTAGAGTTAGCTACTGCAATATTAGAGAATGTTCCATTTTTTACAAGTTTAACAGTGATTGTTAATGTTGCATTTGTACCATTTTCTATATTATTTATTTTCCATGTATATGTTCTTCCAACTGGACCAGTTGGTGTTATATTAGAACTTATATATTCGAATGCTTCATCTAATGTATCTGTGATTTCTACGTTTGTTGCATTACTTGGTCCATTATTTATAACTGTTATTGTGAATGTTGCAGTATCTCCTACTGTTGCGGTTGTAACGTTTGCTGTTTTTATTACTGTTAGGTTTACTTTTGGATTTACTGTAATGTTTGTGGCGTTAGATTTGTTACCTGTTGGATCTTCTGTAGAGTTAGCTGTTGCGAAATTGCTGAATGTTCCGTTAGATGTGACTTCTACACTTACCCAAACAGTTGTATTAGTACTATTTACAAGTAGTGGAATAGTCCAGATAATTGTATTGTCTGCTTCTGTGTATGTTGAGTTTTCACTTGCATCTTTGTATTTGAATGTTTCGTTTAATACATCTTTAATTTCTACGTTTGTTGCATTACTTGGACCATAATTGATAATTGTAATTGTATAGTTAACTATATCTCCCACACTTACATTTCCTGTGATGTTAGCTGTTTTTATTACTGTTAAGTTTACTTTTGGATTTACTGTAATGTTTGTGGCGTTAGATTTGTTACCTGTTGGATCTTCTGTAGAGTTAGCTACTGCAAAGTTAGTGAATGTTCCATTTGTTAAAACTTTAACACTAACCCATACAGTCGCATTTGTACCATTAACTATTAATGGAATGGTCCATTTTATGATTTGGTTGTCTCGTGTGTATGTTCCGTTTGTTTCGTTAAATTGGAATGCATTATCTAAGGTATCTGTAATTTCTACATTTGTTGCATTACTTGGACCATGGTTAATAACTGTAATTGTGTAGTTTACAAAGTCTCCCACACTTGCATTGGTAACGTTTGTGGTTTTTATTACTGTTAGGTTTACTTTTGGTGTGACTGTGATGTTAGTTTCGTTAGATGTGTTACCTGTTGGATCTTCTGTAGAGTTAACTAATGCTACATTGGTTATTGTTCCATTGTTTATGATTTCTGCTGTAAACCATATTGTTGCACTGCTTCCGTTTTCTAAATCTCCTATTACCCATACGCGAGTATTTGTTGTAGGTTCTGTTGAGGTTAAGTTAGAATCTTTGAATATTAGTCCATTATCTAATACATCCCTAATTTCTACATTTGTTGCATTACTTGGACCATGGTTTGTTATTGTTATTGTGTAGTTTACAATGTCTCCTACTGTTGCATTGGTAATATTTGCAGTTTTTATTATTGTTAAGTTTACTTTTGGATTTGCAGTTATGTTATCTGAGCTATCGTTGTTATTGGATGTGTTTGTATCGTTTTCAAAGGAGGTTACATTTGCAAAGTTTGGTATTGTTCCGTTGGTTAGTACTTTTGCTCGTATTGTTAATGTGACTGTTAGACCATTTGTAATGTTTCCTATTGTCCATAGATGTGTTGTTTTATCATATGTTCCTTGGGATGCTGTGGAGTTTATGTATTCTAAGCGTTCATCAAGTATATCTGTTACGTTTACTCCTGTTGCATTACTTGGACCATGGTTTGTAACTGTTATTGTGAATTCAACTATATCAGATACATTAACATTTGTTTTATCTACGGTTTTGTTTATTGATAAGTCTACGGAAGTTCTTACTATAAAGGTTGTTGAGTTTGTAGAACCTAAGTATTCAGTGTTTCCTTCAAAGGTTACTGTTGCATTGTGTATTCCTGCAGGTATTCCTGATACTCCCGGTACTGATGCTTCTCCATTAATAACATTGATTGTGAAGTTTTGTGTACTGTCATTTATTACTACTCTTACTGTTCCTGTTAATGGGTTTCCTTCAGCATCATGTAGTGTTACATTTACTGTTGCATCTTCTCCAAAGTTAATATCTGCAATTGCTATTGTAACTCTTGTTGTTTTAATAGATACATCTTTAGATGTTTCTGTGTAGTAGTTATCTGTTAAGTGCAATACTTTGAAGGTTGCTTTTGTGTCACCATCATCTGCAAATTCATAGTTGATTGTACCTGATCCATTAGTTATTGCTACATCAGTACCTATTAAAGTACCTGAGGAGTCGTATCTTTCAATTGTGATGTTTTGCCATACTTCACTTGTACTAGGGCTTGGTACTTCGTTTGTAACATTTATTCCATTTACTCCCCAGTAGGTTACATTTGTAAATTCAACCATATTGGAGTTGTCATTCCATATTGCATTTAATAAGTTATCATTTCCTATGAATGTTGCAACAAGATAATATTTACCATCTTTACCCATTACAATAGATTCATTAACAAATTCAACTGCATGAGCCTGATTATCTAATAATATAACATCTTCTAATGATAAGTCTGAATAGTAAACATAGATTCCTGAACCTTTTGTAGCATTGTTATTAGTAATACGTGTATTATAAACCATATTATCATAACCCAAACTATAATAGATTCCTGCACCTAATGTAGCTAAATTACCAAATATTGAAGAGTTTGAAATAATAAGACCATCTGAATCAGCAACAAAGATACCTCCACCATTTACTGCAGTAGAGTTATCAACAGTAAGTTTATCTAATATATGACCAGTTCCAACAACATGTATAGACCCACCATAAGTAGCATTATTTTTATTAAATGTTGAATTTATAATGGAATTATATATACCATCCACATAAATTGCACCACCATAAATAGCATTATTTTCATCAAATCTGGAATTTGTAATATTATTATATCTACTAGATACGAAAATTGCTCCACCTTGGTAAGCTGTATTATTGTTAAATGTAGAGTAATCAATTGTTGTGTTAGTACCCCTACCCACATATATTGATCCTCCACGTTGTGTAGCATTATTATGATTAAAATTAGATCCTGTAATATTAATATTATTTGCAATAATTGAAATAGCTCCACCTAAACTCGCATTATAACAGTTCGTGAAGTTAGAATCTATGATTCTTGAAAAATCAGCTCCTGCACCAAATAATATAGCTCCTCCTTCCCTTCCAGGAGTAGTACAATTTTCAAAGGTACAATTTATAAAATCAACATATGGCACATATATAATAGCTGCTCCACCAGAGTAAGTAGTAGTATAACTATCAAGGAATATACAATTTATATATTGAGTTTGGTTAGCCTTCTTATTTTGCATATATACAGATCCAGCATATCTTGCATAATTAGATGTGAAATTACAATCCTTTATAAGAGAATTATAGAATTGCATACTTAATGCTCCACCATGGTCACCCGCACTATTATTAACAAAATTAGAGTTTCTGATAGTTAAGTTTTCACCATTTGAATTATCATCACCAGTATATAATGCTCCACCATCAGCAGTAGCATAATTTTCAATAAATGTACAATTTTCAATTACACCATTATCTGCATTATACCAGTCAATAGCTCCACCATGTCTTTCTGAAGTATTGTTAACAAATGTTGTATTAATAATATAAGATAATGTAGATGGTACATCTCCATGTTCCCAGTATATTGCACCACCATATGCATCACCATTAATGGATATAACACTATTATTATCAAAGTTACATTCTAGAACAAGGTCATTAGTTGAACCTCCTTTCCAGAATATTGCTCCTCCTTTAGCTAGACTAGATGAGTTTGCAATATTGTTTGTGAAGTTGGAGTATAATACTAGTGCAGTTCCTCCATTATTATATATTGCTCCACCTTGTCTTGCATAGTTATCATCAAATGTGGAATTATAGATTTTTGTATTGGTTCCTCCAAGGAATATTCCTCCTGCAAAACCTGATGCATAGCTTTCATTAATTTCTGAGTTTAAAATTTCTGTATTTTCCCCATTAATGTATACTGCTCCACCATAGGTTGCATTGTGAAGTGAGAATTTAGAATTACCTATTGATGCATTTACACCATTAACATATAATGCTCCACCTTCACCATAACTGTATGATTTTGTAAAGTTTGAGAAGGATATGTTAGTATTATTTCCATTTATATAAACAATTCCTCCTTGATATGCATTACTTCTTTCAAATGTGGAACTATCTATATGAGCGTCATTACCTGCAACATATACTGAACCTCCTTGACCCCAGCTAGTAGTTACATTATTCATTAGGAATGTTGATTGAGATATTGTTGCATTAGTACCATTTATATATATTGCTCCACCATTTTGTGCTATACCAAATTGGAATAATGATTCTGTGATGTTTGTATTATCACCTTCGATGTATACAGAACCACCGTTTCGTGTTGCATTATTATGTGTTAAGTTAGAGTTTACAATTGTAGCATTTGCACCACTAATATATATTGTTCCTCCAGATCCTCCTGCATAAGAGAAGTCTAAACTAGAATTACTAATTAGTGCATCATTTCCATTTACATAAATTACTCCACCATCTTGAGTAGAATGACTGTATCTTAATGTAGAATCATCAAGATGAGTGTTTGTACCATTAATATATATTGAACCACCATAACGTGCTTCACTATATCCAAAATCAGAATTAATAATATTAGAATTATTACCTTGTATGTATAATGCTCCACCAGATACACTTGCATTAGATCTTGTAAAGTTAGATGATTCAATTGTAGCATTTTCACCAGCAATATAAATCATACCACCGTTACCAGTATTACCGGAACTTCCTGTTCTAACTGCTACACCTAAATCAAAAGTAGAACCTGAAACATTAGCCTTATCTCCACCAATGTAAATTGATCCACCATTACCATTTATTGTACGTGTAGAGTTAAAATTGGAATCTATGATATTTACATCATCACCTCCAATATATACTGCTCCACCATCACCACCAACTGCAATGGTTCTAGTAAAGTTAGAATCAGTTATTGTTGCATTAGTACCATTTACAAATATTGCACCACCAGTTGTTGCATTATTAAATCTGAATGCAGAATTATTAATTAATGCATCGTGACCTGCAATATATATTGCACCACCATTATATGTAGCTATAGATTCTGTTAAATTAGAGTTAGATATTGTTGCATTATCTCCTTCAATATATATTATTGCACCATTTTTTGCATTACTTCTTCTGAAGTAATCTTCAGATATTGTTGCATTAGCACCTGCAATATATATGGATCCTCCTGCTGTGTCTTCACTTGTACCTATTGCAGGGTTTACACCATTTTGTGAGAAATATGAAGATCCTACATTTGCATCAGATCCATTAATATATATTGCTCCACCTTTTGTACTTGTAGAGAATTCGAATGATGAGAGAGAAATATTGTTTTTCTCACCATTAATATATATGGAACCTCCGTATCCTGTTGATGCATTATTATATGTTAGGTTAGATTTTGTAATTGTGTTATTTGCACCGTTTATAAATACTGCTCCACCAGAGCGTGCTGCATATGAGTATTGGAGGTTAGTGTCTGTTATTGTTGCATTGTTACCATTAATATAGATAACTCCACCATCAACATTTGCGTGGTTGTGTGTTAAGTTTGAGTTTTCTACATATGTATTATTACCGTTTATGTAGATTCCTCCTCCTAGTTTTGCTTCACCATATTCAAAACTAGAGTTTAGGATGTCTACATCATTACCTTCAACATATAATCCTCCACCATTGTCTGTGGCGTTGTATCTTTCAAATCTGGATTCTGTTATTGTTACTCCTTCACCAGATATGTATACTGCTCCTCCGTTACCTATGTTTCCAGGTCCTGTTCTTACTGCAACACTAATATTAGAGTAACAGTTACTTATTGTGAGGTTGTCTCCTCCTGCATATATTGCTCCACCGTTACCTCCAATTGTATTAGTAACTGTGAAATTGGTTCCTGTGATATTATTATTATCACCCTCTATGTAGATTCCACCACCATTTCCACCTTTAGCAAAACAATATGAAATGTTAGCATTAATATTAGTATCTGTACCGTTTACATATATTGCTCCACCATTTGTTGCATTGGAGAAACTAAATGTAGAATCAGATATTGTTGTGTTCATTCCACCAACATATACTAATCCTCCATTATTTGATACAGTTGCAAATTGGAATTTGGAGTCTGTAATATTTGTTTTATCTCCAGTAATATATATTGCTCCACCATCACCTGCAGACATATAAGTAAAATTAGATTCAGAGACTAATGTATCATGACCTTCAATAAATATAGATCCGCCTTTAGTTTCACCAACATCAAATACTAAATTCACACCATTTCTTAGGAAATTGGATTTTAATATATTAGTATCAGAACCATTAACATATATTGCTCCTCCTTCTTTACATGTTAAAAATTGGAATAATGATTCTGTAATGTTTGTATTGTTTCCAGCAACATATACTCCCCCACCTCTTGTTGCATTAGCAAATTGGAATGTAGAGTTCGATATTAAGCTATTTAAACCCCCAATATAGATTGCTCCACCATCATTTGTTGCAAATAGGTAACCGAAATTTGAATTTGTAATATTTGTATTATCTCCTTCAACATAAATTGCACCACCATCACCAGCATTAGTTTTTATGAAATTAGATTCAGAAATTAATGTGTTATCTCCTGCAACATATATTGAACCTCCATTAGTATCATTCACTAATAATTCAGGATTAGCTCCATTATATGAAAAATTAGATTTTAATATGTTAGTATTTGAACCTTCAACATAAATTGCCCCACCATCTTTAGCAGTGCCATATTGGAAGGATGAGTATGTAATGTTTGTATCACTTCCACTAATATAAACAGATCCACCACTAGCAGCAGATGCATTATTATGTGTGAAATTTGAGTTTGTAATTAATGTATGTCCACCTTCAACATAAATTGCACCAGCGGAATCTTCTGCATAAGAGTATTCTAAGTTTGAATCTGTGATTATTGTATTATCTCCTTCAATATAGATAGATCCTCCATTACGTAATGCATGATGATATGATAAATTAGAATTTGCAATATATGTGTTATTTCCAACAATTAAAATTGCAGCACCATCCATGTTTGAGTTACCATAATTAAATACAGTATTAGTTATGTTAGCATTATTACCTTCTACGCTTAATGCTCCACCATATTTAGCTTCATATCTTTGGAATGATGATTCAGTGATGTGTGTATTATTTCCAATTACATCTATTACTCCTCCAAAGTTTTTTGAAGCAGAATATGCGAAATTACAATTTGTTACTGTACCGTTTGATCCTAACCATGAAATGGAACCTCCATTACCCTTATTATTTTCAAAATATCCTAAAGCATAATTGTATGTGAAATTAGTATTGGATAAATTACCATTATTTCCAGACCAGTGTAATGCTCCACCATCTCCAAGTGCAGTGTTGGAGTTATATGTGGTATTGGTCATTGTACCATTGTCCCCTGCCCAGTATAATGCTCCACCATCATTATAAGCAAGGTTTCCACTTAATTCAGAGTCTATAAGTCTACCATAACCACCATATACATAACCAGCACCACCATCATGACCAGCACTACAATTAGCAAATATTGTATTTTTCACAGTTCCGTATTCACTGTATACATAACCAGCACCACCATCATGACCAGCACTACAATTAGTGAAAGTTGATGAGAATACTCCTAAATCAACCCCTGGAGGAATTACACTTCCTTCTTTTGAATAAAAGTAGATTGAACCACCATCTACATCCGCATGTTCTTGGTGGAATGAACAATTATTAACATATGCTCCTACATCTAAGTATAATGAACCACCATTATTAGCTGCTGAATCTTTAGTAAAGTTAGAATATTCTATTCTGAAGAATTGACCTTTACAGTATACTGCTCCACCATCATTAGAAACTGTGTTATTATTAAATGAACAGTAGTATAATGAACTACCTACACTGTTATCAAAGTAGACCCCTCCACCATTTTCAGCAGAGTTGTTTTCAAATCTTGAGGTTGTAATTGAAGTTGTTGATCTACCTGAACAGTAAATTCCTCCACCAGTAGTTGCATTATTAGCTGTGAAATTTGAATTATAAACTGTACCTGAATATCCATTCCAGTATACACCTCCACCATAAGGTGCACTGTTATTTACAAATCTTGAATCTCTAACTGTACCATTAGGAGTTTCAAAGAATACTCCTCCAGCACCATTTAGAGCACGGTTATTTACAAAATCGCAATTATAAATAGTACAATGTTGATTTCCAACACCACTGTCACTGTGTATTGCTCCACCGTATGTTCCACCATAATTATTTTCAAACCAGGAATTCATAACCCATAAGTTCTCTACATGTGTTCTGAGTCTTATTGCTCCCCCACCTTGACCAAAACCTGTGTTATTCGTGAAATTACATCCCCATATTGTTAATCCATCACCATATCCCATTATTGCAAGTGCCCCTGCACAGAATGCATAATTGTTGAAGAAATTACAATAAGCAATTTGTCCAGATGCATAAAATTCTACTGCTCCAAATGCCGAATCCTTTGCTTTAGTTCCTGGATAAGCTGGATTAGTATTATTAATTTCAGTATTTCTAGCATTTACAAAATTAATATAATACAAATTAACATTTTCAACAGGACTATGAGCATTATTTAGTGTACCTACAGCAAATATTCTTGCTTTATCACTACCATTAATTGTGTGCCCATTACCATTAATTGTTAATTGATTAGTATGAATTTGAATACCCAATATATAATCAATATCGCTATCATAGTATGCATAGTCTCTATCTAGGACTATTGTATCTCCTTCAGATGCGCTTTGAATTAATGCATTTAATTCTGTAAATGTTCCGGGTGCTACATCCCTTTTAATTCCATCTGATATGTCAGCATGATTTGTTTGATCATTTCCTTCTTCAGAAATGACATCTGACAGACTTGTATGTGTATGACTTACTGTTTCATTTACATCATCTACAATCTCTTCAGATGATACTGTTGAAATTGTAGTGAAAATAATGAAAAGTAAACATATCATTATTAAAAAAATTTTTTTATTCATAAAATTATTACAACCTCATTTTTTTATGTTTGAAAATTTTTTTTTGATGAAATTTTTTTGATTTTTACAATCAAAATTTGTCAAAAAATGTGTGAAAATTTAGAATATAATAATATTAAGTGTTAAGAACATATAAAAGTGATTGTTCAGTAAAATATCAAAATAATAAACAATATTTAAAAATATAAAATATTAATTGAATAAAAGTATAAATTGTATACAATAGATTGAAAATAAAATATACAATATACACAAGAAAACATAAGAAAAACCATACAAAAAAATAAAAAACATAACAAAAAAACAATCAAAATTTTAAAACCAAAAAGCAAAACACAAAATTTCAAAAAATAAAAGAAAAATACAAAAGATACAAGAAAAATTTTATACAATATAAAAAAAATAAAATAAACAAAAAAAATTGAAAAAAATAGTTACACATAACAAGTGTTAAAGATAACAATTATTCTAAATAACAAGTGTTATTAATAAAATATTAAAATATAAAAAAATATGAAAAAAATACTCTTAACAATACTAATAATTTTCATACTAATTTTTCCAGTTTATGCCTCAACAAGTGGAGACAATTATAATGAATGGAAAAATTTATACTATGAACATAAGTCCTACCAAGATACATATACCACTCAACTTTTTAATAATATAAGTAACAACAATCAATATATTGAAGAAAGTGACTTTTTTAAACTAAAATATATCTACAAAGATGTATATAATGATGAAAGTGATACACAAATACAAAACAGAATAGAACATGACTTCAAAACTGCAGATACAAATGGTGATGGGAAAGTAACACTTGCAGAATTTAAACCTATAATCCTGCCATTATATGAATATCATGGAGTAACACAAGATCACTATGAATTTTTTAAAGAAACCGACAGAAATCATGATGGACATATAGATTTAGATGAGTTTTCAGAGGTATATTATCTTTTTACAGAAGATAGTTTCTGGGACGGATATTCAATAGAAGAAATTTGTGTTGTTGAATTTGAAAGCGCAAATGGAAATAATGATGATTATTTAAACTTCACAGAATTTAGCGAAAGTATGGGATTATAAAATAATCTCAATTTTCTCTTTTTTTAGAAAAAAATATTAGTATTTTGATTTATTTATATAAGTATTATGTATGAGAATGTTATTATTCCAAATGTTAAATTAAATAATGATGAAAAGGAAGTTATTGATTTATTTGCTAAGATTCAAAATGCAATGATTCTTAAAGATATCGGTTTTCTAAGTAGTATTTATTTACCTGATTCTAGTCTTACTCCTATTTCTGGTAAGGTTCAAAGTAGTGAAATGTTTTTATCTGAGCTTGAAAGTGGTATTTTGAATTATTTTAAATCTGTTTTGTGTGAGGGTTTTAAGGTTAGTGTTGATGGTGATTTAGCTATTTTAGAAGGTGAGTTGGATTTAACTGCTAAGGTTTATGGTAGTAGTGGTACTTGGCATTTGAATATGTGGCGTAGTTTTAAAAAAGTTGATGGTGTTTGGTTTTCTTTAAAAGAAGTTTATAAATAAAAAAATAGAAAAAATAATGAAAAAATTTTTGTTTTTTATACTAAGTGGTATTTTATATTTCCAGTTAGTGTGTTTGTGATGATTGCAAGTGGGTTGAATGTTCCGTCACTCATTGCTGCATCTACTGCTGGACCTCTATCCATTCCTGAACCCCAGTCGTTTTCTCGTATGTTGTCTACAAGACCTTCTCCAAATATGTCTTCTGCTGCATAGTCGTTTACACTTATAATTAGGTGTGGTGTTATGCCATATGTGTATTGCATAATGTCTCTTGCAGCTCCGTATGGATCGTCTGGTGAGTTTAGGTGGATGTTGTGTAGTGTTTGTCCGTTTGCATTGTGTGAGCTTCCTGGATATATCCATTCAAATCCGCCGAGTATTGTGAATGTGGCGGCCATGTCTACTCCAGGTGTTCCTTCACTTGTATCTTCTGCAATAATCAATATTGGACTGGTTATTGTGAATACTAGAAATGCTATGATTATTAATCCTATTATTCCTAGTATTATTTTTCCATGTTTCATAATTATTAATTATTGCTTTTTGTTTTATAAGATTTATTGTTTTTTACCATTTGTCGTTTAGCATATTTTCTATTAGGTGCCATCCTTGATTGTTTGTTCCGAGTGCTCCTTCTGCATTTGTTTTTTCTGAGAATGTTTCGACTTTGTCTGCTTTGTTTTCATCTTTGCTTGAGTATACTGTGAATGGTATTGGGTCTCGGCTATGTGTTTTTAGTGGTACTGGTGTTGGGTGGTCTGGTAGTACAGCTATTTTGTAGTCTCCATATTTTTCTAGTTCTTTTATTAGTTTTTCTAATATGATGTTGTCTATTCTTTCTATTGCTTTTATTTTTTCTTCTATTTCTGCTGCGTGTCCTGCTTCGTCTGGTGCTTCTACATGTACTATTACTAGGTCATGGTTTTCTAGTGCTTTTGCTGCGTAGTCTGCTTTTGCTTGGTAGTCTGTGTCAAAAAATCCTGTTGCTCCGGGTACGTCTATTTTGTCCATGTTTGCTACTATTGCTAGTCCTTTTAGTAGGTCTACTGCTGTTATTACTGCTGCGTTTATTCCGTATGTTTGTTGGAAGTCTGGTAGGCTTGGTTTGGTTCCTTGTCCCCATAGCCATGTCATGGTTGCTGGTTTTTTTCCGTTTTCTATTCTTTTTTTGTTTACTGGGTGGTCTTTTAGTACTGTTTTTGTTTCTAGCATTATGTTTTTTATTTGTTCTCCGGTTTCGTTTTTCCAGTTTATGTATTGTGTGTAGTCTTCGTCTACTATGTCGTGTGGTGGTTCTGTTGGTAGTTTTGCTGTTTCTGGGTTGTTTTTGTATACGAATAGGTGGCGGTAGCTTAGTCCTGTGTACCATGTTCCTGGGAAGTTTTG
Source organism: uncultured Methanobacteriaceae archaeon (assembly GCA_964431035.1). Lineage (GTDB taxonomy): Archaea > Methanobacteriota > Methanobacteria > Methanobacteriales > Methanobacteriaceae > Methanobrevibacter_A. Next base: position 40,361 of record CAYSIF010000006.1, on the reverse strand, counting down.
GTATTTTTCTTGGAAGTGTTGGTTTAGTGTTTTTAGTATTTCGTCTGCTTCTTCTGTTGTTATGTGTTGGCTTGTGAAGTCTGTTATTGTGTTGTTTTCTTCTGTGATTAGGTTGCATCTGAATACTACGTCGTTTTGTTCTGTTTTTATTCCTTGGCTTACTGCTTCTAGTGGTCCTCTTCCTGTGTAGTATTCGTCTGGGTTGTATCCGAATATGCTCATGTTTGCTACGTCTGAGCCTATTGGTAGGTGGTCTGGTGCGTTTTTTCCTAGTCCGCTTCTTCCTTTTTTGGTTAGTTTGTCTATGTTTGGTTTGTTTGCTACTTCTAGTGGTGTTTTGTTGTTGAGTTCTGGTAATGGGTAGTCGCTCATTCCGTCTCCTATCATTATTAAATATTTCATTGTGTTTTCTTGTCTCCTATAGTAATTGTTTAGAAAAGTTTAGGTTTGATTAAAAATTTAGAATTTTTGAAAAAAAATAATCTGTTGATTATTTTTTTGTTTTTAGTATTGTTATTAAGTCTGTTAGCATTGCGGATGCTGTTTCTAGTGATCCTGCTCCTTTTCCTACTGTTGTTACTTCGTCTGCAAGATCTGTTTTTAGTGTTGCCATGTTTAGTGTTCCGCCAAGGTCATAGCTGCTTCCTTCTTTTATTAATCTTGGAGATACTTTTAGTGTGTTTGGTGTTACTTCTGTTATTAGTTTTATTTTGTATCCGTTTTCTTTTGCTATGCTTATTGCTTCGCTTGTGATGTTGCTTATTCCTGTTACTTCTACATCACTGTATGTTGCGTTTACTCCTAGTACACTGTTTGAGAGGATTACTGCTTTGCATGCTGCGTCTATTCCTTCTACGTCTTGTGTTGGGTCTGTTTCTGCAATTCCTAGTAGTTGTGATTCTTTTAGTGTGTCTGGGTAGCTTGTTCCTTCACTTGTCATTCTTGATAGGATGTAGTTTGTTGTTCCGTTTAATATTCCTACTATTCTTTCTATTTTATTTCCGCTTAGTGCATCTTGTGCGTAGTTTATTATAGGCATTGCTCCTCCTACGCTTGCTTCGAATTTGAATTGGACATTGTTTTCTTTTGCTGCATCATCTAGTTCTTTGTAGTTTAATGCTAGGTGTCCTTTGTTTGATGTTACTACATCTTTTCCTTGTGAGAATGCTTTTAGTGTTAAGCTTCTTGCTGGTTCTGCATCTTCTATATTTGTTGGTGTGCATTCCATTAATACATCGTAGTCTACACTTTCGAGTACTTCTGTTTCTATTTTGTTTGTACCGTATTCTGGGTATTCTCCTACTTTTCCTTTTTCTTCTTTGGTTTTAAGTAGTGTAGCTATGTCTAGTCCATCTTGTTTTATTGCTGATGTTGAGGAGTCTGCTACTGCTACGATTTTGAGTGTTATTCCTAATTCTTCTTTAATTTTTTCTTCTTGTATTTGTACTGCTTTTGCTATTCCTTGTCCTACAGATCCAAATCCAAGTACTGCTAATTTACATTCGTTCATTTTTTTAATTCACCTCCTATTTTTTTATACTTCGTTTATTACGAGTAAGTTTTTTTCATTTGCGATTTCTTGTATTTTGTTGAATGCTATGTCTGTTTTTCCTATTGGTGATTCTATTGTTATCATTGCTGATGAGTCGTATTCTTTGTTTAGTTTTATATCTAGTCCTACAACCCATACGTCTTCTAGTTCGTTGATTCTGTCTATTGTGTCTCTTACATCGGTGTCTATTACGTCTCCGATTAGTACTGTGCTTACTCTTTCTCTTAGTACTACGTCGTCTTTTTCTAGGATGTTTATTCCCATTTCGTTGAATTTGTTTAGGATTGCGTTTAGGTTTTCGCGTTCTCCTTCTATTGATATTTGTATGGGGATTAGTCCTTTTTCTGTTTTAACTCCTCGGTCGTGTACAATTGATATCATGTTTCCACCAAGGTCGCTTATTGGTGATAGTACTGATACTAGTTGTCCAGGTATGTCTTGGAGTTCTAATACTAGTTTCATTTTCATTGGTTTATTTCTCCCATGTATATTTTATTATTTTTTTTATACCCAGTCTGCTTTTTTAACTACTACTTTGTTTTCTTTGTCTGTTTTTGCGTTTCTTAGTATTTTGCTTGATTCTTTTGGGTTTGCTTTATCTGTTCTGTCTAAATTTAGGTTGTCTGTTATGTAGTATGTTTCATCGTTATCTGGTATTTTGTCTAGTGCTTCAGAGAATTTGTTTAAGATTTCTTCTGCATCTTTTTCTATTGGTGTTTCTTTTTCCATTTTTTATCAATACCTATAAATTTATTTTTTTTTAGAATAGTAAGTTTAATTATTAAAATTTATAATATATGTATAGATTTATAATCCTTTTTATATAAGTTTATTTTAAGTTGTGGTAGTAATCGTTTAATATTTGTGTGAAATCCATTTCTTTTTGTAGTTTCTTTTTTATTATTTTATCTATTCCTGAGCCGTATTGTGCTGCTTTTTTTGGTCTGTTACTTATTTCTTCTGGTATTCCATATGTTAGTGCTGCGTCTCGTAGTATGTGTTTTTTTAGTTTATCTTCTTTTGATGTTATTTTGTATTTTATTGGTGTTTTTAGTGCTAGTTTTATCATTTTATTACTTAGGTAGGGTAGTCTTAGTTCTATGCTGTTTTTCATGCTTGCTGCGTCGTCTCTTTCTAGGTTTACTTGGTGGATGTTTTTTATATCATGTATTAGTTCTTTTTGTAGGTTTTCTGGTGTGTTGTTTTCTATGTGTTTTATGTATCTGTTGTATCCTGCAAAGAGTTCGTCTGCTCCTTGTCCTGTTATTCCTACTTTTATTCCGTCTTCTTTCATCATTTTTGTTGCAAGGTATATTGTTGTTGCTACTCCTAGTTTCATTAGGTTAGTATCTTCTATTGCAGTTATTACATTATGGATGTTGTTTTTTATTAGTTTTTTGTCTGTTTTTTGGATTTTTAATGGTAGGTTTAGGTTTTCTGCTATTTTTTTACTGTAGTAGATGTCTTTACTATTTTCATTACCTACTGCATATAATTTAACTTTCAGGTCTGTTTTTTTGCTAATGTCTTTTAGGATGTATGCTATAAATGCACTGTCAACTCCACCTGAGCATAAGAGTCCAACTTTATCTAAATTTGAAACTCTATCATATACACTAGAATATAATTTTTTAATAATTTCTTCTTTTAAAAAAGCATAATCATCAATAAGTTCATTATCACCATATAAATTATAAGCAAGATATTCTTGATTTTTATATAAAATATGTCCAGGTTTTAAAGAATAAATTTTAGAATTATTTTTTAGGGCTTTAGGCTCTGATGCAAAACTTAAATTATCATTATCTAATGAGTAGTATAATGGTTTAACTCCAATAGGATCTCTTGCAAGTATTAATTCTTCACCATCATAAACTGCAAATGCATAATCTCCATCTAAATTGGAAATAACATCAAATAGTACTTTTTTGCTTAATTTACCTTTAGATGTGTTTTCAATTAGTTTTAATAAAACTTCACCATCAGATAAAGATTCATTTAATCCTAATTTTTCTTTTATAATGTTACAGTTGTAGATTTCTCCATTGAAAATTAAAATTAGATTATTTGATTTAAATGGTTGGCGATTATTCTCTAAATCTTTTTTAAGATTATTTGTACTTTTATAAATTGATAAAAGATTATGAGCTAAGCCAATATTAAAATTTTCCTCTGAATATGTGAAATTTTTAAGATTTTTTTCAAGGATTTCATTATTTTTATCTTGTAGGTATAAACCTGTTGAGTCTGGTCCACGATGTTTTGTTATTTCAAGCATTTTATTTAGAGAATTTGCTTTAAATTGGCCTTTAATTCCTAGAATTGAACACATAAAAAAGCATATCCTTAAATTAGAATGTGTTTGTAAATAAGTGACTTACAAGATCTGTTGTAATTAAACCTATAAGATTTTCATCATCATCTACTACTGGAAGGCAACTAATATCATTTTCTTTCATACGTCCAGCAATAACTTCTATTGTTTCATCTTTTTTACATGATATAACATCTTCTGTCATAACATCTTTTAATTCTTCTTCACCATTAGCTACTGCTTTTGATAAATCCCATGCTGTTATTATACCTAATAGTTTATTATTTTCTGTTACAACTGGAATATGGGTTATACGATAGTCCATCATTTTTTGTGCTGCTTCTTTAATATTAGAATCTTCATGTAAAGTTTTTATATTCTTAAACATTAAATCTGATACACGACTATCTTGTAGGAAGTTTGCAACAATATAATTTAATTGTCCTGATTCTAATAAGAATGCATCATGACCATAATCACTTTTAATTTCATTATATGTTACTTCAATATCATTAGATTGCATTGCTGTTAGCATTTCTTCTGATTGTTCTGTGGTGTATAACCAGTCAGAGTTAACGTTAATAATTTCTACTTTAGATGTTATTGGTTTAAATCCATCAACAAGGGATCCGTTTATTGCCATGTCAAATAAGTCAATAGCTTTAGTTACATATAGGTATGTATTTGCGTCAAAACGTTTAACAAAGGTGTCTCCTTGGTGGTGGAGGTAGCTTTCTACTTGGAAGTCTGTTGTGAAGTCGTATGTGATTTTTTCTTTATCTTGTAGGTTTCTTCCAAATTTTAAGTGCATTGATTCATCTGATAAGTATGTTATATGTGCCATCATTCTTGCAAGTGATAGTCCTGATTCTGGTGCTTTATTTGTATTATAGTATTTTCCTTTTTGCCAGTTTGGATCTTTTACTATAGCTTGTCTTCCTACTTCGTTGAATGCTATTTGTTGGGGGCTGCTTCTTGCTGTTGTTGCTATTGGCATTGCTTTTCTTACCATTTCTGGATATGATACTATCCATTGGAGTACTTGCATTCCTCCCATAGATCCTCCTATGACTGCTTGGAGTTTTTTTATTCCGAAATGGTCTATTAATTTTTTTTGGACTTTAACCATGTCTTTTATTGTTATTACTGGGAAATCTAATCCGTAGGGTTCTCCTGTATCTGGGTTTATTGATTTTGGGCCTGTTGTTCCTTTACATCCTCCGAGAACATTTGAACATATTATGAAGTATTTTTTAGGATCTAGTGCTTTGCCGTGTCCTATTAGTATTTCCCACCATCCTGGTTTATTGTCTCCTTTGTGCCATCCTGCTGCGTGTGAGTCTCCTGTTAGTGCATGGCAGACTAATATTGCGTTTTTCTTTTCTTTGTTTAGTGTTCCGTAAGTTTCATAGGCTACTGTTATATCTTTTAATTTTTTACCTGAGTCTAGTTCTAGTTCTCCAGGTAGTTTTAAGTATTGTGTTTCTACATTGCCTACAGATTTTGATTTCATAAAAAAAGACTTCCCAAAAAAACTGTTATTATTTAAATATTTATATTTATTTTATAATATTTATTTAATTGTTAACATATATAAATTTATAACAATCGTTATAAAAAAAAATTTTATAAAAAACAAACACAAAACATAAAAAACAACACAAAGGGAGTGAAAAAAAATAATATGAAAAAATATCACTTAATCCTAATATGCATATTCTTTTTAGCAATACTCAACACAAGCTATGCAGAACAAATAAACGGAATCAACTTTACAATTCCAGAACCATACCAATGTGGAACAATATCAACTGGAGGAGGACCAGGAATAGGCGTATACACCAAATATATAAAAGATTCCTTTTTCAGACTATTCGTATATTCAGATGCAGAACATATGGACACATATGTAGGATATCAATTATACACAACACCAAACAAAGAAAAAATAACTATAGACGGACATCCAGCAATGCTTTTAAAATATAGTACCGGACCTAGGAACCCAATAAACTCCACAGAAATTATTTTTGAATCAGATGGAAAAATTGTAACAATCGAAATCCCATACACAAATGAACTAACAAACACAAGCATAGATATAATCAAAAGCACACCCCCTTCAACATTAAGTGAATTCGAATTCAATCTAACTATGAGCTATGCACTTAATATTTATAAAATAAAACAAGACCTAGAAGATTCCTATCCGATCTATATATACAGATAAATTAAAAAGGAGAAAAAATAAGAAAAATATGAGCTTTAGAACCAGAAGAGTACTCTTTTCAACACCATTATACATGCTATTCGAATTCTTCCTTATGAAATACCTATTTTTACTATTTGGAGGAATAGATGACTTATACACACTACTCTTCACATTAATATTTGGAGTGTTAAATGTAGTGCCAATGCTTTTTGAAGAGAAGAAATCAAGATTTATAACACGACTAATGGATAAAATCTCAGGTCTCTGGGTATGGGCATCACTATTTATTTTAATTGATTTAATAATCCTATACACTGCAGGCCTTTTTATACAAATTCCAGAAACAGTAAAAATCATATCATTAATTTTAATATTCTTTTTAGGTGTTTATAATTTCTATAAAGCTCATAAATTAGTAATTAACAAAAAAACTATTGAATTAGATAATTTAGATGAGGAAATTAATATTGTTCACTTATCAGATGTTCATTTTGGAGCAATAAGACATGGCGAAGTTATTAGAAAACTTAAAAATAAACTAAAAGAATTAGAAAATACTTGTGATTTAGCAATTATTGCAGGAGATTTAGCAGACGGATCATGTATAGTGGAAGAAGATGATTTTAAAGAATTAAAAGATGTTAACATACCAATAATCTTCACACCTGGAAACCATGACTTTTATCCAGGAATTGAAAATGTATACAAAGCATGTGCCAATGCAGATATTAAAATATTAAATAATAGTGGAATAAAATTTAAAGACTTAAATATCTTTGGTTTAACTTATAGTTTTGGAGATATTGAAACTGTAAGCCTTAGTGAGTTAAAATCATTTATAAACGAATATGAAGTTAATATTATCATTTATCATGTTCCGCAAAATTGGGAAGAATTTTCAAAATTAGGTTTTGATATTCAATTATCAGGACATACACATGGAGGCCAATTCCAACCTATTGTATGGATAGCTAATAGATTAATGTATAATATGGGTCTTTTTAAAGGCCAAATTAATGGAAAAGATAAATATTTACATGTTACAACTGGTGTAGGTGTTATGGATTATCCTATGCGTTGGGGTACTGATTCTGAATTAGTTATCTTAAAATTAAAACCTAAAAACTAGAAAAAAATAATGATGGAATTTGGCTTATGATAATTAATACTGGTAACAGAACGGATATTGTGCAATATTATTCTAAATGGTTATTAAATCGTTTTAGGGAGGAGTATGTTCTTGTTAGAAATCCAATGTATCCAAGTAATGTTACAAAGTATTTTTTAAAACCAGATTTAGTTGATTGTGTTGTTTTTTGTTCTAAGAATTATAAACCTTTACTTAATAATTTAACAGAGATTAGTGATAATTTTAATACTTATTTTTATTATACGATTACTGCTTATGATAAAAAGGTTGAACCTGGAGTTCCAAGTATTGAAGATAGTGTTAGTATTTTAAATGAGCTTAAAGAGATTGTTGGGGAAAATAGAATATCTTGGCGTTATGATCCAATACTTTTAACAAATGAATATACTATTGAAAAGCATTTGGAAACTTTTAATTATCTTTGTGAAAATTTAAAAAAGGATGTTAGTAATTGTATTTTTAGTTTTGTTGATATGTATAAAAAGTTAGATAGAAACATGCCTGAAATTATTAGTTTACATAGAAGAGATAAGGAAAAAATTGCAAAAGGTATTGGGAAAATTGCAACAAAAAATGATGTTTCTCTTCAAACATGTGCCACAATAACTGATTATAGTAAATATAATATTAAGGAATCTGGTTGTATTACCTTAAAAAGGTTAGGTGATGCTAATAATATTAATTTTAAGCTTTTAAAACATAATGGAATACGGGATAATTGTCATTGTATTGAAACTCGTGATATTGGAGCTTATGATACTTGTCCTAATTTATGTAAGTATTGTTATGCTAATAATAAAAAAAGTGATGTTATTAAAAATAGTAAAAATCACAACCCTGAATCTCCTTTGCTTATTGGAGATTTAAAAGATGATGATATTGTTAAAGTGTCTAAGCAGGTATCTTTTTTAACTAGTCAAACTAGATTGATGTGATATTATAATAATTTTAGCGGGTCTGACGGGAATTGAACCCGCGACAACAAGGTTAAGAGCCAAGCGCTCTGGCCAGACTGAGCTACAGACCCATAAAAAAAATAGTTTTTTTAATTATATCTTATATGTTTTTATGATAAAATATAAAAAATTTACCCCTAAAAAAAAAAGAAAAATGGGGAAAATTTTTAGAATAGTGGATCTTTAACTAATCCTATTCTAAAAGAGTTTAAAATAACAAGTAAGGTTAAACCTAAATCTCCGATACCTACTGACATCATTAAAGTTACTAAACCCATTACTGCAAGTATTACAAATAAGAATTTAATAAATATTGATACTGAGATATTTTGTTTAATTATGCCCATTGTTTTATGGCTTAAACTGAATAAGTATGGTAATTTTGAGATATCATCTTGCATTAATGCAACATCTGCAGTTTCTATTGCAACATCAGAACCTGCTGCACCCATTGCAATTCCTATGTTTGCTCTTGCTAGTGCTGGTGCATCATTGATACCGTCTCCTACCATTGCTACATCTCCAAATTTGTTACGTATAGTATCTAGGATATTTAATTTATCTTCAGGGAGTAAATTAGAATATGTGTATTTTATTCCAATTTCATCTGCTACTTTATGTGCTGCAGTTTTATTATCTCCTGTTAGCATTACAGTTTGTACGCCTTGTTTGTTTAAATCAAATATTACTTCATTTGCATTAGAGCGTATTTTATCTGATACTGTGATTATTGCTAGTAGGTTTTTGGAGTTTCCAACAAATATTATGGTTTTTCCTTCATTTGAGTATTTGTTGATTTCTTCTTGTGATATTTCAAATGTGCTTCCTTCGATTAGTGATTCGTTAGCTGCATAGAATTTTTCGTTATTGATTTGTCCTATGATTCCTTTACCTGGAACGTTTTTAAAGTCTGTTATTTCTTCAAATTGGATGTCATTTAATGTTGCATAGTTTATTATTGCTTCTGCAATTGGATGGCTTGATTGATGTTCAAGTGATGCTGCAATTTGAATAATATCTTCTTTTGTGTAATTTTCATCTATTATTTCGACTTCACTTAGTTCTAGTTTTCCTTCTGTTAGTGTTCCTGTTTTATCGAATATTACTGCTTTGATGTTTTTCATTTCTTCCATGTAGGAGCTTCCTTTAATTAGAACTCCTTTTCTTGTTGCTGCGGTTATTGATGATACCATACCTATTGGTGTGGATATTAGGAATGCACATGGACATGATATTACCATTAGTGATAGTGCACGGTAAATCCATTCATTCCAGTTTGCTCCGAATATTATTGGAGGTATGAATGCTACACATGCTGTGATAACTATCATTAGTGGAGTGTAGTATTTTGCAACTTTATCTACAACTGATTCTGTTTGTGAACGGTTGAGTTGTGATCTTTTAACGAGCGTGACTATTTTTGATATTACACTGTCTTTTGCTTTTTTGGTTACAACAATTTCTAAGTATCCGTCTTGGTTTACTGTTCCTGAGAATACTTCATCTCCTATTTCTTTTGTTACTGGTAGGCTTTCTCCTGTAATTGATGCTTGGTTGATTGATGATGTTCCTAAGATTACATTTCCGTCTAGTGGTACTTTGTCTCCTGGTTTTACTATTACTATTTCTCCTATGTTTACATCATCTATTTTTCTTATTTCTTCTGTTCCGTCTTCTTTTTTTATTGTTGCTGTTTCAGGTGCTATTTCTACTAATGATTTTATTGAGTGTTTTGCTCTGTGTTCTGAGTAGTCTTCTAAGAATTCTGCTATGAAGTATAGGAATGCTACTGCTGCTCCTTCTTCAGGGTGTCCTATTAAGAATGATGCTACACATGCTATACACATTAGTAGTGCTGATCCTACTGTGTGTCTTTTGACTAGTGATTTGTATGCCATTATTGCTATTTCATAACCTGCTATGATTGCTGATATTATGAATATTGTGTTTACTATTAGTGGGTTGACTGATAGGAATTCTAGGGCATGTCCTAGTCCGAAGAGTATTCCGCTGCTTACTATGATTTGTATTGGTCTGTTAGCTATTAGTGGTTTTCCTTCTGCCAGTAGTTCTTCTTCCTCTTCTTCTTCGTCTGCACAGTCTGGACATCCACAGATGCTTATTTCTGCATCGTCATCATGGCAGTCGCAGTCTGGGTCGCTGCATGTGTCTTCTTTATGTTCATGGTCATGACAATCACAATCAGGATCACTACAAGAATCCACTTCCTCATGCTCATGCTCATGTTCATGGTCATGACAATCACAATCAGGATCACTACAAGAATCCACTTCCTCATGCTCATGCTCATGTTCATGGTCATGACAATCACAATCAGGATCACTACAAGAATCCACTTCTATATGCTCATGATGATGCTCATGCTCATGTTCGTGCTCATGTTCATGGTCATGACAATCACAATCAGGATCACTACAAGAGTCTTCTTTTACATGTTCATGATTGTGATTGTGATGGTCGTCTTCTTCGTCTGCACAGTCTGGACATCCACAGATGCTTACTTTTACATCTTCATCATAGTTTATTTCTTCTCTGTGGTCGTATATGCTTAAGTCTGTTTTTTCTTGATAATCTTTTAGTAATTCTTTATTGTAATGTTCTTCGTTTTCACAGTGAATTTCATCACATTCTGAGTTAAAGCAGATAAAATTGAAGTGTTTTGGATTGTAGCATATTATGTTTGTACAATCTGGGTCGTAACATTTGTTTTCTACCATTTTTTTAACACCATTTTTTATTTTTTTTATTCTTCTAGTATGTGTTCTAGTCCTACTTTATATATCATTTCTATATGAAGGTCTGTTAGTGAGTATCTTGCCATTTTTCCTTCTTTTTGGTATTTTACCATGTTGTTTGCTCTTAGTATTCTTAGTTGGTTTGATACTGTTGTTTGGTTCAATTCTAGTGCGTCGCATATGTCGCATACGCATAGGTCTTCAACTGCAAGTAATGATATTATTTTGAGTCTTGTAGGGTTTCCGAATATCTTGAAAAATTCTGATAGTTCTGAGTATTGGTCTTCTTCTATCATTCTTTTTTTAACGCGTTCTATTGCATTGTCGTTTGTGCTGTGTATTTCGCATACGTCTTCTGTGTTTTCAAGATTTTTTTGGTTTTTCATTTTTCATCACAATAAAAATAATTTTTTTTAATCTCTATGTGTAATAGTTTGTGTTATTGTCATATATAAATATTTTCATATCACAATATTATGATATGTTAATATAAAAAAATAAAGAAAAAAATCAACTACCCCAAAATACCTGAAATAAAATTAGAAACCTTACGAGAAATTCCTAAAATCGTTAAAATCGGAGGCCTACCTGGAGCCTCAGGTATAACACTTGCATCACAAACAAACAAACCTTCAATACTCGTTTGAAAATCCTCATCAACAATCTTACCTAAAGGAGCAGTACCTCCTGGATGAGCACCTTTAAGACCAGTAGCAACAATAGAATCTGAATCTACACCAATCTTAACAAGTAAATCCCAAGCCTTCTTATAACCTTCCTTAATTATCTCCAAATCTTTAACTGTTAAAGTCTTACTAATACTACCATCATCATTAATTTTACCAGTATTTTCATCAGCAAACTTCAACATCAAACCAATAATATCCTTATCACTTACATTGTAACCTTTCTCTTTAATTAATGGAAGTAACTGTGTAGAATAGTGTGGAGATAAAAAATAAGGACCGAATTCAACTTTTATTCCCATTAATAATTCATTTTTCAAATTACTATTTGGAAGATAACCCCCAATTGTAGTGAAAATATCTAAAAAGATTTCTTCACCAGCATTATCTATTCCAGAATTTCTTAAAATTAATGGAGTGTTTAAAGCACCTGCAGATAAAACCACAATATCTGAATAAAAGACTTCTATATCTCCGTTTTCATTTATTCCTTCAACACCTTTTACTTTTCCATTTTCTTTTAGAATTTTATTAACTGTGAAATTGGTTATAATTTCTGCATTATTTTCTTTTGCTTCTTTTATAAAATATGTTGCATCCCATTTTCCATCTTTTATACAACCGTTAACACACATACCACAGTTTGTACATTTATCAAAGTTTATGAATTTTGGCATTGCTTCTATTTCATAGTTTAATTCTCTTCCTGCTTCTGCGAGTTTTTTTGTTGCTAGTCCCCATTGTTTATTTGGGAAATATTTAACATTAATTTCTTCACTTATCTCTAGAAGTTCTTTTGTTATATTAATATTATTTCTTTCAAATTGTGTCATTACTGAGTTATCATAACATCCACTACATGAGAAACATGCATTTCCAATTGATGCGGTTGTTGTTCCTCCAATGTTTTCTATGTAACTTAGTTCTAAGGGTTTATTTAAAAATGGATATTTTTCTTTTTCTTTTTCTGTTAATGTTTTTTGAAGTTTTATTGTTTTTGTTTTTATTTCTTTTACGTATTGTCCTTGTGGGATGAATGTTCCTTTTTCTAGTATTAGTATTTTATGTCCTTTTTTGGAGAGATCTCTTGCTACTGTTGAGCCTCCTGCTCCGGATCCTATGATTATTGTGTCGTATTTTGTTATTTTTTGTACCTCCTATAATAAAATTAACTATTGTTATATTATGTTTTAGAAATATAAAAAATTTATCACAATTGTTAACAAAAAAAATAAAAAAAATAATTACAAATTAGACTTAACAGTAAAATCTTCTACTTTAACCTTATACACACGTGTTACTTTCAATAAATCCAAATCTATTTCAAAATGAAGATTACAATGCGAAATTAATTTCTCCATTGCATATACTTTCTCCCTCACTTCAAGTATCTCCTCAACAACACCATATGCAATAATACTACCATACTCTACGGTTGCACTATTATATGTTAATTTATACTCACCAGTATAATCTGTTTCTACACATATTTTATTATTTTTTGAAATTAACTGGTGTTTTTTACCTTTATTTGCTCCATGAAAATAAAATTCCAAATTATTATCCTTAAACTCATAACCAAAAGATACAGGAACAATATAAGGATAAATTTTATCATTTAAACCTAAACGAATTGTTTTAGACTTATCCAAAATTTCAATTATCTTAGTTTTATCAGTTACTTCCCTATCTTTTCTTAACATCAGATTATCACTAAAAAATTTAAATTATTTTTAAATCAAGTACAGGAGTGTTATTTAACATGTCAACTCCATTAAATTTAATTATATTATTATTAATTTCTTTAATTTTGATTGTTGATACCCCAATAGGATTTGGTCTATTAGGCGCATATGTTGAAAACAAACCTCTTATTGGACCATCACCTCTTAATGGAACCCTTTGTTTATAATCTTTTGATTTATGGAAGTGAAAAAGAACCATATATTCCTCACCAACTTTCATACTAGACATACTTTCTAAGTATTCCTCATCAATTATAAGTTCTGCTTCCTCATCCATTGATTCTTTACTTGATTTTGGCATATCATCTACTGTTTCATATTTAGATTTAATATATCCAATTGGTTTAAAGATTATTTCATCCATAACCACAATATTCTCCTTAAAAAAAAATATAATAAAAAAATGTTTATTAAAAATTAATAAACTAAATTTTTTTCTAGAAATCGTTATGTTTTTCTGGTATGTATGGAATTATTGCTTCTGCTAATTTAGATAATGGCATGGTTTGTATCCAAACTTTTCCAGGACCAGTTACAGTAGCTAAGAATATTCCTTCACCACCAAATAACATGTTTTTAGCACCTTTAACTCTTTGAATATCAAAATCAACAGATTCATCCATTGCTGCAATATGTCCTTGATCTACACGTAATGTTTCACCAGGTTCTAAATCACGTTCAATTACTTCTCCATCAATTTCTAAAAATACCATACCATTTCCACTGAATTTTTGGAGGATGAAACCTTCTCCACCAAATAAACCTGCACCAAGTTTCTTTCTAAAGTGCATATCAATATTGATACTTTCTTCTGCTGCTAAAAATGAGCTTTTTTGACCAATAATTGATTTTGTTTCATCTAATTTTATAGGTATGATTTTTCCAGGAGTGTATGATGAAAATCCAATTTCCTGATTATCTTCTTCTGCTGTAAAAAAGTTTAAAAATAGTGAATCTCCAGCTAATGCTCTTCCAAGCCCTTTTAAAAGACCTCCACCAGTACTTGTTTCCATTTTCATACCAGAGGTCATGAATGCCATTGCTCCACTTTCATCTTTCATTGTTTCTCCTTTTTGTAATTTACAAATTACCATAGGAAATGATCCACCAGCTATTTCATATTCCATAGTCACTAGGTCTCCTTAATTATAATAAAAAAATTGAATTCCTTTTATTTTATAATTATGTTTGTATTAAATTATAATAAAAATGTTTTTATTCCTTATCTAATATTTTGTTAAGTTTTCTAAGGGAATAAGTGTTCATAATTGATATTGCTCTTTGTGTTTGAATATTCATTGGACAAATATCTTCACAAATAAGAGATTCTGTACAACCATTAGTAAAATGTTTATTATGCTCTTCTTTAAGAAATTTTATTTTATCTTTATTTGTTTCTTGTTTTATTATTTTAGAAGATGATACCGGCAGTATTACACCATAATAATCATCCTCTAGATTGTAGTTTGCACAGGCTTCAAGACAGCATCCACACATTATACATTGCGATACTTCATATTCTAATTGATGATTATCTGTTTTAAAGTTTGCATCTTCTTCTAGCCATTGTTGTGCTTTTTTTAAATTTTCAAACATTACACTTCTATCTACAATTAAGTCTTTTATAATTGGGAATTTGCTTAATGGTTCTATTGTAATTTTACCTGTAGTTTTTGTTATTATCTCTTCATTAAGAAATGTTTTACATGCAAGTTTTGGCCATCCATTAATTATCATTGAACAGGCACCACATAATCCTTGAAGACAACTGGAGGAGTAATGTATTTTAGTATCAAAATTAATATTAAGTCTTTCAAGTAATGTGGTTACTGGAATATTAAGGTCTCCTTTATATGTGTATTCCTGTGTTACTTCTTCTTTATTTTCTACTGTTTTTATTATTACTTTTATTGATTCCATATTCTCTTTTTACCAGTTCATTTTTTCTTCTGTATCTTTAAATGTGATTTCTATTTTATTGTTATTGTATGTGCTTACAGTGGTTTTTAAGTATTTATCATCTTTTTTTGGATAGTCTGTTCTTTGATGTGCTCCTCTACTTTCTTTTCTTTTTAATGCAGAATGTAACATTGCTTTAGATGTTGTTATTAAGGATTTTAATAGAATATAATCATAATAAGATTTATGACTATTTATATGTACTGTTTCAAGTTTATTTATTTTATCTAGTGCATTTTTTAGTTCAGTTTCGTTTCTGTATATGCTCATAGTTTTATTCATTATATTTGTTAGTTTTTCTTCAATTTGATATGATGAAGTATTATTATTCTTGTTTTGTATTTTTTTCCATTGTTTATATGATTCTATTTCGTGTTTTAGTGTTTTTTCTCCAATATTTGTATTATGTTTTTCTTTTTTGTGTTTTTTTAGTTGTTCTGCAACTATCCATCCACCATGTATTGCTCCAAGTAGGGAGTTTCCTCCAAGGCGGTTAGCTCCATGGTATTGTGAGGAGCATTCTCCTATAGCGAATAAGTTTTTAATATTGGTTTTATGATTTTCATCTGTTCTTATACCTCCCATGAAGTAGTGAACACCAGAATATATTGGAATAGGTTCAACTGTAGGATCTAAGTTTAAATATTTCCTGCAGATTTCATAAACTTCATCAAGTTTTACACGAATCACATCTTCTGGTAAATGAGTTAAATCTAGATAAACTTTATTTTCACCATTTATTCCTAATTTATAATCATTGCAGATTTTGTATATGCTTTGTGATACTATATCTCTTGGCATTAGTGCACCTTTTTTGGGATACCATTCTTCCATAAAGTACCATTTTTCACCATCACGTATTGTGTATATTCTTCCTCCTTCTCCACGTGCAGCTTCTGTAATGAGCATTCTTTTAACAGGTGTTTTGATAGTTGTAGGATGGTATTGTATCATTTCCATATTTGCTAAGTTCACACCTTGTTTAAATACTTGACCTGTAGTGTATCCATCATTTTGTATTGAACCTGTACTTTTTCCAAAAACTTTATTTGCTCCTCCAGTTGCTATAATTACAGAGTCTGCATAGAATTCTTTTATTTCATCTGTATTTTCATTAATTAGGATTACTCCATGGCAGGTTTTATTTTCATCTATTATTAGGGATAAGAATCTCCAACCAGTGTGTCTTTTAATTATATTTTTATGTTCATATTTTCTGCATTCTGTGTTGATGGCTGTTAGTATTTGTTTTCCTGTTTTTGCGCCTGCATATGCAGTTCTCATATTTTTATGACCGCTTAGGTATCTTAAATCTATATTGTTATTTTCATCTCTTGTGAAATTGGTTCCTAGATTATTTAACCATTGGATTATTTCTGGTGCATTATTTGTTAGGTTTTTTACTGCGTTATGATTGTTAATATCTGCTCCAGCATTAATTGTATCTTGGTAGTGTTGTTTTTTAGAGTCTTTTTGTCCTTTAGTGTTTAATGAGGCATTTATTCCCCCCATTGCCATTACAGATTGTGAGCGTTCTGAGGGTGCAGGTGAGAATAGTTCCACATTTATATTTTTATTAGCTGCTTTTAGGCTACATGTTAATCCTGCAAGTCCTGCACCAATTACTATAATTTTTTCAACCATAAGCATTTAGAACATCTTAAATAAAATTTTTAAAAATAAAAATATTTTAATTTAAATCATTAATTTTTCTTCCTTTAGTCTCAGGGAATAACCAAATCCAAACACCACAAAGTAGAGCAAATAATGCTGCAATACCAATACCATAACTTAAATCATAATATGTTGCAACTAATGTTATAATTAATGGTGTGATAAATTGTATTCCTCGTGCAAGGTTGAATACTGTTCCAACAGCAGTATTTCTTATTTTTGTTGGGAATAATTCTGAGAATAATGCACCGAATCCACCAAAGAAACCTGTTCCAAAACCTGTTAAAAACATAAATACTAAAATTAAATCTGGAACTGCAACAACCTGATTCCAACATAATGTTATCATAGATATGCTTAAAGCCATAATAAAACTATAAATTGTGAAAGCAGGACGTCTTCCAATCTTCTCAGATACAAAACCAAAAGTAGTGTAACCTGCAAAATCACCACATTGAATTAGAATAATCCCTATTGAAGAGCCAACTAATGTTAAACCACGTTCTTGTGCAAGATATGTTGGTAACCATGAATAAGTAAACCAATAAGCAGACATACCAAAAATACATAAAATTAATGAAATGAGAAATATTTTCCTATGTTCTCTTGATACTAACTGTTTAAACTCTTGGAAGATATTTTTATTTACATATTTATCTTTATTTTGAATCCAAACATCAGATTCCTTAAGATATCGTCTAACAAAGATAACCATAACTGCAGGAATTATTGAGATTAAAAATGTTATTCTCCAACCAATAAATGGACTTATAATTCCTCCAACAATTGAAGCTAAAATCACACCTACAGGTGCACCTGATTGCATAAAAGCCCCGAATTTAGCTCTTAGTTTATCTGGGAATGTTTCATTAATATAAATTTGACCTGTAGCCCATTCTCCACCAACACCTAAACCAGTAATGAATCTAAATATTAAAAGAGAATAAAAAGACCATGAGAAAGCACATAATAATGTACCTATCGAATACATAACAATTGTCCATTGTAATACTCTTTTACGTCCATACTTATCCCCTAATGCTCCGAAAATAATTCCACCTAAGCCTGTGGCAAATAAAGATAAACCTAAACATAGAGAAAGCATTTCTGCATTAATATTTAAACTAGTTTGAATTTGAGATATTAAAAAAGTGAATAAAACAAGATCATAAAAATCAAAAACCCAACCAGCCCAACTTAAACCAAAAATCCGGTAATGATCTTTACTAAGTTTTGTTTGCTCATTCATTAACATAAATAAAATTACCTTCCTAAAGAAAAATTTTTAAATGAAATAATTAAATCTTTTTATAATATACTATTATAATTGGATTAAAATATAAAATTTTTCAAAAAAAGATAATCCTTATAAAAAATGTTTACATAGATAACAAATTAAATAAAAATTATACAAAAAACTTGGTACAGCTAATTAAAAAGCTGTACCTCAATAAATAATCCTTATTTTCTAAAATAAGCATATAAAAATTCTTTTTAACTATGCTTAGTTACAGCTATTTTTAAAGTGATGAAAATTTTTTAGAAAAAGATTTCTTAGAATTTAATTTAATGTAAATATTAGTTGTAACTTTTTTATGAAAAAATTCTTTAAATATTTTTTAAATTGTTTAAAGTTGTTTAAATTTTGGTACAGCTAGGATTTTTGCTTAAAAATTTAAAATATTTAATTTTAATTAGAAACTCAAATTTTAAAGGGTTTAAAAAATGGTACAGCTAATTTTTTAACTGTACCTCTTAAAAGAATTAAACTATATTAAAAAAGAGAGATTATAAAAAGAATAGGTTATTTATTTTAATTAAAAAGTTTCATATTAATGATTTTAAGATATTTAATCAGTTCTTTTTGCAAATTCTCTAATAAAATCATAAATATCATTATTATGTGCATATACATTAATAAGAATCTTCTTTCCAGAATTTAATAATATTCCATTTGATGAAGAATTTGAAGCATCAATATCACTATATGGTATGGATAATTCTCCAGTTTCCTTAGAGTTAAAAACAAGATTATCCTTGGTTAATTGTATTTTTCCATGTGCTTTTTTATTTACTGTTCCACATGTTGCAGCTAAACCACCATGGCCTGTTGTATAATCTGTATAATCTTTTGTTAAAGTATTATTTTCTATATCTTTAGGAAAGGTCAGTATAGCATTTATGCCTTTATAGTATTTTTCTAGTTTTTCTTCTTTTGTTTTTCTAAATAAACTCATCGTACTTTAACCTTTACAATATTTATTAATTATTATTAGATTACTTATAAAACTTGTTTTTAATATGATGAATTTAAAAAAAGGGGAAAAATGGAGTGTTTAGTATACAGTGATTGTATTTGCACTGCTTGATGGTTGGTATATTGTAGTTCCAGAATATGTGCAAACTCCTGTATATTCTCCAGGTGCTAAGTTAATAGCTAAATTAAATATTCCTCTGTAATCACTTACTACATCATATGTTTTACTTGCTCCACTGCTTAAACGTGTTAATGTAACTGATATGTGGTGTCCTGCAATTGGATTGTCATTAATGCTTTTTAATGTTCCTGTGAAACTTTTACCTGCTAAGTATGGTTCGCGGAATTTTTCTGTAGTAAGTATTGTGACTGTTCGTGTATCGTTTGTGTTGGTTACTTGTATGTTTGCACTAGCATTTGAAGGTGAATATTTCCAGTTTTCTCGTCCTAAACCATTATATTCAATATCTGCTGTGTATAATCCTATTGCTAAGTTTATTGGTAGGTTGAATTTTCCATTATAATCTGTTACTACATCATATACTTTGTTTGCTCCTGATGATAATCTTGTAAGTTTTAAATTAAGGTGGTGTCCGATTATTGGATTTCCATTAGTATCTAAAAGATATCCTGTAAATTCTTCATCAGTACCGTAAATTTTAATTAAATCAGTAACATTTAAAACTGTTTCAACATATCCAATTGTAAATTCAGTTGTTTGTGTTGACTGGTTATTATATGTGGTTGTGACATTATAATATCCGAATGTTGGTGTTTGAATGTTAAAGGTTGCAACACCATTTTCTACAGGGTTTTGGTATGTTGAACCGTTTATTGTTAATGTTATATTTCCAGAATTAACTAGTGTTCCATTGGAATAGGTTACATTAACAATAATGTCTGTTTTTGAATTTGAAGGATATAATGTATTATCAATATTTATAATGATGGTTTCATTGTGTGTTTCTTCACCTTCTACGGTTGCATATCCTCTTCCCATGTAAGTATCATTATAAATTCCAAGTATGGTGTATGTTCCATTTGTTTGTGGTAATGTTAAATTGATATTTGCAATACCATTAGTAAGTTCACTGCTTATTGTGTTATTGTTAAATATGATTGTTATTGTTCCTTTTTGAGCTATATTGTTTGAATTATAGACAGTAACTGGGATGGTGACTTTTTCGTTAACTTTTCCTGTAATATTTGGTATTGTGATATTAATTGTTGTTACTGGTATTGGTGGTGCAGGAGGTATATATGATTGGTTGATTGTGAAATTAAGGCTTAAAATCATGTTATCTATTTTTGCATTTACTGTGTATTCTCCAGCACTTGTTGTTGGGAAGTTAAGATTTGTGTAATTTGTGAATCTGGAGTTTCCAGTGTATCCTCCACTGTATGTTACTGTTGAAGTAGGTAGATTGATTGAAGCTGGGCTTAATGTGTCTGTTGATTCTGTGTATATTGTGTTTAGGCTTGTTGTTAGTGTTAGGGTGTCTCCTGTTTTGAAGCTGTCTCCAGGTTTTGTGAAGTTCATAACAAACCAATTGTTAGGTTTTGTGTATGCTATTTTGTCATATACTTGTTTGTTATAATTGGTATTGTCAAATGGTGTGTTATTTCCCCACCAGTTGTTATCTGTTATTATGTTTACATTGCCTATTGCATATATTGTGTTTCCTTCTGTTGCTGTGTTGTTTGTGATTATTGAGTTTGAGATGTTTAAATTTGATTCTTTTGTGCTTGTGGAGTAGATGAATCCTCCATTTCCTGTTGCTGTGTTGTTTCTTATTGTAGAGTTGAATATTGTTATGTTACTGTTTTCGGAGTTTATTGCTCCACCATTTGTTGATTTATGGTTTATTATGTTGATATTGTTGAGGTTTAGGTTACTGTCTGTTAGTGTGAATAGTTTTGCTGTGTTTAATCCGTTTAATGTGTGTCCGTTACCATTTATTTTTAAGTTTTTATTTATTTCTATTCCATTTTCTGGATAGTCAGTATCTTTTGTTTTACTGTAGGTGTAGTCTTTGGTTAGTGTGATTTCTGTTATGTCGTTTTCTATTGCATTTGTTATTAGTCTCCAAAGGCTAGAGTATGTGTTGTCAGAGTTTATATTTGTACTATTGCTGATTTCACTGTAGTATGTGTTGTTGTAGTGTGTGAAGTTTATTTTATTTCCAGTGTATGGTGTATATTTTACAGATCCATAAATATCTGTTGTTAGTGTGGCGTTTGTTAGAAGGTTGTTATTATTGTATAATAGTAGGTTTATAGGTTGATTGTATTCTCTATTATCTTGATATATTAGTGCTCCGTTGTTTGAGTTTTCTGCTCCAGATACTACTTGTGTTCCATTTATTATTATGTTGTTTGCACTTCTAAGATTGTATATTCCGTTTAGTATGTTGTTTCCACCGATTAATGTTGCAATATAACTTATTCCAGTATTGTTTATTAGTAGTGCTCTTGAATTTGCATGGTTTTCTGTTAGGATTATATTATTTATATTTATGTTTTCTCCAGAATTGTAGATTGCAGAACCACTTTCTGCAGTGTTTGATGTGAAGTTGGTGTCTGTAAGTCCCATATTGTTTTTGTTTATATATATTGCTCCTCCATTGCTTGTTGCGGTGTTGTTTGTGAAGTTAGCGTTTTTTAATTTTGCATTTTCTCCATTAAGTATTAATGCTCCTCCATTTGATGCAGTGTTTTTTATGAAATTAAGATTTGTTAGTGTTGAGTCTGCTCCGTTCCAGTATATTGCTCCTCCATTGCTTAGTGCTGTGTTGTTTATAAATGTACTGTTTGCAAGTGTTCCATTTTTATTATTCCAGAATATTGCTCCTCCATTTACTGTTGCAGTATTGTTTATAAATGTGGAGTTGTTTACATAAGTTCCATCTCCTGAGCATACTAATCCTCCTCCACGTGGTGATGTGTTGTTTATGAAGTTTGAATTTAGTATATTTGTTTTAGTGTTGAAGTTTATTAATCCTCCACCATAATCACTTGCATAATTATCATAGAAGTTAGATGAATCTACACATGCTGTGTAATTTGAACCTGAGAGGTATAATCCTCCTCCACGATTTGCAGTGTTGCTTGTGAAGGTATTGTTTGTTAGGTTGTATTCAAGTGTACCTGCTTCTACATATACTGCTCCTCCAAAGTTAGATGCTGTATTGTTTGTGAAGGTATTGTTTTCAATAATTCCTAGTATGTCTAAACAATCAATTGCTCCCCCACTTTTTGCAGTGTTTTGTTGGAAATTGTTGTTTAAAATGTATGCTATCATATCATTTCTACTTGCAAGGAATATTGCCCCTCCAGTATTTTTTGCATCGTTTTTTGTGAATGTGTTATTGTCTGTTTTGAAGTTTTTACTTATTATTACTTGTATTGCTCCTCCATCTACTGTTGCATTGTTTTCTATGAATGTGCTGTTTATTATAAGTCCATCATCTGCATAGAACCAGAGTAGTGCTCCTCCTTCTTCTGCAGTATTGTTTATGAAGGTTGAATTGATTATTGTTCCGTTTTTTGCAAAACTCCAATAGCATGCTCCTCCATTTTCTGCATGGTTTTGTTTAAATAATGAGTCGATTATTGTTACGTTTCCACTGGACTCAAATACTGCTCCTCCATTATTTCCTGCATTATTGGATAGGAATGTGCTGTTTATTATTAGTCCATTTTCTGTTGCAGACCATGTTACTGCTCCTCCACTTACATATGCAGTGTTATTTGCAAATGTGATATTATCTATTAATCCATTTTCTCCTGCCCAGTTTACTGCTCCTCCTGTTGTTGCAGTATTTTCTGTGAATATGGAGTTAGTAAGTATTCCTTCTGCTCCTGGCCAGTTTAGGGCTCCTCCATTGTCTGCTTCATTTTCTTTGAATGTGGATGAGTTTATTATTCCTTTTTCTCCTTCCCAAACTATTGCTCCTCCACTATTTGCTGTGTTGTGTTGGAATGTTGTGTTTATTATTTCTCCATTGGTTCCTTGCCAGTTTACTGCTCCACCATAAACTCCTGTATTGTTTTCAAATAAACTGTTATTGAGTATTCCGTTTGCTCCCATCCAGTAGATTGCTCCACCTTTATCTGAGGATGTTCCGTTTATGAATATTATATTGTTTATTATTACATCATCTGCTACGACTTGGAATATTCTAGCAAGATTAATTCCATTTAACACGGTGTCGTTACCATTTAATGTTAATTTTTTGTTTATTGAAACTCCATATGTGTAATCTGTATCAAATATTGGATTGTAGGTGTAGTTTAGTTTTAAATTTAATTCTGTTCCTTCTGTTGCTGCATCTATTAATCTTTGTAATGCTATAAATGAGTCTATTGGTTCATAATTTGTTAAAAATACTTCTTGATTATCTACTATTGCACTTATTATTAAATTTGTGTTTCCTGGATAAGTGTATGTTACACTTGCTTGATTTGTTATTGTTGCAGTTTCAGGGTTTAATGTTCCATAGGTTGCATTGAATTTCACTATTCTCTCCGGTATAGTGCTTGTAAAATCTGTGTATACACTGTTTGTATTATTGTATAATGTGTTTAGTGTTGCAATTAATGTTATATCTCCTCCTTCTGCTACAAATTCCCCATCTCTTTTTAATTTTAGTGTTACCCATGTTTCTGGCATTAAGTCTGGTACGAAATCAGTAAAGTATTGGAATGTAGGTCTGTTTTCTCCCCACCAGTTTTCATTTAAGTTAATATTGGTAAATGAATTTGCAAAAGTTCCAACTCCAATGTTTCCATAAAAGTCAGTGTTATTTACTAGGGCATTGTGTGTGATATTTATGCTATCTGCATCTCCTCCAAGACATAATGCAGCTCCATTATCTGCATGGTTGTCTGTGAATGTGTTATCTGTTACTGTTCCTCCTTTAAAGTCATATAGGTATAATGCTCCTCCACAGATTCCTCCAGTGTTATTTATGAAGGTGGAGTTTGTAATATTACTACTTAAACTTATGGTGTTTATTGCTCCTCCATAGTATACTGCACTGTTATTTATGAATGTGGAGTTGAAAATATTCATATAATGGCTGTTAAAGTATATTGCTCCTCCGTCTTTTTCTGCATGATTGTATGTGAGTGTTGAATTTATTATGTTTAAGTATCTTTCATTGGAATATATTCCTGCTCCTCTAAATGCAGTACTGTTTGAAATTAGTGAATTTTTTAATACTCCATTTGCCCCGTTCCAGTAAATTGCTCCTCCATTTACTGAATTGTATCCGTTAATTAAGTTAGTATTATCTATTTCTACATTGCTTGCAGTGATTTGGAATATTCTTGCTTTATTTAATCCATTTATTGTGTAATTATCTCCTTTTAATGTTAATTGTTTGTCTATTGTTATTCCTTCAAGGAAAGGTAAGTCTTTGTTTAAATCGAATGTGTAATTTTTTGTTAAAGTTAATTCGGTTCCTGTTAATTCTTCAATTAATTGATTTAAATCTGTGAAACTGTCATGGTTATTAATATTTGTAAGTGTTAAGCTTTGATTGTCGACTGTTGCAGTTACAGTTATAGTTTCACTTGCAGGATATGTGAAAGTTGTTGTTGTAGTTTCCTTAAAGTCTGTGCTTGTTGGATTTAAAGATCCTGTATTTGATGTGTAAGTTACTGTTCTGTTTAATATGTATTCATCGAATTCTAGATAGGTTTTACTTATTTTATCATAGATTGTGTTTAGGCTTACTGTTAATGTGTTTTCTCCACCTGTTGTTGAGAATTCATTGTCTGTTGTGAATTTCATTATTATCCAAGTATTCGGTGCGAAATCAGTTATATATTGTTCGAAATATTTGAAATCTGGAGTGTTAGATCCCCACCAATTATTATTAAGACTATTATCCTGATTATCATTATTATCTGTGTTTACTGCATAACCATAGTAGTCTTTACTATTTATGAAAATGTTATATTCTATATTGTTTTTAGATGAAGAGTCATGTAAGCATATTGCTCCACCATAATCTCCTGTATTATCTATAAATGTATTTCCTAGGATATTGTTTTCATCGGCTTCGTATAATTCTATTACTCCTCCTTGAAGTGCTGCAGTATTGTTTGTGAATGTGGAGTTTATTATTTTTCCTTTGTCTCCTGCCCAGAATATTGCTCCTCCAGCGTCTTCACCATTATTATTTGTGAATGTGGAGTTTAGTATGGTTCCATAGTCTCCTTTCCAGTAGATTGCAGCTCCACCAACGAGTTCATAGTCTATATCACCTGTTTCATAATCGTATGCATCTTCATTAAATGCTATGAAATGATTAATGATTATGGTATTTTTTATAGTAACAGAATCAGATTTTATATCAAATAAACGAATCATATTATTTCCATTTAATGTATATCCGTTACCGTCAATTGTTAACTCTTTATTTATAAGAATTCCAGTTGCTGCTAAACTATTATCATTTGCAGTATTATATGTGTAATTCTTATCTAGAGTTATAGTATCACCAGAATTTGCATTATCTATTAATGTTTTTAATTCAGTGTATGTTCCACTAACATCATTTAAGATAATGGTTTCGTTATTATTTGCGTGTGTAATTGTATTATCTTCAATATCCTCAGCATATACTGTATTTATGCAAAATAGGAATATTAAAAATAAACTAAATATTAAAATTTTTTTATTCGATTTCATATTTTACTACATTCCAAAATTTTTTTTATTCCAATAATTATTATATTATAAGTATATTACAATTTAGCTCTTAAATAATTTATTTAAAATTTCTAAAATTATAAAATTTTCATATCGAAAATATGAGATAAAATAACAATTAAAACATAATAGTATAATAAAAAGAGTAAATAAATATTTAATGATAATTTACTTTATTAATATATTATTAAATTATTATAAAAAATTAATATTGGTTAATATTTTAAGTATAAAGTATTATAAAATCTTTAAATTTGATAAAAAACTTAATTAACTAAAAAATATTAATTTTAATAGAATTTTTAAAATGAATAAAAAAATACTAAAATTTAGTTTAAAGTCAGTATAATATTATAATTAAGTAAAAATCAAATTTTAATAGTATTATACATTTAAATAATTAATATAATAAGTTAGAAGTAAAATTTAAATAAAAATTAAAATATATTATAAAGAAATATTTATTATTGAACCTTATTTTATTTTTTAAAGTATTTTAAATAAGAAAAATAATTTATCATATTTAAAAGTTTCTATTTTTAATTAAGGGGGAAAAATTAAATATTAATAAAAAAGTATAAAGTATAAATGTATAACGATATGAAGAATAATTAATGTCAAATTTTAATTATTAAAAAAACATTCAAGGAAAAATACCTTTATTAAATAAATCAAATTTTTCAAAAAAATGTTTTTAATAAAGTTATACACCAAAACAAGTCACCTTGAAAATAAAAAAAAGTGAGGCAAAGAAAAAATCTCAATAAAAAAATTTTAAAAAAAATAAACAATATTCATAAGGAAAGGAATAAATTATGAATTCGAAAATGAAAAAAACACTACCATTATTATTACTAATATTAATGGTACTAATCATCATTCCACAAACATTCGCTACAGACCCTGTAGCAACAGATGACAACAGTCAAACTGTTACAAATGATGTGGAAGATATAATATTAAACGAAACACCTACCGATAACCACCAGGTATCGGAAAGTGAAAGTATTGTAAATTATGATGAAACAAAGTATTGGCGAATGACTGTTAATCCAACAGCAATTACTTACAATTCAGACAGTTGTACTGTTGACTTTACAATAGATACTTCTGGAGCTGGTGCGAGTGCTTTATACATATATAAAGATGGTGTAAAAACTAATTATCAAGTAACAAATTTAGACAACCAATATGCATATGCGAATACTGAAGGAACATTTACTGTTAATTTAGCAACAATATTATTAAGTTATAATGTTTTTGATACTGATGGAGTTTATGAAATTTCATTTAGACCAGATACATCCGCTACATATATGGCATTTGGATTTCATGGAATTGAAGATCCAGAGTTTGGTTCAGTGACTGTAACTGTAGGAAGTGGAGGATCATCAAGTAAAACTGCTACTACATTAACAATCACTACAGGTACTTCTATTGAAGAAGGAACTCCAATTGC
This sequence comes from uncultured Methanobacteriaceae archaeon, assembly GCA_964431035.1. Taxonomy (GTDB): domain Archaea; phylum Methanobacteriota; class Methanobacteria; order Methanobacteriales; family Methanobacteriaceae; genus Methanobrevibacter_A. The sequence continues at coordinate 12,920 of CAYSIF010000006.1, read as the reverse complement.
TGGAACATTAATGGCAGGAACAACTCCTGTAAGTGGAGCAACAATTAACTACAAATTTGAAGGTTCTAGTAAAACTACTACAACAGATACTGATGGTTCATTTGAAATTGATACCGATTATGCAACTGGTACATATTCTGATTTTTCATATGATGGAGATGACACATATGAAGGATCAAGTAATTCAAAAACAATAACTGTAAGTGCTGCTAGTTTTGGAAGTAGTGATTATGTTACAACTCCTACACCAAATAGTATTTCCTATACAAAAGGAACTTCAACAAAAGTAAATATCGCATTTGAATATCCAAGTGATGCAGATTTCTATTCAGATAGTCTAAAAAGAATTTATGTATGGATAGATCCAACAGATACTACTTTCTCATCTAGTACTGGTATTCTTGTTGAAGGTGCTGATGCATCAAGTTCTGGTTATGAATTTGATTTAGAAACTATTAAAGACAGTTTAACTGCTGGAGAACACACTTTATACTTTGGACCTCATGCTCCAGGTTTAAGTGGTGCTGAAATTTATGGTGATGCAGATTATAATCCTTTAACTGTTACTGTTAGTGATAGTGGGTCTGGAAGCTCTAAAACTGCAACTACTTTAACTATTGATAATACTGGAACTACTGTTGCTAAAGGCACACCTATTACAGGTACTTTAACAGATGTTAATGGAGATGGTATTTCTGGTGCAACTATTAAATTCACAAGTACTTATGGATCATCAGGTGCATCTGTTACAACAGGTACTGATGGTAAATTTAGTATTAGTACTTCTTCCGCTATTGCTAATTCAGAAACATATTCTGGTTTTGAATATGAAGGAGATGACACATATGAAGGATCTACAAGTGATAAAACATTTAGTGTTGTTCCAGCACCTAAAATAGTTAATATAACTGTCACTCCAACTACTGCAACATATACTGCGGGTTCATCTTCCCAATTAACTGGAACATTAACAATATCTGGAGGTAGTTTCTATTCAGATAATGTTATTGTTTGGGTGGATGATGATAGTTCAAAATATGTTAAAGTTCAATCTTTAAGTGTTACAACTAATCCAACTACATTTACAGTTGATTTAAATGATTTAAAAGATACTGACAATGATGTTGATTTAAGTTCTGTTTTAGCAACTGGTTCACATACTTTACATTTCAGTATTTCAAGTAAAAGTTATTATTCTTCTACTTGGACTATTGATGAAGCTGAAGTAACTGTTACTGCAGCTAGTTCAACACCTACATTAAAAGTTACTATAACTGAAGATAGTATTGAATATACTCCAGGTACTGATACTATTGTTCATGGTACTATTTCTTATCCAACTGATTGGTATACTGGAACTTTCAGATTATATGCTTGGGTTAATGGTGATTTATCTACTCAAGAGCAAGCTTGGGATGAAGATGGTTATGCTATTGATATTGTTAATGGAGAATTTACTGTTAATTTAAGAGAATTAACCTATCAGTTTAAATCCGGTAAATCTTATAATTTAACTTTTGGTCCACAAAATGGTGCAGAAAATAGTATAATAGAATATTATGGAGCTACATTAGATTTAGATAATGTTACTGTTACTATTCCAGGAACTGTTAAAACTGATACTGATATTATTTTAGATAATAGTGTTGTTGTTGAAGGTTCAACTATTAATGGTAAACTTGTGGATGAAAATAATAATGCTTTAACTGGTAAAACTATTAGTATTAGTTTAAAACTTCCTTCTGGTTTAACTGAATCTAGTGAAGCTACTACTGGAAGTGATGGTACTTTTAAAGTAAGTAATGCTAAAGTTGGTGTTTATACATTCACATTTGCAGAAGATGATACTTATTCAAAAGCAACTAATAAAACAACTGTAACTTATGCTAATAAGAAAGTTGTTGTAACAGTTACTGAAGATAATATTAGTTATAAAAAAGGTGAAGACACTATACTTCATGGTACAATATCTGGTGTTGCTTCATACATGTTCTACTCTGGAGATACCGAATTGTATGTTTGGGTTAATGGAGACTTATCTACCCAAGAAATAGTTTATGATGAAGATGGATATAAAGTTGATATGGCTAATGGTGCTTTTACAGCTAATTTAAAGCTTATGGACTTTAACTTTGAAGTTGGTGAAACTTATACTTTAACTTTTGGTCCTAAAGATGGTGTAAATAATGCAATATTAATAAGTGACTATTATCTATATTCTGCTGATTTAGATAATGTGACTGTTAAAGTTACAGATAAAAATCCATCTAAGATAACTTTAGATGAGACTAGTATTAAAGCTACACAAGATATTACTGGTAAATTAACTGATAACAGTGATAATGGTATTGCAAGTGCAACAATTAAGTTTGTTAAACCTGATGGTACAAGTGATACAGTTACCACTGGTTCTGATGGTACATTTACTATAAGTAGTGCTATTGAAGGAACTTACTCTAACTTTGAATTTGAAGGAGATACTACTTATGAAGGTGTTGTTGCAAGTTCTAATGTTACTGTAAGTGGTCCGGAAGCTACAACTTTAACTGTAAATAAAATTGATGATACTGTTTTTGTTGGAAAAACTATTACTGGTATGTTAACTGATAGTGAAGATACTGGTATAGCAGATGCTGTTATTAAATATACTGGACCTAATGGTGCAGATACTGTTACTACTGATTCTACTGGCGCATTTACAATATCTAATGTAGAGTTAGGTGAATATAAGGACTTTAGTTTTGAAGCTACTATTGATTATCAAGCTGCTTCAGTAAATGGTGCAGTTACTGTTATTAGTACTCCTACTTATAATGGTATTATTTATGTTTCTAAATCTGGTAGTGATTCTAATGATGGTAGTGAATCTAGTCCAGTAGCTACTATTGCTAAGGCTATTGAATTGGCAGAGTATACACTTGATCATAAGATTATTGTTAGTGCTGGAACTTACCGCGAGCATGATTTAAGTATTAATGATGCTTTAAGTATTACTGGTGTTGGTAATGTTATTATTGATGCTAATAAACAAGGTAAAATCTTTAATATTGATACTGCTGAAGAAGTTAGTCTTACTAATTTAACACTTATTAATGGTAAATCTACAACTGATGGTGGAGCTATTAGTATTAAAGATGCGAAAGTCATTATTGATGGTTTAACATTTAGAAACAATATGGTTGCAAAAGATGATGGTACTTTAGCTGGTTATGGTGGTGCTATTAGTTGGAATGCAGATGAAGGTTTATTAATTAACTCTGTATTTATTAATAATAGTGCTCGTATGAGTGGTGCTGTTAACTGGGGAGATATGTATTCTTCAGGAGCTACTGGTGGTGACATCATAAATTGTACTTTTGATAGTAATTATGCAACTTCTAAAACTGGTGCTTTAAGTTTATACATTCCTGCTAATGTTATAAATTCTACTTTTAAAAATAACAATGCTAGTGATCCATCAGGAATAGCTACTCAAGTTGGAGCATTATATGTTTATGCAAGTAATTCTTTAATTACTGGTTCTGAATTTATTAATAATTATGCTTCAGGTTATGGTGGAGCAATAGTAATTGATACCGATAGTGATGGAACTGTTATTAATGATACTAAATTTATTAATAATACAGGTAATCGTGGGGGTGCAATTGAAGCACAAGGATCTAATATTGTTATAGCTAATTCCACATTTATTAATAATCATGCTACCTATGATGGTGGAGCAGTTGATTTATTATTAAATTGGGACTCTGATGAAGGAGTATTTATTAATAATAACATTTTTGAAAGTAATGTGGCTGATAATGATGGTGGGGCTATATATAGTGATGGTTCTGAAAGTTACGGTTATGATGCAGGTGTATTTTTAGAAGAGAATACTTTCACTAAGAATAGTGCTAGAAATGGTGGTGCAATTTCTGCTGATTCTAATTCTGTTTTAGATTTAAAGAATAATGAATTTACTAGTAATGTTGCATCTGTTTCTGGTGGTGCTATAAAAGATGGTAAATTAACATTAGAAGGTAACACTGCTAATGATAATGAAGCACCTGTTGGAGCTTGTATTTACCTTGAAACTGGTTCTATTGAATCTGATGTAACTTTAACTTATTCAAGTATTTCAGCACTTTCTGGTGATACTGTTACATTAACAGCTATTTTAACCGATGATAATGGTAATAGTATTGTATTATATGGTAATAGTTATTATCCTGGTGTTTACTTTACTGTTGAAGGTAATGATGTTTTAGGTACTGTAACTTACAATTCTGAAAATATGACTATTGAATATGAAGTAACTCAATCTACTGGAGATTATACTATATCTGGTAGTGTTGATTCTGATTTCGCAGATAGTGTTACTGTTGTTGATGGTACCTTAAGTGTTGTTGAAGAATTAGAGACTGTTTTAACTGTTGAAAATCAAACTATTAATTATGGTACTAGTTTTACTGGAACTTTAACAGATATTAATGGTAAACCTTTAGCAGGAAAAGAAATTACATACACATATAAAGGAAATACTTTAACTGTTACAACTGATGATGAGGGTGTATTTACTATAAGCTCTGCTCGTGAAGGTATATACTCTGATTTCGCATTTGCTGGTGATGATTCATATACTGAAAGTACTAGTGATGCTGTTGTTACTGTTAGAGAACAAGTAATTCCTACCCCTACTATTGTTAATGTCACCATAACTGATTCTAGTTTAACTGTTAATAATGGAACTGTTAGTGTTCATGTAAGTCCTAGTGATGATAGTATTGTTAATAGTGGTAGTGTTAGTTTAACTGTTGATGGTGTTACTTATTCAAGTAATGTTACAAATGGTGTTGCTACATTTAACCTCAATTTAATTAGTGGTAATTACTCTGCTCTTGTAGATTATATTGCTATTGGTAATTATACTAATGCTAGTAAGAATTTAACAGTTATTGTTCCTACAACTAATAATACTAATGATACTAACCATACTAATGTTACAACCAATGTTTCAACTATTATAACTTTAGAGTTTGAAGAGTTAGAAACTGGTCATGAAATACGTGGTAAGTTAACTGATGCTAATGGAAACTTATTAAATGGTAATGTTGATATTGCTCTTTCACGTTTAAGCAGTGGAGCAAGTAAAACATATACTGTTACATGTACTAATGGAGAATTTGTTTTACCATTACATCTTGCACCTGGAGATTATAGTGCTAAAGCTACTTATAATGGTGAAGGTAATTATTTACCTAACAGTACTGGTGTAAAATACATTGCTTTAACTGATAAACCATCTAATGTTATTTTAAATGATAGTGATGAAGTAACTGGTGTTTATGGTGAAAATAATACCTTTGGTGGTGTATTAACTGATAAAGAAGGTAATGCTCTTGCAGGTTATCATCTTGCTTTAAATATTACTCGTTTAAGCAGTGGTGCAAGTAAAATTTACTATGTAACTACTGATTATAATGGTAATTATGTTTTACCTATTAATTTAGCTCCAGGTTATTACACTGTTCGTACCACAATTGATGATAAGAATTATACTGGTGCTAGTTTATCTAGTCTTATTATAAGAAGTAATGATTCCGATGTTGATAATCGTAGCGAAACTATTATAAATATCGTTAGTTCCGTTATCAATTATACAACTGGTGGTAATTTATCAGGTAAACTTTTAAACACTGCTGGTTATGGTATTGCAGGTCAACATGTTGATGTAACATTGGCTAATAGTCGTGGTGCAAGTAAAACTTATAATCTTGTAACAGATTATACTGGTTCATTTAATTTACCTATTAATCTTGCAAGAGGTAGTTATACTGCAGTTTGTACTTATGATGGTACTGCAACTTATGCACCAAGTAAAACAGGTACAATTACCGTGAGTGTAATTTAAATTAAATTTTTGTAGCCTACTTTTTGGGTGGGATTATTATCTCATCCAAAATTTTTTTTATTTTTAAAAGTATTTTGACTGTTTTTTTTCTATTTTTTATTTTTTTATTTATTTTCACTTTTTTTCTGGATTTTTATTTTTTTATTTTAAACTTAAAATTTGAGGATTTTTTAAAAAAATAAAATTCTTGTATTATTTCTATTAAATTTAGAATGTCAAAAAAATAGGCAATACATAAATATAAAGAAAGTATAAGATATAGAATATAACGATATGTGTAATACTTATTGTCGCAATGTAAAAACATTATTAAGGAATAGTAAAAATTGATAAAATTCTAAATATCCTATTTAATAATGTTTTTTATTATAAAAATTATGAATAAAATCTTAAAATGCATATGATAAGCTAAATTATGAATTTATATTATTATTATCACCATATGAAAAAGGTTTTATTTTTATAAGATTCTTTTATATAAGAATATGATTATACACATTGTCGAATTTATTTAACTGACTATTTTATTAATTGAAGAATAATAAACGCTTAAAAATATAAAATACGTCTTAATTATCATTTTATATAAACTAAGTAAAAGGAAACTCGATTGTATGAAGTCAAAAATAGTAATTGCATTATTAATATTAACAATAATGTTAATATTGCCAAATGTAACTGCTGCAGATACTGGGAGTGGTATTGATGATGATGACAATTTAACCACAATAACTGTATCTACAACAGAAGATTTGGCAAATGCATTAGATAATAACGATTTTAATAAGATAATACTTAAAAATGGAACATATAAAGTAAATGGTATCTCAATTACAAGAGATTTAACAGTAGAATCAGAAACTGATGATATAATAACCCTTGATGGTGAAAATATACAACATTTATTCTATGTTGCTAATGGATATACTCTAACATTGAATAATATAAAAATATTTAATGGATATGGTTACCTATCCTCTGATAATTATGGAGGAGGAATAATTGTTGATGGAACATTAGTTGCAAATAATTGTATATTTGATAGTAATTATGTTGGAAGTAGAGGTGGAGGAGTACTAGTTGATGGAGGGAGTGCAAACTTCACAAATTGTGTATTTAATGATAATCATGCAAGTCATGGTGGAGCAATAGCAACATACTTCTATTATGGATACATACCTGTAGTTCATATTAAAAATTGTACATTTACAAAAAATTATGCAACTTATGGTGGAGCAATACATGTAATGGGTGGATATTTATATGTTGAAGATTCTACTTTTGAAGGAAATACTGCACAAAATTATGGAAGTGCAATACATGTTAATAAAGGATTTGATCCAAGTGGAATACAAAATATAGCATATGCATCAATTAAAAACACAACTTTCACAAAAAATGATGTGCGTATTCAAGGTGAATATGGTGGAACAGTAAGTGTATTTGGAAAAGTAAATGATGATACTGTAACTGTCGATGTAACCGATTCATATTTCGAAGCTAATACTGCAGAATATGGTGGAGCATTATGTGTGATGATTGATGGTTTTATGAATGTAAGTAACACAGTCTTTATAAACAATAATGCAACAAGTTATGGTGGAGCAGTATATGTATTTGATAGTGCAGAAATAAACAATTGTACCTTTAAATCAAATAATGGAAGACAAGGTGGAGCAATAGCAGTATATATTGAATCATTAATCAACAATTCAATATTCACAGATAATACTGCAAGTTTATCTGGAGGAGCAATAAGAAGTACTGGAGATGTAATAGTAAATAACTCACAATTCACATCTAATACAGCACCATATGGTGGAGCAATATCTGCAGAAGGAAAACAAGGATGGTTTACTGAAAACAAATTAATAGTAGATAATTGTATAATAAAAGAAAACCATGCAATAGGAATAGAAAACAGTTCCGGTGGAATTGGTGGAGGAATCTATATTGAAGGAGGATGTGATGTTAAAAATTCAATAATAGAAAGTAACACTGCATACTATGACGGAGGAGGAATATCTATAAACAATTTCAACAACTCCGTAAATATTAACAACAATATCATCGTGAACAATAAAGCAAATCAAGAAGGAACAGAAGTAGAAATTGAAAACGAAAGCAATGTAAATATAAACAATAACTGGTGGGGTAAAAACAATCCATTCCCATTAAGTCAAAACCTAGTAAAATTATATGATAATGAAACAGACACATATGCACCATACACTCCAGAAGAATGGATTATACTAAATTTAAACATAAACAATAATAACCTAGTCAGTAATGAAACAGCAAAATTAACTGCAACAATAACAAACAATGATGGAAAAGAATCACAAATACCAGAAAGAGAAATAATCTTTTCAGCAACTGAAGGAACATTAAACCCAACAACAACAAACATACAAACCACAACAACAACAAATTACACATCTCCAGTAACCGGCGGATCATATGAAATAAAAGCTAAATTAGACAATGAAGAACAAACCATACAAGTAAATGTAGAAGAAATAGAAACCCTAATAAAAATAAATATAACCGAAACATCAATCGAAATAAACAAAGATGAAACAATAACAATACATGTAACCTCAGAAAACCGTACAATAAATGGTGGAACAATAATATTATACAATAATGGAATATCTGTAGGAACAAACACAGTAGAAAACGGAGCAGCAATAATACAAAACCAATTAGAACCTGGAACATACACAATAAATGCATACTATATTGGAGAAGGAATATACGAAAACACAAACAAAACAATAACACTCACAATAAAAAATACCACAAGCCCAATAGAACCAATAAACAATACAAATAACACAAACATAACACCAAACACAAACAAAACCATAATAATAACAAACACCACCCAAACTGGAGAATACGGAGAAGAAATAACATATACTGGAAAACTAATCGATAAAAACGGAGAAATCGTAATAGGACACCCAGTACAACTAAACATAACAAGACTATCCTCAGGAGCAAACAAAGTATACACAGTAATAACAGACTATACTGGAACATACACCATACCAATAAACTTAGCACCTGGAGCATACACAATAAAAGCATCATACAGTGGAGTAAATGGAGTTGATGCAGCAGAAGATCAAATAGTAAGCCTAATAATATACAACAAAGGCGAAAATCAAAGCAACAAAAATGTATCCATACTAAAATTAGACAAATACTCAGATGCAGATAAAAAAGTAACAGGACAACTAGTAAACAATCTTAATAAACCAATAATAGGATACTATGTAGCTGTAAAACTAACAAGACTATCCTCAGGAGCAAATAAAGTATATATTACAACAACCGATTACACAGGACAATTCACATTACCAATAAACTTAGCAAAAGGAAAATATCTGGTTGAATGTAGTTTTGATGGTGCTGAAACATACACTCCATCATCTAATAGTCAAACATTGGAAGTTTTATAATATTAAACTTCCAATAAAAACCCTTTTTTTAAACATTATTTTTTTGTGATTTTTATGAAAATTAAAAAACTTTTACCTTTATTAATAATTATTTTTATAATACTTTCTGCACAACAAGTTTTTGCAGAAGATAGTGAAGTTTTAAATGATTTAAACGAATATAACAATGATGATATTTATATTACAGAAACAAATACCAGTATTGTTAATTACACACCTGGTGAATCCAATATTATACATGTATCAACAAGTTATCCGAGTTTTATTGAAACTGAAGATTATGAATACATTGGAACATTTAATGTTTATGTGGACACAATAGATGGTGACGGTTTTGTTGCAACTTCTTATAATTATAATGTTCACAGTATTGATTTTGATTTAAAAGACATTGATAGTAAACTTACAAGTGGAATACATCGTTTATATTTTGGTCCAAGTCCCTTTGCATTATCACTTGAAGTTATAAGTGCTGAATATCATCCCTTAACTGTAGTTGTAAATACAAATGATAAATTAAATACTGTAATATGGATAAATCAAACAAGTGTAGCAATTGGAGATAAAATTACAGGCCTATTAACTGATGGATATAATGGACTTTCAAATAAAGTAATATATTATAACACACCAGATGGTATAAAATCAACAACAACAAATGCTAATGGTATTTTTGAAATAGTTACCGAATACTTAGGCCAATATTCAAACTTCAACTTCCAAGGAGATGATGAATACAACTCCCACACTTCAAATACTATTGTAAATATTACTAAAGGCAAATACCAAGTCATAATAAATGAAAATATAGTAAAATATACAAGTACTGATTGTTATATCACCGGTACAATAAACTATCCAAGCGACAGTATAATGTGGGATACTTTATGGGTTTGGTTTAATGGAAATATAGGAACTGCTACACCAGCATATGATAGTGATGAAAGAACAATTAGTTTATCCTCTAAAACTTTTAAAATAGACTTAAACAAATTATACACAACACCATCAACCAATAACTTCACAATAACAGTAGGACCACAATACGGTCAAGAAAATTCAGTAATAACACATAATAATCTTTCATTAGATTTAGATACTGTACTAATTGTTAAAGGAAATATAAAAATCCCATCAACTATTAAAATCCAACAAAACAGCCTAGTTCAAGATAACTACATTACAGGTTTATTAACAGACGAATACGGAGGACTCTACAATAAAACAATCACATATATAAATCCATTAGGAGAAGTGAAAAATACACAAACAGATACTAATGGAAGATTCTACATACTTGCAAACGAAGTAGGAACCTATAAAAATTTCACATTCAATGGAGATGCTCTTCACAATAACACAGTTTCTACTAGTGAAGTTACAGTAACACCTGCAGAACAAGTCTTTAAAATAAACTTAAATAAAAACAATATAAGCTACATATTAGGCGAATCATACACTATAACTGGAAATTTAACATATCCTGGAAATTTAAACTTTAACCAAGACTTATATTACACAATAAATGGAAATACAGAAAAATTACCATTAAGAGGTCAAATAAAAAATAAAACATTCATATTTGACTTAAAAGAATTAGACCTAAGTGAAACAAGTAACATAACAATAGGATTAGAAAATGGTAAAAATAACAATTTCATAACAACAAACAATCTAGAATACAGTGATATAATACTCCAAGTATACACAAACAATAAAATACAAACAATAATCCGATTCAACACAACCAATGTAAAACTTGGAGAAAATATTACAGGATACCTAGAAACAAGTACTAATGAAGGATTAAACAATAAAACAATAACATACACTTCACCTGAAGGTAATAAAAACATAAAAACCTCAACAAATGGAATATTCATAATCCCTGCAAATATAACAGGAGAATATAAAAACTTCCAATACGCAGGAGATAATAATTACACCCAATACATATCTAACATAACAATCCAAGTACAAAACGAAAATGAAACAGAAAAAATCAACATTACAGTAATAGATGATACATTCATAATCACAAATAAAACCTTAACAGTATACCTATTATCCCAAGATAACTCCAATATAAATGAAGGAAGTGTAGAACTTAGAGTAACAGATACATGTATTGGAAGTGGAACTGTAAGTAACAATCATGCAAATTTAAATATAAACTGCCAAGCAGGAGAATATAATGGAACATTAATCTACACAGGAGAAAATAAATACAATAATTACACAAAAAACGTTAAAATAATAATCCCTCTAGAAAATGACATTATAATATCTGCCCCAAATATGGAAACAAAAGAAAACACTAATTTAACAATACCAGTAACAGTAAAATATGCAAATAATCAGAATGTAAATACTGGAAATGTGAAAGTTGAAATATTAAACAAAGAATATACAAAAGAAGTTACAAATGGACTTGCAGAAATACAAATACAAATAGGTAACACTACAGGTTTAATACCAGTAAAAATAACATACATCAACCAATCATACACAAAAACTATTAACACAACAGTAAATGTTAAAAAACAAGAAAATACTAGCTTAAAAACCAGTATAACCTTAAGTTATATTGAACTTGAAAATGGAGGAAACCTTAAAGGAATCCTAAAAGATGAAAATGAAAACCCAATAAGTGCAAATATAAATTTAACACTTAAAAGATTAAGTAATAATCAATCAAAAACATATACTTTAAATACTAATTCTTCTGGAGAATTTTCATTAGAAATAAAACTTGCATCAGGAGATTATAGTGCAAAAGCAGAGTATCTTGGAAATAATGATAATTATTTACCATCAGAATCTGATTTAAAATATTTAGTACTTACTGGAACACCATCCAATGCAATATTTGAAGATACTAGTAAAATAACTTACATTTATGGTAATAATAATAATTTCACTGGAATCCTAAAAGATAAAGATGGTAATATTCTTATGGGTTATCATATTCTATTAAATGTTACTCGTTTATCTTCAGGAGCAAATAAGGTTTATGATGTTACAACCGATTATAATGGAAGATATATACTTCCAATAAACTTAGCACCTGGTGAATATACTATAAGATCCACCATAAATGATAAAAATTATGTTGGAAATAGTTTTTCTACAATTAGTATTTTACGTGCAAATCAAAGTGAAGATTCACGAGAAGAAACAATTTTAGAAATTAATCCATTTAACAGTCCTTATGGTTCTGGTGAGGCTTTTAGTGGATATTTAAAGAATGCGAATAATGTTCCAATTGCTGGACACTATATTTATGTTACTTTATCTAATAGTAATGGTCAAAGTAAAACTTATACTGTTATAAGTGATTATAATGGGTACTTTAATTTACCTATTACTCTTGCAGTTGGAGTTTATGGTGTTGTTTGTGTTTATAATGGTACTGATACTTATAAAGGTGTTAGTGGTACAAGTCAATTAAATATTTACTAAAAAAACTTTTAAAGAAAGTTATTTTTTTTACTTTCTTCTTTTTTTCTTTTTTGAGGTTGGGTCATGATTTTTTTGACTCTTTATTTTTTTTCTATTTTTTT
>CAYSIF010000005.1:0-73496 GCA_964431035.1 uncultured Methanobacteriaceae archaeon | reverse complement strand
CCGCTGCTTCCAATTGTCCGCTTGCATATTTTTTTAAAAAAGTTAAAAAAATAATTAATGAAATTTATCATAACTAACATAATTTGGTTAAAATTAACGTTATTATAAGCTTTATATTAGAAAGCAGAATTCTATCGATACTTAATTATTATCTTATAATATAGTTTTTCATTTAATTACTAGTAATTCGTTATAATTTTTTATTTGGATATGGTTAATTTGGTTATGTGTAAACAGTTTGTGGTGAAAGTGTTATAGAATTGTATTTTTTTTATCCAACTCTTTATATTATTATTTTTATATTGGGTTTGGCGGTCATAGCATTGGGGTTACACCTGTTCTCGTTTCGATCACAGAAGTAAAGTCTTTTTGCGTTTTGTTTGTGTACTATGGATTCAGCTCTATGGGAATTTCATTTTGCTGCCAGCCCTTTATCATTCTTATCTTATTATTTTTACTTATTTTTGTTCATAATTTTATTCTAAGATTATTTTTACTTTAACTTAATTTTTAACTTTCAATTTTTAATATAATGGATATATTTTTATAGTATTTATTATAAATTAGTATTATTATATCAATAATCTAATAGAGGTTTTTTCAATGTTGTCTACTATTAAAATTAATGATGAGGTTAAACAAAAATTAGAACTTAAAAGTATTGAATTAGGTGTTAATCAAATTGATTTATTGAATAAATATGTTATTGATGGTATTAATAGAGACACAAAATATGCAAATGAATCTAAGAATATTGAAGAAATTAAAAAATTATTAGAAAATGATTTACCTGAAGGAGATTTAGCATCTAAAAATTTGATAGGTTTAGTTAATAATCCTACAAAAACTGATTCAGTACAATTAAAGAAAGAAACATATTATAGAGATAACTTATGATTTTTTTAGATTCCACATATATTATTGGTTTATTGCTCAAAAGAGATAATTTTACTTTAAAATCTCTAAAATTAGAACCTATTTTGGCTAATGAAAAAAAATTAATCAATAATACGGTTCTTAATGAAGTATTAAATAGTTTAACTAGAATTAATGCGAGATATGATTTAAATGCTATTTTAAATTCTTTATATAAATATGAAATTGATTTTTTAACTCCTAAAGATTATGAAGAATCTATTAATTTATTTAAGTATTATAATCAATCTATTAATTTTTCTGATTGCACTATACTTAGATCAATGTATGAGAATAATATTTCCACAATTGTTTCATTTGATTCTGATTTTGATAAAATTAATGGTATAAATAGAATTTTTTTATAATTTTCTTTTTAAATTTTACTTGTTATTAGTTAGTATTATTATTTTTTTATATAAAAAATTTTATAGAATCATTTTAAAACTAAACATTTTTATAAAACTTAAAATAAATTAATCTTAATATAAAATTTATAATATGATGGATATTTTTCTAAAAAAATTCTTTAAGATTATATTTTTATTTTTTCTTAAATTTTTTTTTTAGTTTAATTTTTTTTGGTATAGAATGGATGTTCTTTTTAATATTTTGTTCTATTAAAATTTTGGAGGAAAAAAAGTTTGCAATTATTAATTAGTCCAATTAATCATGATGAAGCAGTAGAAGCAATTGAAGGTGGCGCTGATATTGTTGATGTTAAAAATCCTAAAGAAGGATCTTTAGGTGCTAATTTTCCATGGGTTATTAAAGATATTAGAGAATTAACTCCTGATGATTTATTAGTTAGTGCTACATTAGGGGATGTTCCTTATAAACCTGGAACCATATCCTTAGCAGCTATGGGTGCTCTTGTTTCTGGTGCAGATTATATTAAAGTTGGTTTATACGGTACTAAAGATTATGATGAAGCTGTTGAAGTTATGACTAATGTTGTTAAAGCAGTTAAAGATGTTAAATCTGAGGCTATTGTTGTTGCTTCTGGATATGCTGATGCTCATCGTGTTGGTGCTGTTTCTCCTTGGGATATTCCTAAGGTTGCACGTGATAGTGGTGCTGATTTAGCTATGATTGATACTGCTGTTAAAGATGGTAAAACTTTATTTGATTATTTCACTATTGAAGATTGTGAAAAATTTGTTAATGAAGCACATGATTATGGTTTAAAAGTTGCTTTAGCAGGTTCTGTTAAAAAAGATCAATTAAAACCTTTATATGATGTAGGTACTGATGTTGTTGGTTTACGTGGTGCTGCTTGTGTTGGTGGTGACCGTAATACTGGACATATTGATAGAGGAGCTGTTAAAGAATTAAAAGATTTTGTTGCAAGTTTTGAATAATTATTATTATTATTTTTTTTATTATTTTTTGGGATTGGTGATTTATTTATTATGTACTCTAAAAAGGTTAGTGAAGCTCCATTTGGTTTCACATTTGATGATTTTCTTTTAGTCCCTAATGCTTCTTATGTTGAAGCTAAGGATGTGAATACTCAGATTAATTTATCTAAGAATATTAAATTAAATATTCCTATTTTAAGTGCAGCTATGGATACTGTTTCTGAAGCTGACTTGGCTATTGCTTTAGCTCAAGAAGGTGGTATAGGGGTTATTCATCGTAACATAACTACTGAAATGGAAGTTGAAGAAGTTCGTAAAGTTAAAGCTGCTGATGAAATCACTATTCGTGATGTTGTTACTGTTAAACCAGACTCTGATATTAAAACAGTTCAAGACATTATGGAAAATGAATCTATTAGTGGTTTACCAGTTATTGAAAATGAAAAAATTGTTGGTATTATCAGTAAACGTGATGTTCGCCCTATATTAAGATCTGATGCTAATAAAAAAGTCAGTGAAATAATGACTTCAAATGTTGTTACTATTGATGAGAAAATTTCTCCTGAAGAAGCATTAGACATTGCATATGAACATAAAGTTGAACGTTTACCTGTTCTTCGTGATGGTAAACTTGTTGGAATAGTTACTATACGTGATATTCTTAATCATAAACAACATCCTAATGCTGCTGTTGATAGTAAAGGTCGTTTACTTGTTGCAGCTGCTACAGGACCATTTGATTTGGATCGTGCTATGGCTTTAGATGAAGCAGGTGCAGATATTATTTCAGTTGACTGTGCACATGCACATAATATGAATGTTGTTAAATTTGTTGAAACCATGAAGGATAATATTGATGCAGATTTATGTGTAGGTAATATTGCTACTGCTGAAGCTGCAGAAGATCTTATTGCTCATGGTGCTGATGGTTTAAAAGTCGGTATTGGTCCGGGTAGTATGTGTACTACACGTATTGTTGCAGGTGTTGGTGTACCTCAATTAACAGCTATTAGTCAAGTTGCAGATGTTGCTATGGATTCTGGAATCCCAGTTATTGCTGATGGAGGTATCCGTTATAGTGGAGATGTTGCTAAAGCTATTGGTGCAGGAGCAGATGCAGTAATGTTAGGTAACCTACTAGCAGGTACCTATGAATCACCTGGTGAAGTTGTTACATTAAATGGAAGACAATATAAAACTTACAGAGGTATGGGTTCCATGGGTGCTATGACTGGTGGTTTCGGCGGAGGAGCTGACCGTTACTTCCAAGAAGTTAAAGAAGTAAATAAAGGACAAATGAAACACTCAAAACTTGTTCCTGAAGGTGTTGAAGGAGCAGTCCCATATAAAGGCAGGCTAAACGAAGTAGTCTTCCAAATCATCGGAGGATTAAAAGCCAGTATGGGTTACTGTGGAGCTAAAGACATTCAAGCAATGAAAGAAAATGCAAGATTTGTCCGCATCACATCAGGTGGTCTTAAAGAATCACACCCACACGACTTATTAATTACTAATGAAAGTCCTAACTATCCAACATTAGATTAGGATTTTTAACTCTTTTTTTATTTTTATTTTAGATTTTATTTTTTAAAAATAGATTTCACATATATTTTTTATAATCTCACACTCTAAATAAATTCTTGTTTTCAATTATTTTTTTATAATTAATAAAATGTCATGTTTATTTATTAATTAATCTATATTCTTTAATTTTACAAAAAATTTATTAATATTTTAAATTTATATAATTATTTATAAAAGAAAAGTCTGATGTATTTTAATTGGTGGTTGTAATGTATAATAGAGTTGAAATTGCTAATGAATTTGCAGAAGCTATTAAATCTAAGTATATTATAGAAATTATTTTATTTGGTTCTGTTGCTCGTGGGGATGATACTGATGAATCAGATATTGATATTTTAATTGTATCTAATCATCGTGAAGAAATTGAAGATAAAATAGATGATGAGATTGCGTGGTTTATGCATGATAAACACGAATTAATTTCTGCACACATAATGTCTGAAAAAAGATTTAATACAACTCAAGATTTTTCATTTTTAAGCAATATATTGTCTGAAGGTGTTAAAATTGGATGAAACAGAAGCATTTTTTGATAAATCTATTAAAAAATTATCTACTGCTGAGGCAGCTTATAATTTAAATGATTATAGTTCTGCAGTTAGTTTAGCATATTACTCAATGTTTCTGGTTGCAAAAGCATTAGTTCTTAAAAAAGGAATTAAACCTCCAAAGACACATGCTGGTTTAATCAATATATTTAATTTACATTATGTTCATGAAGGTGATTTTCCTTATGAAAAATATAAATATTTAGCAAGCACTCAGGCACAAAGAGAAGATGCCGATTATGATGCATTTGATGAAATTGTTGAAAGAATTGCTAAAAAAAGAATTAAACAGGCTAAGGAATTTATTGAAGAAGGAAAAAGATTTTTATAATTTATTTTTTGTAATTCTTATATTTTTTATCAAATACTATTTTAGCTTTTTTTGGTCTAGATTTTACTTTTTTTTAATTATATTTTTTTTAAGTGGTTTTTAGCATTTTTAAGGGGAGGTATTAGGTTATAAACATAAATAAAACTTTATATGCTATTATTTTTAATATAAAATAGTAAGGTGAAAAATATTTTACACTGTTATTCAAAAAATAAAGGAGGTTTAATATGCGAAAATATTTAATTTTACTTGTATTTATGATGTTTATAATTTGTATTCCTTCATCTTTTGCAGAAGATAATGGAATACAAGTTACTAATGAAATTAACACATCAAATAATATTACTTATGATTATTATTTAATTCCTGAAGAGGAAGGACTTGATAATTATTTGATAAAATCTATTAATGGAAGTTTATTGTGTGACAATGATAATAATCCATATAAAATTGTTAATTATAGTACTAAAGGAGGTTCATATTATGTTCACTTAGATTTAAGAAATATTATTAATGAATTAAACATCACAAGTAATGTTACTTTTAAATTACTTGGTAATGACTGGGTAAGTTTTAGGGATGATGGAAGTGTACGCATTCCTACAGTTAATACAGGTCCTACTCTATTTCCGGATGTTAGTGTTAATGCATCTAATTTAACTAAAACTTTTGGAGATAATGAAACATTTCATGGATATGTTAATGAAACCAATACATCTATAACGATTCATATTCTATTAACTAGATTAAACACTGGGGCATCAAAATTCTATGATGTAAATACTGATACTAATGGATATTTTGAACTTCCTATTAATTTAGCACCAGGATCATATAGAGCAAATATTGTTACAAAAATGATGTATGGTACTCCATTAGTTTATGATGGAATATATGATATTTTCATATTGGATTCAAATTTAAATAAAACACAAACTATGTTATCTTACATTCCGGAAGTATTTCGTAATGGATTTTATGGAAAATCTTTAAAAGGTGTGCTAAAAACTGAAACAGGAGACTTTTTAGCAAATCAAACTATAAGTATACAGATAACTCGAAATTGGAATGGTGCATCAAAGACGTATTTTGTAACAACAAATGCTAATTGTGAATATGAATTACCTATTAGATTAGCAGAACTTGGAAGTTACACTTTCTTTTGCACATATGAAGGTACAGGGTTTTACAGTGCTTCTTATTATAAGTTAACACACTGGTGTAATATTAATCCATATGCTAATATTGTTTCTGAGACAGTCTAAAAAAGAGTTTTTTTGTTAAAGTCTAAAAAAATTCTTTTTTTTATTTTAAGGGGATTTTTTTCCCTATTTTTTTTCATATTTTTTAATGTCTTCTTTTGTGTTTAGGTTGTTGAAGTTTATTTCTTCTAGTTTTATGTTGTCTATGTGTATGTAGTAGGGTTTTATTTGTTTTAGGTATTCTTTTATGCTTAGTTTTTCGTTTTGTATTAGTTTTTTTATTGTGGGGGTGTCTTTTTTTTGGTATATTCCGTGTAGTGGTTCGGTTTTTTCTTTTGTGTGGTAGGGTATTATTGCGTCGGTGGGTTTTTTTTTGTTTTAGTAGTTTTTGTATGTTTTTTATGAAGTTAATGTTTATTTTTGTTATATTCTTTTTTTGAGACTAATTTTAGTTGATATAACTATTTTTTGATGAAAGAAGAGTATTTTAGTTATATTGTGTTGTATTTGGAATTAATTTATTTTTTCCAATATTTTTATAAAAAAAATATTCTGTTATTGGATTTTATGGAAAAATTTATTTATATTTTTTAACTTAATTGTTATTAAGTTAATTAAATTTAAATTTATTTGTGGTGTTTTTTTTGAATTTTTTAAAATTTTTTTTATTACTTTCATTACTACTTTTTTGTTTTTTAGCTATTTTTAGTCCAGTAGTTTTTGCAGAAGATGTTGAAAGAGTATTATCAGATAATGTTTCATTAAATAGTGATGTCTTAGTGGATGATATTAATAGAAGTTCTGATGAAAATGGTTATTCAATAGTAGGTTATGGTTTTAATGGGAGTATTTATTCTAATCCTTCTTATGAAGGGAATGTTTATGTTGTATTAACAAATTTTGGTGAACCTCTAGTTGGTGTTCCAGTTGAATTTTTAATTGATAATAATTCTTATTGGGTTAATACTGATGTTAATGGTATTGCAGATATTGTTTATTCAGGTTGTGATAAATTAACAATTGATGAAGGAGATGAAATATTTGTTAATGTTCCTAATTTAGATTTAAAGTCTTATTTTTTTGTTCAAAATTTTAATAAAAAATTTGTATTTGATAATTTTTTTATTAAAAATGTGGGGGATAATTATTGTATTTTGTTTAAATGATAAGTATGGGAATATTATTTCTTGTACTAATATTTCATTAAGTTTAAGTGATTTAGGAGGTAATGTTGAACATTATAATTTATTAACAGATAATATGGGTTTTATTAGATTTAATTCAAGTTTATTAAATAAGAATTTAACTTTAACATATTTGTATAATGGGACTTATTATGTTAAAAATAATGTTATGTTAAGAAGTAATGATATTGGTACAATATTAACATGTAATGATCTTGTTTGTGCTTATGGTGAAGGTCGTAATTTAACTGGAAAATTAATGGATCAAAATGGTAATATTTTGGCGGGTTATCATGTTGGAATTAATTTAACTCGTTTATCTAATGGGGCTAGTGGGGTTTACTGGCTTACTACTGATTATACTGGGGAATATAGGTTAGTAATTAATTTAGCAACGGGGGAGTATTCTGCTTGGGCAAAATTTTTAGGTGAGAATGGATATTCTGCATCTATTTCTAGTATTGCAACTATTAGTGTTGTAAGCGCATATTCTACTTGTATTACTATTAATGAATTAATAAATATTGTTGGGGCTGGTGAAACTATTAATGGATTTTTATTTGATGTTTATGGTAATTTTTTAGAGAATAAACAAGTTAACATTAAACTTACTCGTTTGAGTAATGGTGCAACAGGCACATATCCGGTTTTTACAGATTCTAATGGTTTTTATTCATTACCTATTAATTTAGCATCTGGATTTTATAGTGCAGAAGCAATTTTTAATCAAAATGGTTTTTATCTTTCAACAAATAACACAACACATATAAAAATATATTCTGAAGCTTCAGATTTTCAATATAGCCTTATATTTCCAATGTATGCAAATGTGACAATGCCCATTGTAGCATATAATTATACATATACTCAGGATTATGGTTTAATTTATGGTTCGGAGGGTATTTTTAAATTACCTGGAACTCGCAACATTCGTGTAACTATTAATGGGGAGGATTATGATTTAATATCAACAATAACAAAACAAGCATACTATTCAAGTGAATTATATGTTGAGGATTATAATTACTCTGGAGATAAATTATTAATTGATAATGAAAATTTAGATATTTATTATTTTATACCATTTGATAATAATTTACAAGCAAATTGGTTTACATCAAATTACACATTCAAAACACCTGGTTTGTTAATAAAAAGAATTAAATCCTCGGACTATTTAAATATAACATTTATTAATAATTATGATAATTCTGTTAATCAGTTTGGAATTATGGCTCATAATAATAATGTTCTGTTTGAAATTTTTGACTATGTTATAAATGGTGCAACTGTTTGTACTTTGAATGTTTCCTCATTAGTCGGTCCTTTTGATGAAACATGTTTAATATATGAATTAGGTGTAAATAATTTTTCAACAGATGTTAATGGGATTAGTTATATTTCAAGTGATATTCTGTATTATCAAACTGGTGAAAAAATATATTTTGTAAATAATGTTAATAATATTTTTGTTGGGCCAACAATCGATATTGTAGGCACTTCATTTGTTTCACTTAAAAATCTTACGGGGAATAATGTTTATAAAGATGAAAAGATTAACTATGTTGAATCTGTTACTATGGTACAGAGTTATGCTATTGTGAATACTAAAATAACAAATGATATTTTAATTTATTGGTTAAATAATAATCAATCTTATATTTATAATAAAGCTATTTATAATTGTTTTTTAAATTCTTTAGGCACTATATGGTTAACTGATAAATTTGCAGATAATAGGTCTTTACTTTATAATGTTAATTATTTTCGTAACGAATATTTGGCAGTTTTATCAGGTGTTAATTATGATTTAATGTATTATATTCATTGTCCTGATCCATCAATGAAAATGATATTAGTGGGTAATAATCAAACAAATATATCTCTTTTTAAAACCTCAATCTCTTTCCATCTAACAGAAATTGAAAGGATTATTTTAAAATTAAGTGGTATTAATGCTTCGTCATCATTAACTACTTTGTATGCTAAATTGTTTAATGGATATTATTATCAATATTATGATGAAGGGGAGTTAAGTATTATTAAGATTGTTAATTCCTCTGAAATGATTATTATAAATAATACTTTTGGGCTATTATATTGTT
This sequence comes from uncultured Methanobacteriaceae archaeon, assembly GCA_964431035.1. Taxonomy (GTDB): domain Archaea; phylum Methanobacteriota; class Methanobacteria; order Methanobacteriales; family Methanobacteriaceae; genus Methanobrevibacter_A. The sequence goes on along the minus strand of CAYSIF010000005.1, from coordinate 64,266 downwards.
TAAATGATGTTGAAGGATTTTTATATAAAGGTGCTAATGGTTTTGGTAATTATTGTTGTCCAAATTCTTTTTTCACTCCTATTTTAGATAATTTAATAAATAATTTACTTTCTTCATTATCTGATTTGTTAATTGATGATGAATTTAAAGCATTTTTAGATAATGACGAATTTAAAGAGATAACGGGGCTTGCTGCAGATGCATGTTTTATGTTTTCAGCAACAGCAATTACTGCTGGCATTCCATTAATAATTATCACTGGAGGAATGATATCATTCCCAGTTGCAATTGCGATAGTTGTACCTACGGCTGTTGGATTTACTTTGCAATATATTTCTAATGGGGGTTTAACTAATCCTTCAATTGAAACTATACTTAAGACTGGACGAGATAGTGTGGGGTCTATACTTTTAAGTTTTGTTTAGGTGATTTTATGATTAGTTTGAAGAAATTGTTAACAATTGGTTTTGCTTTTAATTATTCCTCTTTTAGTGATGAAGATTTTAAGTATTATAGTATAGCTCATTTTATTCCTCTTATTAGTGTTACATTTGTTCTTTTTTTATTATTTGTAAGGTTGCCATTGTTTGTTCAACTTTTGCCTTTTAGTCTTTTTGTTTTTACTTTGGGGCATTGTTTGTTTTTTTGGTTTTGTCCTAGTTTGGCGGATAAATATAGGTTTTTTAAGGATTGTATGAATCCATGGGGTATGAATTTACAGATTAATATTGTATATTATTTTTTTGTTAGTTTTGGTTTGTTTTTTATGGCTTTTGCTGTTGGTAGTGTTTTTTTTCTTAATTGGGTTTTAGGTTTTGGTTTGGGGCTTGTGTTTTTAGTGCCATCTGTTGCTATGTTTTGTAGATGGGAAGTTTTTAGTTCAGATAATTGTTTTTTCTACACTAATCATAGGGGTAATGATAAATTATCTATGGGTTATAATTCTTCATTGTATTTATTTTCTTCTTATTTTTGTGGCTTTTTTTATTATCCTAAGCTTTTTGTAGCAATTGAAAAGTATGTTTTGTTAGGTTCAATTTATGGTTTTTTGGTTTCTGTTATATTTCTCGCTATTTTCATTGTTTTGCAGTTGTTATTGTTGTTTCCAGATAAGATTAATGAACATTTAAGTTTTGATTTGAGAATAAATTATTTTGGTCTTTCATATGTGTTTTTAATTGTAATATCATCTTTGGTGTTAATTTTTTATGTTCGGACATTATTTTTAATATAAATTAGGAGATTTGGTATTTTATGAATTATTTTATTACTTTATTGAAATTTGTAATTATGGTGCTTGCGGGGATAGTTTTATGTTATTATTACAAAAATAGAAAAGTTACAAATATAAAATTTTATTTATTTATTGTAGTTTGTTTGACTATAGTTTTTTTAGTATTTAATAAATTTTTAAAATAAAATTAAACATATGCTTTCTTTGAGGAGGATTTTTTTTTAATTTTGATTGTTAAAGATATTATATTTTCCATTAGTTATTCATCTTTTAGTGATGAGGATTTTAAATTATATGCTGTGATATGGGGTATTTTACTTGTGGTTCCCGTATTTTGTATTATTTTATTATTTATTTTAGGTTTAGGTAAAGAAGGAGTAACTTTATTAGGATTTTGTATTCCAATTAGTTTTCTTGTTCTTATATTTTCTTATTCTAGTTTTTTTTGGAATTGTCCTATTTTAAAAGAGAAATATGATTTTTTTAAGGATTCTATTAGTCCTTGGGGTATTAATCCTCAATTTAACACAGTACTTTTTTATTATTTGTCTTATGGGTTGGTTTTATGTGGTTTATCTTTAGGTTATTTTTATTCAAAATCTAACTTGTTTTTTGCTTTAGGTGTAGGTTTAAGTTTTATACAAGGGTTTTTAATGTATTGGAGGTTAGATGTTTTTAGTTCAAAAAATGTTGATTTTTATATTGGTGTTAATGGCGAAACTAAGATATTGAGAGGTTATGAGCCTCAATTTTATTTTTTAATTTCAGTTTTAACTTTAATTCGTGGTTATCCTTGGGGTTTGCTTAAATTACAAGAGTGTTTTTTATATGGTAATCTTAATCAGTTATTGTTTGTATTGTTGTGGTTGTTGATTTTTGTGTTTTTACATTTTTTATTGGTTTTTCCATATAAAGTTAATAATTTAATTCCTTTTGATTTAAGAATTAGATATTATGGTTCTCTGTATCTTATTTGTATTTTATTGGTGTTAATATTTTTATCGGTATTTTTAAAGCCTTTATTTTTTATTTAATTTTTTCTCTTTTTTTAAGTGGTTTTTAGCACTTTTAAGGGGATGGTATTAAGTTATAAACATAAATAAAACTTTATATGCTATCAGTTTTAATATAAAATAGTAAGGTGAAAAATATTTTACACCGTTATTCAAAAAATAAAGGAGGTTTAATATGCGAAAATATTTAATTTTACTTGTATTTATGATGTTTATATTAATTTTTATCCCATCATCTTTTGCAGAAGATAATGCCTTGGAAGATATTGTGCTTATTCATCCTGCTGAAGGGCCAAAATTTAATTATACAATGAATGTAGCGTCTTTAGATGAGAATTTCACAATAAATGCGGTATCTAATGAAACAAATGATGCACAAATAACACTTCCGGTTGTTACTGTTAATGCATCTAATTTAACTAAAACTTTTGGAGATAATGAAACATTTCATGGATATGTTAATGAAACCAATACATCTATAACGATTCATATTCTATTAACTAGATTAAACACTGGGGCATCAAAATTCTATGATGTAAATACTGATACTAATGGATATTTTGAACTTCCTATTAATTTAGCACCTGGTACATACAAAGCAGATATACTTAAATTAGTTGTTTATGGAGGTTTAAGTATTTTTGATTCTTATGATATTTTTGTTTTGGATTCTTCTTTGAATGATACTCAAACTTTTTTGAGTTATGGGGCTAATTTGTTTCGTAATGGTTTTAAAGGTAATAATTTGACTGGTGTTTTAAAAACTCAGGATAATAAGTTTTTATCTAATCAAGTTATTGAGGTGGAAATTACACGGAATAGTAATGGTGCATCAAAAACCTATTTTATAACAACAAATGCTAATGGTGTTTATAGTTTGCCTATAAATTTAGCAGAGGAGGGTTCTTATACTTTTAGGTGTACTTATAAAGGTACTGAGGAGTATAAATGTTCAAGTTACATGTTAACTAAATCTTTTGGATTATTAATTCCTGTGATTCCTAAAATAGATAATACTGTTCAAATTTTATAATTTTATTTTAATGGGATTTTTCTCCTATTTTTTTATATTTTTTGATGTCTTCTTTTGTGTTTAGGTTGTTGAAGTTTATTTCTTCTAGTTTTATGTTGTCTATGTGTATGTAGTAGGGTTTTATTTGTTTTAGGTATTCTTTTATGCTTAGTTTTTCGTTTTGTATTAGTTTTTTTATTGTGGGGGTGTCTTTTTTTTGGTATATTCCGTGTAGTGGTTCGGTTTTTTCTTTTGTGTGGTAGGGTATTATTGCGTCGGTGGGTTTTTTTTGTTTTAGTAGTTTTTGCATGTTTTTTATGAAGTTTTGTGTTATGTATGGTGAGTCGCATGGTAGTATTTGTGCGTATTTGGTGTTGGTGTGGTTTAGTCCGGTCATTATTCCGGATAGTGGGCCTTTTTCTGGTATTTCGTCGGTGGTGTATCTTATTTTGTAGGTGTATTTTTCTGGTTTTATTATTTTTTGATATTTCACTATTCTTTCTTCATCATTTAAAACAATTATGGCTTCATTTATTAAATGGTTTAGTGAGTCAAGTACATGAATTATCATAGGTTTATCTGATATGGTCATACTTCCCTTATCTTCACCCATTCGAGTACTCTTCCCTCCACATAAAACTATGTAAGTTAAATCTTTAAAGCACATAATAGAAAAAAATTATATTATAAAAAAATTAGTTAAAAAAAAATTCTTAATCCTTAACAACACTAACAATATTGATAGGATTCTTAGCAAACATCATAATTCCACGATTAATAACCTTACCTTCACTAACATTAATAGTAACAACACTTGGAGAGTAACCTAAATCCTTAAAAATATTCACAGCCTCAACCTCAGTATCAACAAGAATAGATGGAACAATAACACGACCACCAACATTTAACCTATCATTAACAACACTTAAAATCTCATCTAAATCCCCATTAGATCCTCCAACAATAACAATATCAAAACAATCAATATTATTAAGAGCACTAACACCATCATTAACAATAAACTCAACATTATCAATATTACCAAGTCTACTAACATTCCTCTTACAAGTATCAACAGCCGCTTGTTTAACATCTATACTGTAAACTTTTTTAGCACGAAGACTAAACTCAGTACTTATACCTCCAGTACCACAACCAATATCAACAACAACATCACTATCTTTAACATCAGACTTATACAATATTATACTACGAATCTCCTCTTTAGTAGGACCCGGAACTTTATCAGTTTTCTCAAACTCATTATCTTTTATCAAAAGGGTTATTCTCCTTGCCATCTTTGATATAAATCATTATTAATATTTAATAAATCTAAAATTTTACCTACAATAAAGTCTAAATTATCATCTAAACTTTCAGGTTTATTATAAAAAGCAGGCATAGCAGGTAAAATAGTAGCACCTTCTTTAGATAATTTAACCATATTCTCAAGATGCACAGTTCTAAGTGGTGTTTCACGAGGAACAATAATAGTCTTACGACCTTCTTTTAAAGCAACATCTGCAACACGACTAATACTATTATTACTATAACCATTAGCTATACTAGATAATGTTTTCATACTACATGGAACAATAACTAATGATTCAAAAGGATGAGATCCACTATTTATCTCAGATCCTAAATCATCTGCAGAATAAACTTTAGTTGCTAAATTCTTTATTTCAATAATATTCTTATCAGATTCATGTCTAATAACTTTCTCTGCAGGTTTACTAACTAATAATCCAGTTTCAATATCATACATTTTCAATACTTCTAATAAGCGAACACCATAAGGTATTCCACTTGCACCAGTTAAAGCAACAATTATCATAATAATCAAAAACCCATAAATTAAATTCATATTTTTTTTTTTATTCATTGAATGTTGTTTGATCTAATGTTACAACATCATAATGTTTTTCACGTTCAGGTAAATCTAAATAATGATCAATTTTAAATCTTTCAAATTTCTCTTGTTCTTCTTTAGGAGCATAAATACTTATATCAGGCAGATTAAATCGTGCATCATTTAATGCTTCAACAATACTACTAATCTCATTTAAATGGTAAAGTTTATCATTTAATGAAACACGTGTTTTCATCTCATCAAAGTAAGGATACTCAGTAATATTCAGTATAAGATTTTCTCTTTCAATATTATAATCTTCACTAATTTCCTCTTCTGCTTTACTTATTATTTTTTTATCTATTTTAAATATTTCTTCAGGATGTTTAAATTCTTTAAAATCAACACTCCACACGGTCTTTAAAAGATCCCTATTATCCAAACGAGTCATAGTTTCCTTAACATAACCAGTACTATTTCTACATAAACTAATCATATCAGCATCATCATACTTATACATTTCAGAAGCATCTAAACCATACTCCTCAATCAAATGCTCCATACATCGTCTAAACATAGAATTTAAAATTCTTGTAGTATGATGTTGATATACACTAGGATACATAAAATATCTAGCAACAAGTAATGATTCTGCAGCTTGAACACCTTTAATATCCAATATTAAATCGTTTTTCAATCTTAAATTACTGATTAATCTCTCAACATCAATAACACCATACTCAACACCAGTATAATGAGAATCCCTCATCAGATAATCCATACGATCAACATCTAACTCTCCACTAATAATAGCACCAAGAGAACCTTTACCATGAATAATATCAGCAATATCATTAACATTAAACTTTTCACTTAACTTATCAGTTAAACTAGTATTCTTTATAACATATTCTGTTATTTCTTCATGAGGCACAGGTAAAACAAATTCAGAAACATGAGAAAATGGGCCATGACCAATATCATGCAAAAGACCACTTATACGAACCAATTCCTTATCTTCTTCATCTAATTTAAGATGATCTGCAAGTTTACCTGCTAAATGCATAGTTCCAATACTATGTTCAAAACGGGAATGATTAGCACCAGGATAAATAAGATTAATAAATCCTAATTGTTTCAATCGTCTCAATCTCTGCATCTGAGGATAATCTAGAACCTCTCTTTCAAAGGAACTTATATCTAAATTACCATGTACACTATCCCGTATGAATTTATTGTTTAGCATAATCCTGAATCCTCCTATTTAGAAAAGAGAATCTATAAAAAAGTAAAATAAAATAATTTTATTTATTATAATAATATTTATAATAAATACTCTTATAAATATAAGTTAGATTAAAAATATTAATCACTCGTTTTTTCAAAACAAAAAAAATTATAATAGCAATTTTATTGTTTATTTATTTTAAAAAATTTTATAGGTTATTTTTATTTATGTCTTATGATTATGATGTGATAATAGTAGGTGCAGGACCCATAGGCTCAACATTAGCTTATAAACTAGCATCCAAAAATATTAAAACATGCATAATAGATAAGAAAAAAGAAATAGGAATACCATTACAATGTGCAGGAATATTAAGCGAAAAAATATTAACACTAAATAACTTACCTGAAGATGTAATTCTAAATAAAGTAAAAGGAGCATATCTCCACAGTCCCAACAAAACATTAAAAGTAAATAAAGAAAAAACAGCAGCATATATAATAGACAGAGTAAAATACGATCAATACTTACTAAAAAGAGCAGAAAACAATAAAGTAACAATAAAAACAAACGAAACAGTACAAAAAGTAAACACAGAAAAAGGAATAGTACATACAGATAAAAATGAACTCAAAGGAAAAATAATCATAGGGGCAGATGGAGCAAACTCAAAACTCTCAAAACAAATACAAAACGAAATAAAATACTACTGCGCAACACAATTTCTAGTAAAAATAGAAAAAGATGAAAACCTGGATTATGTTGATGTATACACAAAATCAAATTACTTCCCAGGATTCATATGGAAAATACCATTAAAAAACAACCAATACAGAATAGGTATGTTTACAGATAAAAAATTCAAAGATGAAAAAACAATACTAAAAGAATTCATATCCAATAATTTCAAAGACTCAGAAATCTTAGAAGAATATTACGCACACATACCAATATATAATAAAAATATTAAATTAGTAGAAAACCGCCTAGCATTAGTAGGAGATGCAGCTACACAAGTAAAACCCACAACAGGTGGAGGACTAATACTGGGATTTAAAGCAGTAAACATACTAGAAGAAATAATAGAAAAAACCCTAAAAAAAGAAGACACTCAATTATTAACAGAATATGAGAAACTATTTAAAAAACAATATAATAAAGAACTTAAAACCCAATTAAAAGTACAAAAAACACTACAACTATTATCTGATGATGATTTGGACTATTTCTTTGTAAAAATAAAGGAAAAAAATATAGAACAATTAATAAATGAATATGGGGAAATGGACAAACAATCAACACTTGTAAAACAAATTATAAAAAAAGGATACTTATTATCAATATTTCCTAAAATACTACTAAAGAACATAACAAAAATATGGGGAATAAAATAATGGAATTAATACTAATACAATCACAAGAACATGATAAACTACCAATAGCAGAACTAAAAGCTGTATTAGAAACAGAAAACATAGATACCTCTATAAATAAATTATGTTCTGGATTAGTAATACTTGAAGACTTAAAAAATGATGATTTTGATAAAAATTATTTAAGATTAACAGAAAGATTAGGATACACTCATGAAGTAAATCAAATAATAAAAAAATCCTCATTAGAAAATTTAGAACATGATGTTAAGAGTATTCCGTGGAGTGAATATTTGGAAGATACATTTGTTGTTCGTATAAAAAAATTTCATTCAGAATTAGATACTGTGAAAATAGAACGGGATGTTGGAGGTTATATTCTAGAAAAAACATCTGATATTAAAGTTAAATTAAGAGATTCGAAATCATTAGTTCGTTTAATAAGTTTTGAAGATACTATTTATATTTGTATACAGAAGTATTATTTGAATAAAAAACATTTTGAAGAGATAAAGCCTCATAAAAGACCGTTTTTCCATCCTGGTGGTATGAGTCCTAAGCTTGCAAGATGTATGGTTAATTTAAGTAGGGTTAAAAAAGGTGAAACTTTATTGGATCCTTTTTGTGGGACTGGTGGTATGCTTATTGAGGCGGGTTTAATTGGGGTTCATGTTATTGGTTCTGATATTAATTGGAAAATGAAGAATGGTTCTGCTGTTAATTTGGATCATGCGGGTATAAGTGATTATGAGACTTATAAGATTGATTTTCATCAGTTAAAGTTACCTGAACCTGCTAATGCTGTGGTAACTGATCCTCCTTATGGTATTAGTACGACTACTGGGGGTGTTAATAGTGGGGAGGTTATTTGTGATTTTTTAGATTCTATTCAGAAGAGTATTGTTGATGGTGCTTTGATTGTTTTGGCTAGTCCTCATTATGTTGATGTGAATAGTATTTTTAGGAGTAAGGGTTTTGTGTTAAAGGAGCAGTATTTTATTAAGATGCATAGGAGTCTTACTAGGGTTATTTCTGTTATTTGTAGGGAGTAATTTTTTTTGTATTACTTTTTTCTTTTTTTTACATAAGTAAGTAATACTTTTTTAGAAAACTTTATTACTAATTAATAATAATACATAATAAATAACAAACCCACACAGGAGATGATAAAACAAAAAAACACACCCCACAAAAAAATAAGATATTGAAAAAAATTTTATAAAAAAATCTTAAAAAAAAATATTTAAAACTTCGCTCAAAAAAAAAACAAATAAACATTTTTTTTATAAGATACCAAAAAAACACGCTTAAAACAAAAAAATATATTCTAATATTTTTTTATCCAAAAAAACTTTAAAATATCACATAAAAAAAATAAAATTGGAGAATTTCCCCAAAAAACCTCTTATCTTTTAAAAACATAAGCAAGTAAAAAAAAGGAATGATTATAAAATAAAGAAAAAAATAGTATTTTATAAAAAAAACAACACTTTTTTTTTAAGATTATAATAAACATTTATTTTTTTCAATAAAAAAATCCCAAGTAAAACACAAAAAAATTTAATATAAAATTGTAAGAATTTTTTTTCATTGTTAAGGTTAAAATTTTTAATTTCACGTTTTAAGAAGGTTCCAAAAAAAATAAAATCCTTACAAATAAAAAAAAGTAGGAGTTTTTTTTATAATAAAGAAAACTCCAACAACCCTCCTTTTACCAACCATCCAAAAAAATCTATTTCTTAAATTATAACATATTTTTTTATAAAAAAACATAAAACAAAATAGTATAAGAAAAATATTTATTAAACTACAACAACCTAAATAAAATAAGAGTTAATAAAAAAAATTTTCAATTAATAATTTTTTATAAAACAACACATTTTTTTTAAACATCTACCTAATTAAAAAATTTTTTTTATAATATCCTTCTTTTTTGGTGATAAAATTTGAAAATAAAAATATTTGATACAACATTAAGAGACGGTGAACAAACACCTGGAATAAGCTTCACAACACAAGAAAAACTAGAAATAGCAAAAAAACTAGATGAAATAAAAGTAGACACAATAGAAGCAGGAAGTGCAATAACAAGCGAAGGAGAAAGAGAAGCAATCAAAGAAATAACAAAAGAAAACCTAAACGCAAACATAGCAAGCTTCTCAAGAACACTAAATAAAGACGTAGACTACTGTCTAGAATGTGACGTCGACATTGTAAACATTGTAGTTCCAACAAGCCCATTACACATGGAATATAAACTAAAAAAATCACCAGAAGAAGTACTAGAAAATGCAAAAAAAGTCTGCCAATATGCAAAAGATCACGGACTAAAAATCCTATTATCAGCAGAAGACTCAACAAGAAGCGAAACAGAATTCTTAAAAAAAGTATTCAAAGAAACAATAGAAGTAGGAGTAGATGGGATATGTCCATGTGATACAGTAGGAATGCTAAGACCAGATACAGCAAAAACATTCTATGAACAATTCGCAGGCCTCAAAGTACCAGTAAGCACACACTGTCACAATGACTTCGGACTAGCAGTTGCAAACACACTTTCAGGAATAACTGCAGGAGCAAAAGAAGCACACCTAACAGTAAACGGACTAGGAGAAAGAGCAGGAAACGCATCACTAGAAGAAACAGTTGTATCACTAAACACATTATACGACGAATATGAAACAAACATAAAACTAGATCAATTATATGATACAAGTAGACTAGTATCAAGACTATCCGGAGCATTCATACAAGCCAACAAATCAATTGTAGGAGAAAACGCATTTGCACACGAATCAGGAATACATGCAGATGGAGTGCTTAAAAAATCAAGCACATACGAACCAATACCTCCAGAACTAGTTGGACACCACAGAAAATTCGTATTAGGAAAACATGTTGGAAGCAAAGGACTACAAAACCGCCTAGAAGAATTAGGAATCTACACAACAAATAAAGAATTAGAATTAATATTTAATAAAGTTAAAGACTTAGCAGATAAAGGAAAAACAGTAAGTGATGCAGATATTCAAGCAATAGCGGACTATGTATTAAACATAGACGAAGACTTCATGATAGATTTACAAGAATTAACTATTGTAAGTGGAAACCGTGTAACTCCAACAGCAAGTATCAAACTAGGAATGGATAAAGAAATGGTTATAGAAGCAGGAATAGGTGTTGGACCAGTAGATGCTGCAATAAATGCAGTTAAAAAAGGAGTTAAAGAATTTGCAGATATAAATCTTGTCGAATACCATGTAGATGCATTAACTGGAGGAGCAGATGCACTGATTGATGTAATAGTTAAACTAAGAATGGGAAATAATGTAATATCTGCAAGAAGCACAGAACCAGATATAATAAATGCAAGTGTGGAAGCATATATTTTAGGTGTTAACAGATTATTAGAATTAGAGAAAAAAGGAGATAAAAAATAATGGTTGATTTAGAAAATGTGGATATTTTAGGATATACTGGTGTAATTGAAGATGTTCCTGCAACATTAGATATAGTTAATAATTTAAGAGATAATTGTTGTGATGGATGTTTAATACAATTATTAGATGCTGATGGAATTGCAGGTTATAAACATGCTTTACATGGTGTTAATCAAGCATTACTTGCATTTGAAAGAGAAAACAATTTGGCTAATGATTTAGGTGTTGAAATATTAGTAAGAATTGCAGGTACACGTCAAATTGCAGAAGCATTTAAAACTTTAGGTTTGAAAACTGGAAAAATGAATTTATGCATAATTTTAATCAACTGTCCAGATTACTTCAAAGATCAATTAAACCATATCTTCACAAAAGACGATACAGTTTTACAAGCCAACGAAGAAAAATTATTAAAGAAGTATGAAATATCACAAAAACAACTAAACACCATGAACATAACAGACATACTAATAGACAAAACAACCAAACTCATAACAGACCAATAAAAAAACACCAATTCTACCAAAAAAACCAACAACCCAACTAACAATCACACTTATAAAAAATCACACTATTAATCTCCATAACCTTAGGATAATGAGGAATAACAAGATTAGGCTCATGAGAAATATAATAATCAACACTAGCATTCAACATATCCACAGATAAATTATTAACATCACCCCTATCCTCAACATAATGATAATCCTTCTGAAGATACCAAGAATAAACAGGCCTATCAGCCCAAATATTAACCTCATCCAAATCCCAATTATCCTCCATCCACCGAGCAACATACTTCTCATCATCAACCCAATCATCATGACTATCAATAGTCAAATGACCAAAAGAAACCACCAACATAACTAAAATAACAATATGAGGAAAAACACTCTTAAAAACACCACGTTTCTCAGGAATAAAATCATAAATCCTCTTAAAACCATAAGTAATAAAAAACGCAAGAGGAGGAGTAAAAGCAATACCATAACGATGAGTCTTAACCAAAAATGCAGATAAAAACACAAAATGACTCATAAACCAAACAAACATCATAAAATCAAAAGAAAAACCATCATACCTCTCCCCACCACTCTCATTATAAAAACCAACAATACTATTAAAACAAACAGCAAAAATACAAGAAAACACATAAAACAAAGGAACACAAAAAGTAGTAGAATAATCACGAGTAAGAACAAAAGACAAAACCATACCAACAATAGAAACAAAAACAAAAACATAAGACATCTTGCCTCTAAACAAATCTAAATTACCACCACTACGATAACACTTCAAAATCTTATAAACACAATACAAAGAACAAAAAACACCAACAAACATAACTAATAAATAAAGAACACCAACCAAATCATGATAACGGAAAATAATCTCATTCAAATTCAAAACATAAAAAAGAAAATCATTAACCGTATGAACAGCACTACCAGTAGAATACACAGGCTTAGCATAAGAAGAAACAATACGAAAAACATTGCGAGTAAAATAAAAATAAACAAAAGGAACAGTACAAACCAAACCCACTAAAAAACCACCAACAATATTCTTCAAATACTTCCGCAAATTAAAAACAAAATCCCCACGAGAAACAAAATAAACAAAAACCAAAGGAATAGTAACAATAGTCACATACTTAGCAAAAACACTCAAAACCAAAAGAGGAATAGAAAGATAAAAAAACTTCTGATTACAATCCATAGCTTTTATAAAAAAATACATACCCCAAATCCACAAACAAACAGAAGGAAGATCAATACTACCATTACCAGCCCATCTCATAATAACAGTAAAACTACAAAACACACAAACACCAACAACACTAAAAACATCATCAAAACGCAACCTTAAAAGATAAAACATTCCAACAATACTAAAAAAGAAAAACACACCAGTAATAACAAAAATAGGAATCTCACTTACAAAACCTAACTTAAAAGCCAAACTAGTTAAAAAAGGAATCAGAGGAGATAAAATATTAACATATCTAAACTCATGAAACACATAACCATTAAAATGCAAAGCCTCAATAAGATAAAGATAAATATCCCTATGAAACCTACCTAAAATATTCTCAGTAGAATTCAAATAAACAACCAAAAAAGTTAAAACAAAAGCCAAAACAACAATAAAAATCAAACTTTTATTAGGATTACTTTTAAAATTCTTAATACTATCAACTAACAATTCATCCATTCCCCAAAAAAATACAAATTAATAATTATTTTTAGATAGTTTCCTTTATAATACTGGTTATTTCATTCAAATCCCCAAAACCTAAAAAATGAGGATTAACATTTTTAAGCTCTAAACAAAAACCCTTAATCTTCAAACGATTATAATTAGGACAACTAGTAATTATACTCTTATTATCAACTTTCAACTTCTCTCTAAGAGACCTTATAGCATTTTTATCCTCACACTCAAAAGCAATATTAATTCCACGTTTATCCCTATATAAAACATGCTCATCAAAAGCCCTTTTAACATAAAAACAAGATTCAATAGTCTTTGTAAGATTATACTCAGCATAATCAATCTCACTATTTATCCCACAAACAATCTCTTTACTAGCTTTCAAACTCTTATTTAAAAAATTACTATCCTTAAAGAAATCAGGAATACTAGTTGTTACAAAACCACCACTACCAACATTAATAATCTTAGGAGAACCAGTACTACACACAATAACATCAGAATATTTCCCATTAGCTAATTTATGCATAGGATCACTAATCCCTCCAGAAGCATCCTCAACAAGAAGTATATCATTATCTTTACAATACTTTGAAATACTTTTAATGTCCTGCTCAGCACTATATCCTGCAAAACTTGTTAAAAACAATGCACTACCATCTTTAACATCACCTATTTCCTCAAGATGCTCATTATTTATCAAACCTTTATCAGTAGGAATAGTTATTAATTCTTTATTAAGAAATCTTGCAGCTTGTTTAAAACCATGCCAAGCACCCTGATTAGGAACTATAATATCTCCATATATATTACTCATAGCAAGAAGAATACTACTGTTTCCACTATTAACAATTTGACAAGAATCATGATTTGTTAATTTAAGAATCTTTTCACAAGCACTATCAGTACAATCAATATCCTCTTTTACAGATAATTCCATCTGCTCTATAGTATCAGTATGTGGTCTTTTATACTCTAAATCCATAAGCCTAATTTTTCCTTTATTTTATAATGTAAATTATTTGTTCGGTAATATCTTTTTCTAAATCTACAACAAGATTATGTACTTTTTTTAAGGTTTCTTCATTTATTGTATTGTTTTCTAAATCTTTTCTTATATTTTCTGAAAGATTTAAGTAATCTTTTTTAAACTCATCAGATATGAATTCATCATCACATAATTCATTTATAAATATTGTACTAACCTCTAAATCTATAAGTATACTATCTTTATCATTAGTATTTTTGTAATTTATCATTTTTTGTTCGATTGTTCCAATAATATAACTTATATTTATTAGATTATGTGTTAGGAATCTTGTTTTTAATTTATCCATTACTTTACAACTCTTTTTTTTATAGGTATGTTGCTTTTTTTGTTATTTTTAAGAATATGTTTTTAAATTGTTCTTTTTCTTCATTTGTTAAATCATCAGTTAAGTATAATTCCCATTCTTTTATAACTTCAATAGCTTCTAATGATTTTTCATGTCCTTTATTTGTTAAATAAATTAATTTTCTTGTTTTATTATTTGGATCGTATTCTCTTTTTATTAAATCCTTTTTTTCTAGTTTATTTAACATTTTTGTTACATATGCTTCGGTTACACGAAATGATGCAGATATTTCATTTTGTGATGCTCCTTCATTATGATATATTCCAATTAAGAAGGGTAACTCTGCAGGGTCAATATCTGGATTGTTAAGTTTTCTTTTAATAAAATCTTCATAAGCCCGACTTATATAATTTAAATATAAGTTTAAGGGAATCATTGTTTCAGGTGTCATTTTTTTTTATTTTAAATCCTCTTTCTTTTATTTTTTAAAGTAACTGTCAAGTGTTGTTTGACGTGTATGTAATAATTCTTTTAATAATTTACTAATTTTAACATATCTACTTATTGGTATTTTTAATTGTGTTCCAGCGTATTTTAAACTTTCTTTTAAAGTTTCAAATTCTTTATAAGGTTGTTTCATTGCGGAACGTATATTTTCTCGTACATTAAATACTCCTAAAGGTACATATCCAGTATATGCTTCACGAAGTATTATTAATCCTGCTTGTTTTTTCTTTTCTTTTAAATGTTCAAGAACAGCCATCTTAGCAGTGTAAAAACAACCACCTACAGAACTATATTCTTTTTTACCAGTATTTAATTCATAATCACTGAATATTAATTCTTCATTGCCCATGAGTTTTAAAAATGATTCTGTCCATTCATATTGCCATTCCATAGGCATTAAAATAATAACATACTTATTTTTAAGACTATAATACTCAAATACTTGATATGAATCAATTGTAGGATAATGTCTAACTTCTTTTAATAATTCATCTGCAATAGTAGTATCACATGCAGTTATACTCCAACGTGTTGGAACAAGCTTTCGCTTATTTTTCAATCCAAAAGCACCAACACTAAACGCTTTCTGCATATTAGAAAATGGAATATCCTTATTATGTAAATACATAACAGCATCACGGGCTGTTAAATCAGTATCATAATATGATTTTTCTAATTTCCTATCCCATTTAACTGCATCAATATTAAACTCCTCAAGAACAGCACTAGGACCATGAGGTTCATTATCCTCACTTAACATACTTCCTCGGGGAGTTCTACCAAAAATAGCTTCACTATCAGTAGAAGTTTTAGCAAGAGAAATATCGGTAAGCTTATCAACTAAAGGATTATCTAAATCATTAATCCGCAGTAATTGTTTGCCTCTAACAAGATTTAAACGATAATTAATAATCTCATCTTGAGTTTTATTCTCATTCAACCAAGACTCAGGAGAATCAAAAATACTACTGTCTCCTTTAAAATTAGTCATCATTGGTCCAGCATAAACTTTAGGATAATTCCAACGACCAATAAAAACAGATGGTGGGGTACTGCCCTCCAAATCCTTACCTACTTTAACGGATTTCATTTGAGTATTCTTAGTTAACTTCTCAAGATATGCATTCTTTGTAGTCTTACTCATAAATTTCTCCAAAAAAATAAATTATATTCTTATAATAATATTTTTATTAATTATTAAAATAATATAATTTATTATAAAAAAAATTTTAATAATTTTTATACTAATAATTTTTATAATTAACATAATTTACTGGAGTCTTAGAATATGATAAATGATGTTGAAGAATTAATTAACAAAGCTGTAGATAATAAACAAGATATTAAAAAAGAAAAATTAGACATTCCAATAGGAGACGATGAACAAAACTTCAGAATATCTGGAATAGGTCAAAAAGCAATAAAAATAGAAAAATATGTTAAATATGATGATATCTGGCAAGCAGTAGAAGAAGGAAGAGAAGGACTTGAAAAAATCTTATTTGACATTGTAAATGAATTCGAACCAGAAGCAGAAGAAGAAGACGAAGGTTTAGAATACGTAGAATAAAAAAATATTATAAAAAAAGGGAATCAGTATAATGTTTGATGCAAAAAAATTCATAGAAAATGCAATAAAAGATATCAAAGATGAAATCGGAGATGAAAAAGCAATTATTGCATTATCTGGTGGAGTGGACAGTAGTGTATGCAGTGTCCTTACAGGTGAAGCAATAGGAGACAACTTAACTGCAATATTCGTTGACCACGGATTACTACGTAAAGGAGAAGCAGAACAAGTCTGCAACACATTTGAAGACAGATTAAACTTCAAATACATTGATGCATCTGATGAATATCTAGAAGCATTAGATGGAGTATATGATCCAGAAGAAAAAAGAAAAATAATTGGAAAAGTATTCATAGACGTATTTGAAAGAGAAGCAGAAAAAATAGGAGCAAAATACCTAGTACAAGGAACAATAGCTCCTGACTGGATAGAATCTGAAGGAAACATAAAATCACACCACAACCTCGCACTACCAAGTGGAATGGTACTAAAAGTAGTTGAACCAATAAGAGACTTATACAAAGACGAAGTAAGAATAATTGGAACAGAATTAAAACTACCAGAAAAACTAGTTCAAAGACAACCATTCCCGGGACCAGGACTCGCAGTAAGAACAATAGGACCACTAACACGTGAAAACCTAAGAATCTGTCAAGAAGCAGATGCAATAGTAAGAGAAGAAATAGAAAAAGCAGAACTGGATAAAACATTATGGCAATACTTCGCAGTACTAACAGACACCAAGGTAACAGGTGTAAAAGGAGATCAAAGAGACTTCGGATACTTAGTAGTAATAAGACTAATAAACAGTATTGATGCAATGACAGCATATGTACCAGAAATACCATGGGAAGTAACAAGAAAAATATCTCAAAGAATAACAAGTGAAGTATCAGAAGTCACACATGTAGCACTAAGTATAAGTGATAAACCACCAAGCACAATCGAATTCGCATAAAAACCATTTCTTTTTCACTATTTTTTTTGTTATGATTTTTAAAGATAGAATAAAAGACATATATGAATATACAACAGAGGATATCAAATTTTTAATACTAATTTTAGTGTTAATGATTGTTTTATCTCTTATTATTGACTATAAAATAAATCCTCTTTTAACTCTTTTTGTCCAGTTAATAATTTTTGGTTATGGTTTGGAGTTAACTCATTTTACTATTAATGGAGTAAATAGGTTACCTAAGATAAGGCCAAAGCAGATTTTAATTAAAGCTATAAAAGCTTCGATTGTTATAGCTGTATATGTAATTCCTCAATTTTTATTTCAGACGATTGTGATATTTTGTTCTGGTTTTAATGAGATTTATGAGCTTAATGAAGTATTTTTACATATTGATGATTTTGAGGTAATGTTTCAAATAGATCCATTCCATTTTATTGTATATTTGGTTCTTTTTTTAGTATTGTCTTATATTTTCTTTTTCTTTTATGAGATATCTTTGGCACGTCTTGCACATACTAATAGTTTACGTTCTGCTTTTCAAATAAGAACTATAATTAAAATAATCCGTGATATTGGGTTTAAGTATTATGTTGTTGAATATACTGAGTTAATTGTTATTATTTCTGTATTATTGTTTTTGTCTAGTAATATATCTGATTTTATACCTGTTTTGTCTTCTATAATTGGGTTTTTTGTTTTCTTTTTTGAGTTTCGTTCTATTGGTTTGTTGTATTCGGAGTGTTCTTATGTTAAGTCTTAACTTTATATAATGTTGACATAACAACTGTTGACATTGCAACATTTATATATAGGTCCAACACATAATATAAAAACAACAATAAAAAAAATTAAACAAAAAAAGATAGAGCGTAAAAAACATGAAATTCAACACAGAAAACTATGTAATATTCGTATCATTCATAACATCCTTCTTCGCAGTATTCCTATCAAACGGAATAATCATAGGTGTTCCAGCAATAGCAAACGAATTTACAATGAACAACATCATCCAAAACTGGGTACCAACAATATTCTTCCTAGTAGTAGCAGTATTCACGGTTCCAGCAGGACAAATATCAGGCAAATTCGGAGTAAAAAAATCACTAATAATGGGAGTATTAGTATTTCTAATAGGATCAATCGGAGCATGCATCTCATTCTCAACAGAATCCTTCCTAATATTCAGAATACTACAAGGAGCAGGAGTAGCATTCCTAAATGTATCAGCAATGGCAATGGTAGTATCTGCAGTAAACCCAAAAAACAGAGGAAAAGCTCTAGGATTCACAGTCACAGGAGTCTACCTAGCAACATCACTATCACCAGTTATATGTGGACTATTAGTACATAACCTAGGATGGAGATCAATGTTCTACTTTGTAATACCATTCCTAATATTATGCTTACTAATAATATTCTTCAAAATACCAGAAGAATGGAAAACATACGAACACGAATCAATAGACAAAATAGGATCAATACTCTACGGAATAGGAATACTACTATTCATCTACGGATTCACAACACTCATACAACCAATAGGACTAATACTCACAATTATTGGAATAATCCTGTTAATAATATTCGGAATATATGAATTAAAAGTAAAATCACCAGTATTCAACGTAAAATTATTCAAAAACAGCAAATTCACATCCTCAAACGTCGCAGCACTATGCAGTTACCTTGCAATTATGGTAGTTACAACAATCCTAAATTACCACTTACAATACGTGCGAGGATGGGATGCACAAATGTCAGGACTTATACTCATCATAACTCCAATAATCATGGCAATAATGGCTCCAAACTCTGGTAAACTATCAGATAAAATACACCCACAAAAACTAGCAGCAATAGGAATGGCAATAGCAACAATAGCACTAGGAATACTAACAACACTAACTGCAAACACTCCAATATATATACTCATCCTAGCAATGATACTACAAGGTATAGGAATGGGATTATTCTCATCACCAAACATGAATGCAATAATGAGCTCAGTTCCTCCAAAATACGCACCAACAGCATCAGCATCACAAGCAACAATGAGAACAATAGGTCAAACAATGAGCCTAGGTCTTCTAACACTAATCTTCGCATGGATAATGGGAAACCTACAATTAAGCACAAAATATGCAGGATTAATAGTTCAAAGTTCACAAACAATATGTCTAATATGTACAATTGCATGTATCGTAGCAATATTCGCTTCACTAGTAGGAATCCGTTCCAAAGATCAATTCAACACAGAAAGACCTGCATAAAAAAAAGAAAATTTTATAAAAAAATGTTATTTTTGACAAATCTCATAGAAATTGTTAAAGATAACATCACCTTTAGGTGTAGTATGAACCTCAGGATGAAACTGAATACCATAAACATCTAAATCCTTATGTTTTATAGCTTCAATATCACACAAATCACTATTAGCAATAATCTTAAACTCATCAGGTAATGTTTTCACTTCATCCTTATGACTACTCCAAACATCCATATTAGGCATTAAACCTTTAAACAATCCTTCTTCTTCAATAATATTAATATTAACTTGAGCATAACTTTCAGTATCACTACTTGTAACTTCTCCACCATAAGTCTTAGCTAATAATTGATGACCTAAACAAATACCAAGAATAGGAACATCAACTTCCTCAATATACTTAACGGTATTTCCCGCACCTTCTACAGAAGGTCCTCCACCAAGAATTAAACCACAAGGATCTTTATCTAAAATCTCTTCAACACTTAAACTGTTATCAACTAATTCAGAAGGAATATCTAAATAAGTTAAACTTCTCTGAATTCTATGATTATATTGACCTTTATTATTAATTACTAAAATCTTGCTCATAACTAAAATCCCACATCATAAACTTTTTTTTAATTACTTTTATTTTTACTGGTAAGTTTTAAATAAGATTATATTATATTATATAACTATGGAATTAAGAACTTTAATATTTATTATATTAGCTATTATAATTGCAATAATAATCTTCCACATAATATACTGGTTATTACCAATATTTGTAATACTTTTAATAGCATTTTTCGTATATCTATTTTTAGCGGATAGATATATTTAAAAATAAAACTTAAAAGAAGGGTCTTTAAAGTAAAAAAGAAGGGAAAAACAGTTAATATTTTCCCATTTTTTCATTATTTTTTCTGTAAATCATTAAAAGCAGTAGTACTTGCTACAGCTCCTTCTCCACAAGCAACAACCCACTGTTTAACACCACCAGTAATATCACCAGCACTGTAAACATTACTAACATTAGTTTTCTGCTCTTTATCAGTTATAATATAACCATCACTACTTAACTCAACATTTAACATTTTAGCAATACTATTTTGAGGAATATCACCAATAGCTACAAAAACAGCATCACATTCAACCTCACTTAAAGAACCATCATTATTCTTTAAAATAACACTTTCTACCTTAGCATCTCCATTAATCTCAACAACATTACTATTCCAAATTATATTAATATCTTTTTTGGATAAAATATCCTGCAAATATCTCTGAGCACGTAAATTATCTCTTCTATGAACAATACTCACATTACATCCTAAATTAGATAAATAAATAGCTTCCTGAGCAGCAGTATTACCACCACCAACAACTAAAACATCTTTATCCTTAAAAAACATCCCATCACAAGTAGCACAATAAGAAACACCTTTACCAAGATATTCCTCTTCACCAGGAACTGTTAATTTACGATGAGTAGAACCAGTAGCAATAATAATTGAAGAGGTAGTATAAATATCCTTATTAGTACTTATACTAAAACCACCATCAACACGTTCAATACTACTTATTTCCTCAAACTCATGAATTTCAACACCATATTTAAGACATTGCTCTTTAGTATCCTTAATTAAACTCATACCATTAATATTTGCAATACCTGGATAATTCTCCATTTCAGGAACTTCTAGGCCTAAACCACCAGTTAAACCTTTATCAATAATCAAAGTTTTACTATTTTGTCGTCCAGCATAAATTCCACTTGTAAGACCGGCAGGTCCAGCACCAATTATAATAATATCAAAGTCAAACATAAAAAAACCACTTATTTTTTTCCATAAAATTTTTTATTATAATCTTTTCTGAATCTCTTCTCTAACAATCTTATTAACAATACTTCCATCAGCTTTTCCTTTTAACTGTTTCATACTCATACCCATTAAAGGCCCCATAGCACCCATCTGACGTTCTTTAATCATACTTTCATTCTTATCACAAATTTCACTTATGATTTTTTCAACATCACTATCACTTAATAACATTAAATTATTCTCATTTGCAAGTGCTTCAGGATCCTTTTCTGGATTATCACTTATAAGAATTAATAACTCATTTAAAGCATCTTTACTGATTTTTTTATCAGATAATAAACTAAACATACTAATTAATTTCTCAAAAGTAATATTATCAGTATTATGATTATCTCTTTTAATCTCTTTTAAATCATATGCAAGAACACTAGCTACAGGGGTATGTTCAACATCAACAGTAGAGACAATTTTTTCAAAGATATCTGCTTCTTGATTTCTAACTAACTGTTTTGTTAAATCTTCACTTAAATTATATTCCTTTAAAATTCTTTCATATTTCTCATCAGGTAATTCTGGAAGATTATTATTAATATTTTCAACGTAATCTCTACTAATTTGGAATAAAGGTATATCTGTTTCAAGATACATTCTGTTTGCTGTTGCAAGAGGACGCATATATTCAGTATTACCATCTTCTAAACACTTACGTGTTTCAGGAACAACACCATCAAATGCTAATTTAGCACGACGTATAACCTCTTCTAATGCACTTATTGCAGTTTCTTCAGCTTCAGCCACAATAATAATTGCATCATCATCATTAACCTTTAAGTATTCTCTAAGTTTATCAACTTCTTCTTGACTTATACCATAAGCAGGAAGCTCATCAGTATGGAATAAACCATGAACACCACGTTTTTTAGCATAACTTGAAAGTTCAGTTCCAAATCTACGTCCTGGTTGAACTTCTAAACCAATAAGACCATCAAAACCTTTAAGTATAACTGCTTTAACAGATTCAGCACTTTTTATAATCTTACTTTCAGAATCTGCAAATACTTCATCAATATCATAAATTTCCTCATCAACTGAAGCATTTCTAGAAGCTAATGTTTCTTTTATTTCAACTAATTTTAATTGACGTGTTACTTCACGTTCAACAATCTCAGGCATTAACTCTAAATCCTGAACCCCTTTAATCTCAACACGAGCACCTTTACTAATACTAATATTCAAATCTTGACGAATAGTACCTAAACCTCTTTTAACATTAGTACTTCTTAAAACCTGACCAATCATATAAGCCACATGTTGTATAGCATCAGGATTATGAACACTAGGATCAGTTGTAATCTCAGCAAGAGGAATTCCAAGACGATCTAAACGAAACTCAGTATACTCACTATCAGTCTCAACACGTCTTGCAGCATCCTCTTCAAGTCCTAATGTTTCAATTTTAACTCTACCATACGGAGTATCAAGATAACCATTAGTTGCAAGTAAACCAGTTCTCTGGAACCCACTAGTATTACTTCCATCAATAACCTGTTTTCTCATAGTATGGAACTCATCAACTACATGCATATTCAAAAGACATGCTAAAGTAACACTAATATCTAATGCTTCACGATTTAACTCATGAGGAGGCTCATCATCAGTTTCAACAAGACAAGTATGCTTATGATAAGACTCATAATTAAAACGTTGTTTCTGTAATGATTCCTGATATGCAGCAGCATCAATCTGTCCAAGTTCACTTTGTGTAGGTCTTAAAACCCTTTTAATCTCACTATCAAAATTATCATCTAATAATTCAGTATGACACGGACAAAACAATTTATGTTTAGTGTTTAATTGTTGATGAACTTCTAAACCCATCTTAAGTCCTAATTCTTCCCAATCGTATGACATAATCTAATTCATCCTCCTAATTTTAATTTAAAAAATATTTAACAGAACTACTTTCGCTTAATTCACCAGCAATATTTGTAGTCATAGTATCTTTAACATCATCTAAGTTATCACTTTGACCAAGAACCCATGCTAATTTAACATAAGCCGTTTCAGGAAGCATATCTCCACCACTAATAACATTAGCATTAACTAACTGTCTACCAGTACTATAAACATTCATATTAACAGTACCATATAAACACTGAGAAGTCATAACTACAGCAATTCCCTCATCATATGCTCTTTCAAGTGAAGGAATAAGATTCTCAGGAACATGACCTAAACCAGTACCTTCTAAAACAATACCTTTAAAACCAGAATCAATATGATAATCAATTAACTCACTAGTTATTCCAGGGAAACTCTTAATAAGACAAGTTTTCTCTTCAACATCATTATTTAAACTTAATTCAACATCTCCACGTTTACAATAATCATCAACATTAACTTTAAGATTTCCATGAGTTAACTGTGCAATAGGTTCACAATCAATACTTCTAAAAGTATCACGACGACTAGTATGCATTTTACGAACTTTAGTACCATTATGCAAACTACAAACACTATCATCTAAACCTTCATGCATACAAACCATAACCTCAGCAATATCAGATTTAGCAGCAATAACGCTATTATACAAATTAATAAAAGTATCAGTAGATGGACGATCACTACTGCGCTGAGAACCAGTTAAAACAACTGGTACTGGAGAATTTAACATAAAAGATAAAGCAGCACTAGTATAATGCATAGTATCAGTACCATGAGCAACAACAACACCATCACTACCATTACTAATATCATCAGCAATAGACTTAGCAGCTTTACTCCAATACTCAGGCTTCATATTCTCAGATAAAATATTATACAAAGCTTTAACATCATAATTAGCTAAATCTAAAAGCTCAGGATTAGCACGTAATAAATCACCCGCAGTAAAAGAAGGATGAACAGCACCAGTCTTATAATCAATAATACTAGAAACAGTACCGCCAGTACTTATAATACTAATATCCATCTTATTATCATCATATTCAATCTCAACATCATCATAACCAATCTTAGGCTTATCACCTTTTTCAATCAACTTAATACTGGCATCATTAATATTAATCCCAAGATTATAACCACTATCTAATTTTAAAACAACATAACCATCTGCAGCATCCTCAGAACGGTCTAATAAAATACCAGTATATGATTCATCTTCACTTTTTTTAATTAAAACAGTATCTCCAACACTAACATTAGCACTATCTAAAAATTTACTTGTTAATTCTTTATACAAAAATCACAACCTCCCTATTTTTTATTCTTTCTTATTTTCATCTTCTGTACGTATTTTCTTACGTTTAATCTTACCACTAATAGTTTTAGGTAACTCATCAACAAATTCAATCATACGAGGATACTTATAAGGAGCAGTAACACTCTTTACATGATTTTGAATTTCTTTTTTCAACTCGTCACTTGCACTATAACCACGAGCAAGAACAATAGTAGCTTTAACAATTTGACCCCGAGTTTCATGAGGAACACCAGTAATAGCACATTCTAAAACACTAGGATGTGAAATCACAGCACTTTCAACCTCATATGGTCCAATACGATAACCACTACTCTTAATAATATCATCATTACGACCTACAAAATGGAAATATCCATCTTCATCAATCCAAGCAGTATCTCCAGTATGGTAAAAACCATCATAATTACGTAATTTCATTTGCTCAGGATTCTTATAATACTCCATAAACAAACCATCTGGACGACCATCTTTAATATTAAAACAAATCTCACCACGACTACCAATATCCACATCATCACCATTAGGATCTAATAAATGAATATCATATAATGGATTAGGCTTACCAGTAGAACCTAATTTAGGCTCCAACCATTTATAAGTAGCTAATGCACAAGTCGTCTCAGTCTGACCAAAACCTTCACGAATACCTACACCAGTTTGCTCTTTAAATTTACGATAAACTTCAGGAGCTAAAGGTTCACCAGCAGTTGTAGCATATTCAAGCTTACTTAAATCATATTTCTCCAATTCTTCTTTAATAAGAAAACTATAAACAGTAGGAGGAGCACAAAAACTTGTAACATTATGTGCGATAGATTTCTTAATTAAAGTTAAAGGATTAAAACGAACATAATCATAAGTAAAAATAGTAGCACCTATAATCCATTGACCATACAATCCCCAAACACCTTTAGTCCATCCAGTATCACTACCGGTATAATGAATACTACCTTCATGAACATTTTCCCAATATTTAACAGTAGTAATATGAACTAAACTATAACTTGGTTTATGAGCAACCATTTTAGGCTCACCACTAGTACCACTAGTAAAGTAAATAAGCATAACTTCATCTCGTCCAATAAGCTCATCACTAGATGGTTTTGGAAAATCTTTACTCATATTTGCTATTTCTTTATTATAATTAATCCAACCAGGAATATCCTTATTATCTACAACAACACGTATAAAATCATAATTTTCATGTGCCTTATCATAATCAGGTATAAGATTATCTTCTTCAACAGTAACAACCATTTTAACATCTGCACTTTTCACACGATATTCAATATCATGTAATTTCAACATGTGTGTAGCAGGAACAGCAATAGCACCTAATTTATGTAATGCTACCATATTTAACCACCATTCGTAACGGTTTTTAAGTGTTAACATTACAGCATCTCCTTTTTTGATGCCTAAACTTTTATAATAATTTGCTGTCTGGTTAGTTAATTCACTAATTTCTTTAAATGTGAAGATACGTTCACTATTATCATCACACCAAATAAGGGCAATCTTATCTGGATCTATACGTGCATACTCATCTACTACATCAAAACCAAAATTATAATCTTTAGGTATTTTCAGTTGGAAATTTTTAACAAAATCTTCATAAGAGTCAAACTCTTCACGGTTAACATATTTATGTAATAATGATGTCATTTTTTTAAACACACAACTCCCAATTAGTCACTTTTTTTACATAATTACAGATAAGAATTTTGCTGGTTTATCGTTTAATGCAACCATAGCATGCCCGTAATTACTATCAAATATTATACTGTCTCCTTCATTTAATTCAATTTCATTATGGTGTATGAATAGTTTTAAATCACCTTCAAGAACAAGATTGAACTCTTGACCGGGGTGGGTGTTTAATGAGGGTGTTTTATCTTCTTTAGGATCTACTGTAACAATAAAGAATTCAGATTTTTTATGTGAGAAGCGTTTACATAGATTTTCGTAACGGTATTCTTTTCTACGTTCAACACTTATTCCTTTGCCTTTTTTTGTTACGTCAAATATGCTCATACGTGTTTCTTCACCAGTAAGTAGTAATGATAAGTCTACTTGGAATTTATGAGCTATTTCATTTAGTAAACTTGCTGGAATATCTTTTTTTCCATCTTCATATTCTTTGTATATTGTACTGTCAATGTTTAAGTCTTTGGAGAATGTTTCAAGACTTATGTCTGATAATTCTCTTAATTCTTTTATACGTTGACCTACTTCTTGATTAAATTCAGTTGTAGTAATTTTCTACTCCTCCATTGTATTATTATTTTTTTTTGGGAAAATTTTTTTTTATAATATAATAATTATATGTTTTATATTTATTAAAGAAAAAGTATTTATATTAATCTTACAAAAGGTTATTATAACAATTATTATAAAAAAATAAAAGTGGTGAAAAATCATGGTAGATTTCGGTGAAAACATAAAATTCACAAAAGACACAGGAGAAGTCCTAGAAATAAACCAAGAATATGTTGGAATCAAATCAAGAGAAGACAACATAATGAGTGTAAACTTCAGAGTACCAGCACAAGATGCACAAGTCATAAAACATTACTTCAGCCTATTCGGAATGATAGAACCATTCAAAATGGACATATGTGACACAGGAGACAGACCAGTATTCTTCAGAGGAATATCACCAATACTCGAAAAAAACGAAAACGGAAAAGAATACTCATTCATAGCACTAACACTACAAGAATCCATAAAAACAGTAGACCAAAGAGAAGAAGAACTATGTCACGAATGCACAGGATGCGGAATACACACAAACAACCCTGAAGACTTAGGAAGACTAATATAAAAAAATATAATGGGTGAAAAAATATTATGGAAAGCACATTCGAAGAAATAGTAAAAAAAGAAAACATAAACCTTGAAGACTACATAACATTCCAAAAAGACAACGGAGAAACAATAGCAATAAACACAAACTACATAAAAATAAAACAAAGACAAGACCAAATAATGAGCTTTACCATAAACGCAACACCAAAATACCTAAAAGAAATAACAGCATACTTCGAAGACGTAAACAACGTAGGAGAACTAAAATATAACATATCAAACACAGGATTCATACCAGTAAACTTCAGAGGAATAACACCAATAAAAATAGAACCACAATCACAAACAGAAAACAAATTTACAATGTCACTTTTATTTGAACCTGTCAAATACCAAAAAGACACATACGAACAACCAACATGTGAAACATGCATATTCCACCTAATAAAATAAAAAAAATTTGAGGAAAAAGCCTATGAGTAACGAAATAACAGAATACATAACACTAGAAAAAATAAAATCTGGAGAAAAAATAAAACTAAACCAAAAGTACGTAGGAATAAAATCCAGACAAGATAGAACCATGGCAATACACTACAAAGCACCATTACTAGACACAATAGAACTAGAAAGATTCTTTGAAAACTTCAACCCAATAGAAAAAATAAGAATGGACATAGGAGACACAGGAGCTATAGGAACAAACTTCAGAGGACTAGTAGCTGGAAAAGATAAAAACCTGCCTGAAGACTATGACTATCAAATATTAATGCTTGAAGAATTCAAATGCCCTAAAAAGGAAGAATTAAAAAATATTAAAAAAAGTTCAAGATTTGTAAATAAGCTCGCAAGAGAAAGAAGTACAGTAAAACAAAAAGCTGACTAAAAAAACTTCTTCTTTTTTTTATTTTTTATAGGTTTCTTTAAACCAATTTACTGTTTCTTTTAATTGTTCTTTGAACTTTGTTTCATCTACTTTAAAGTTTATTTTACTCATATTTTCAACAGATGCGTAAGAATGTTTTATATCTCCAGGTCTTGGATCTAAATATTCTGGTTTTATATCTGTTTCTAATACTTCACTTATTATATCATATAATTCATTTATTGTATATGCTTTTCCTGCAGCTATGTTAATTATTCCATTATAATCTGATTGTGCTGATTTTATATTTGCTTCAACTATGTCTTTTACATATATGAAGTCTCTTGTTTGTTCTCCATCACCATAGATTATTGGTTGTTGATTGTTTATTATACTGTGTATGAATTTAGGGATTACTGCAGCATATTGGCTGTTAACATCTTGTTTTGGTCCAAATACATTGAAATATCTTAATGCAGTGTATTTTAATCCATATGATTCATAGAATGTTTTTAGATAGATTTCTCCAATTGCTTTACTTGCGGCATATGGGCTTGTGGGCATGTATTGTTCTGTTTCTTTTAGGGGCATGTTAGGATTTTCCCCGTATATTGCACTGCTACTGGAGAATATTATTTTTTCAATGTCACTATCTTTTGCTGCTATTAGTAGTTTTATTGTTCCATCAACATTGTTTGAATGGGTGTTTAAGGGTGTTTCCATACTTTGTGGTACGCTTGCAGCTGCTGCTAGGTGGAAGATGTAGTCTTTATCTTCTAGTAATTGTTGTAGGTTTGCTGTGTTTAGGTCATCTTTTATTATTTTTAAATTGGGGTGTTCTGGATTTTTTAGGTTTTCCATTTTGCCTGTGGAGAAGTTGTCTAGTATTGTTATTTGGTTATTGTCTAGTAATTCGTCTGTGATGTGGGATCCTATGAATCCTAAGCCTCCAGTTATTACAATGTTTTTGTTTTCCATTTTGCTTTTTACACCCTTCTTATTTTTGTTAAATAATTTTTTATATTGTTGATTTATGTTTTGTTTTTATTATCTTATTATGTTTTTTATAAAATAAATTTTTAGTCAAACCTAAATTTTTAGGTTTTAAACAGCCAAAAAATCAACCACAACAGAGTAAATATAAAATTATTTATATAAACATAGGCTAATTAATAATTATATGATAGCTCCAAGTAATGAGATGTATTTAATAATAGGATACCTAATTACAATAATAGTATCAATAATAGTAGCAAAAGGATTAAAACTACCTTTACTACCAGAAAAACCAATAAGATACTCATTTGAAGTAAGCGCACTATTCCCAACACCCATAATAGCAGTTGGAATACTAGCAATCTTCAACAAATTAGGCTACACATTCTTATTCCATGGAATAATAATTTCAATAATAATCGGAATACTATCAGCAATATTCACAAAATACTTATTTTACACAGTATTCCCAAAACCTCCCCAAGGAGGCAAATAAACAATGAACCTACTAATAGGAATAATAATCGCAACAATAGTATCCTTCCTAAACTTCACAATAGTAGATACCTACTTCGGACTACCTGAACAAGCAGGAGTAAAAGGAGCAAAAATAGTAGGACAAGACATTAAAAAACGAGAAGGAGACCTAGCAGGAGGATACTTCCAAGGAAACATACTATGCTCACCAGACGCATCAGCAGGAACACTAATATCCTCAATCGCAGTAATGTTCTTAGGATACCAAGGAGGACTAATAGCAGCACTCCTAATACTAATAGGAAACAGACTATGCGCAGACCCAGGATATGCAGGAACAACAGGAACACTAACAATGACAATACTAATATTCCTACTAAGCTTCATAGGAATAGACCCAGCAATGTGCATATGCGGATCAATAATAAGCATAACAATAATCCAAGGAATCTACCACAAATACTCCTCAAAACTACTTGGAACACTAGCAAAAAAGATGAACAGATACACAAAAGATGGTGAATAAGATTGGTTAATGAAGTATACATAACAATCATTGGTATAATAATCATACTAATGGCACTAAGAACATTAATCACACAAAACAGAGTAGAAAAACTATTATACATGAACGTTATAGACTTCGGAATAACAGGAATAATAGCACTATACTCACAATCAATGTTCGGCTTTATAGTAGCAACAACATTCTTCATAACCAGCACAATAGGTAGTAATGCAATAGCATACACACTAAAAAAATTAGATAACGAAATAGTCCTAGATTAAAAAGTTGATAACAATGATAAACATCATAAACTATGTAAACATAACAAGCATATCAGCAATACTCCTAATAATAGGAACAATAGGAGTCATACTACTCAAAAAACCACTAGACAAAATCATAATGTTATCCCTAGCAGACACAGGACTATTTTTAGCAATAGTAGCAGCACAATACCTAGACGTAGCACTAATAGTAGCAATACTAAGCCCACTATCAATAGTAATATTCCTACTATCACTAATAAAACTAGACCAAATAAGAAAAACAAAAACAGAAGGTGAAGAATATGTTTAATGTAGAAATATTCTTCTATCTAGGAATAATACTCTCAATACTCGGAAGTATAGCAGTAGTATGGGGTCCAGGAGTAAAAGACCCAATAGTAAGAACAATAAACACAGAAATACCAGGAATTGGAGTAAGCCTAATACTACTAACATACAACCACACACTAGCAGCACTAACATTCATAACAACAACAGTAGTAATAACACTAATACTATTCAGAGCAATAACAAGACTAGAAGAACTGGGGGCAGACGTATGAACATAGGAGAAATCTGGAACAAACTAGCAACCCCAAAAAACATCCCAAGACTATTCGCAGTAATAATGGCAATAGTCCTAGTAATGGGATTCATCATACCAATGGAACTCAACCCAGACCAACTATACACAAGACCAGCACCACAAAGCCAAATAGAAAACACAAGCTCACATCTAGCACCATATGACAGAGGAGGAGAAGTACTAAAAACACCAGGAATAATACACCCACAATACCCACAATACGAACCACAACTAGGACAAATAACAGCATACATGACACCTCCAAGCATATTCATGAGTGACATGAGCAAATACTTCGGAACAACAATATACTCCTCACCAGGAGGACTCATAGACGAAATACTATACTACACAAGAGGATTCGACACAATACTAGAATCCAGCATACTAATGATGGCATTCATAATAAGCTCATGGCTAGCAATAAACTTCACAATGAACCACAAAAACGAAGAAGAAACAATAAAAAAAGACATAAAACAAGCAATAACTGAAGGCAAAAAACTAAACCACGACGTAGAAGAAAACAACAGAATAGCACACATCAAACAAAACCGGAGGGATAACTAAATGATATACATCCCAACCGCAGTACCCACAGCATACATTAACATGTACCTACCAGCAATATACACAGGACTAATAGTAGCATTCATAGGACTAATAGGAATAGCAATAGAAAAAAGAGACATCCAAATACTAATACTAACAGATCTCATGGGACTAGCAATGCTAATAATAGTAGGAGCACTAGGAACAGACCTAGCAGAAGCACTAGTACTACCAGGACTTGTTGTAGAACTAGCAGAAACACTAGCAATAAGCGAAATCCTACTATCACGTGAAATGCACAAAATGGACAAAAAAGCAAGCCTACTACCACTACCACTACTAAACGACATGGAAATCCTAACAACAGCACCAAACTTCATAGCATTCATCCTCATAGCATACGGAATATGGTTAAGCGGATTCACAGGAGGAGCTGTTGCAGGAGCAGGAATATTATTCTACATATTCTCACGCAAAGCACGAGGACTACCACTAAACGTAATAAACGGACTAAGTGGAATCAGTGGAGTAGGATGGGTACTCTGGATAATAGCATTCTGCATATTCTTCGCAATACCAAAATTCTGGTTACTAGCACTACTACTCTCCGCATTCGGACTACTAATCAAAGTAGGAAGTAAAGTAGGACTAATAGGAGCTCTAATGAGAGAGGAGTACAGAAGGGAGTAAAATAATATGTTTATAGAAAATTTAGGTGGAAATATACTTGGAATAGTACCATTAGGAGACATAGTATTCTATATAAACCCATTCCATTTATTCATGCTAGTAGTTATCTTACTCTTCACACTCCTAATAAGCATAAGTAAAACAGAAACACAAATCGAAGCAAGCTTCGGAAAACTAACAAACACAGAAAAATCAATAGGACTAGCAGAATTCAAACAACGCAGATTCCTAGCAATAATCTGCGGAATAGCAACTGCAGGAGCCATGGTCACAGGAGACCTATACAACTTCACACTATTCATGGCACTTGTAGGAATAGTGAATATAGGAATAGTCTCAGCAGTAAAAGAAATAAGTGTACTAGACGCAGCATACCAATACGGTCTAATTGCAATGATGTGTGGCCTACCATTATTTGGAGGAGCAAGCATAATACTAGCATCCAGCGGAACACTAAGCATATTAGAACTAGGAAGTATACATGCAACTCCAATGATGATATTCGGAGCAATCCTAATGTTCATAGGAGTCATGGGAGAATCAGGTATCGCACCATTCTTCGCAACAAAAGCAGAAATGTTCAGAACAACAGGTTCTCCATTCATACTAATTATACACTTAAGCTCACTATTCATACTAATAAGAGCAATAGAAATACTTTTAATAGTCATAGGAGTATTATAAAAAAAATAATAGTAGTTGATAAATGATGAATATTTTAAAAATTGTATGTGGTATAACATTAATAATCTCACTAATCGGTATCATATATGGCTTCTTCACTACAGCCTACATCACAATGGCACTAGCTATAATTTGCATACCATTATTCATCCTATCACTAGGTTTACTAAATATGTCACAACCAAAAGAAGATGAAATAGAAGAAAGACTTAAAGAACCATTTACAGGATATTAATCAGTAACTATTGGAGTTTTATCAAATGAATTTAATGTTGAATATTATTATAAATGTCATAGTGGCATTCCTCCTTGGAAGTTTACTTTTAGGATTGCACCGAAAAGTAATGGCACGTGTCCAACTCAGACCAGGCCCTCCAATAATACAATACCTATTACATAGTGTAAAATTCTTCTTTAAAGAAACAGGTTTCCCAAAATCCGCATCAGTCCCATTCTATATTGCAATAGTAGTAATATACTGTGGAGTCTGGATAACAGGTATTATTGAAGGGCCAGTAATGAAAGGTTCACTACTAATAATATTCGGTATCTATGCAATCCAAAAAATCACAGAACACAATGCAGGAAGTAGCAGTGGATCACCATATGGAAAACTAAGCTGTGTCAGAGCAGTCTTCTCAGCATCAGCAGAATTACCACTATTCGCATCACTAGCATTAATATTCCTAAAAACAGGAACAATGAATATTCAAGCATTAACAACATATCAATGTGTAAACGGACCATTAGCACTACAAATGCCATTCGCAACATTCATGTTCTTCACATTGATAATCAGCAAATCTCCATACAATCCATTTTCAATTACACATGCTAAAGAATTAATAAGTGGTTACGAAACAGAACATTACGGATTCCTAAGAGGATTCTTAATGTTTACAGACAGTATCTCATGGTACATGTTACTATGGGTTTTCCTAACAGTATTCTTCGGTCCAATAAGTTTACTATGGACAATTATAGCAATGATTATAATTACAATAATAACAGGATTTATCAGTGCATTAACTCCAATGTTAAACCCTAATCATTCTGTAATGATGCAAATTACAATTGCAGTAGTATGTATAGTTGCTACAATAATAACAATAATAATATAAAAGGAGGATTAATGAGTTATGAATGAAGAACAAGATTTCACATTACTACTTTCATTTGTCGCATTAGGTATCACAATATGTGGAGCCCTAGTAACATTCCTACAAGGAAGTGCAGGATTTACTCAAGGAATACCAATAATGATTATTGGCCTAATATTCTTCCCATTAATCCTTAAAAGTAACTCTGAAAGAGTATCAGAACTCAACGAAAAACTAGAAAAGATAATGTTTTTTATAACATTAATCATAATCGCAGTATCATTTGTATCACTTTATGTAATGGTCTAAAAAAATAATAATTTGAGGTTTTAAATTAAAATGAACATAATATCACTATTAATATATCTATTAGTTTTCATCCTAGGATCAGTTATAGGATTGAAAACAAGTTACAAATGGCATGGAGAAATTTATGTAATACAAAAAATAGATATTATAGCTTTAATAATGTCCCTAATCGGTTGGATAATTTTAATTAACTATAGTTTAATACCTTCAAATTATTTAATAATCCTAATATCAGTAGCATTATTCCTAATCGGATTTGTACTAGAAATGCGTCCAGGTTACGGAAGAAAAGAAACAGTAATCGGCATATTAGTAGGAATAATAATCTGGCTATTAAGATACATACAAATATTTTAAAAAAAGGAGAAATATTTATGAGTGAAGATTTGCTTCGTGAAATGAAACTAAGAGAATTAAATTCATATCAATGGCAAAAAGATGTTATAAAACCACTAAGTGAAGAATTAAATATTAGTGCAGAAGATATGAATGAAATATTCCTAAAAAACTTAGATATGAGTCAAATAGATGCTCTACATGCAACATTTGAATCATCAAAACATGAAGCAATATACCGTAAATTATATGCTGATTTACACTTTCACTGGTTTATAGAAGTATTAAATATGACAAATATTGAAGAAGCAAATAAAATCATTCTCCCTATAGCTAAAAAAATAGTTAAAAACCAATCATCCTATGATGAAGCACTAAAAGAAGGAAGAAATGAACTATTAAACTTATTAAGAGGATTATAAAAAAATGTTAGATGGATTAAAAGACATATTCAGAAAAACCTCAATACATGTATGTATAGTTAACTGTGGAGGTTGTAACGGGTGTGATGTTGAACTTGTAGCATTAACCAGCCCACGTTATGATTTAGAACAATATGGTATTTATTTAAACAATAATCCTCGTGAAGCTGATGTAATACTACTAACAGGAGCAGTAACAGATCACTGGAAAGAAAACCTACGAAGAATATATACAAAAATGCCAGAACCAAAAATAGTAGTAGCAATAGGAAACTGCCCACAATCAGGAGATGTTTTCAACCAAGAAGGAGGAAGAGTAAACGCTCCAGCATCACAATTCATACCAATAGCAGCAGAAGTTCCAGGATGCCCTCCACGTCCAAACGAAATATTAGAAGCAATACTAGCAGCAGGTCCAGATGCAATAGCAGCAAGAGCAAAAGAAAAAGAATAAAAAAAAGATAAAAAAATGGTGGTTATGTTCTTATGATTTTACCAATAGGTCCAATACATCCCGGTTTAAAAGAACCATTAAGACTAAAACTAAAAACCGAAGGCGAAAAAGTCATAGATGCAGAAATAGATTATGGTTATGTTCACCGAGGAATAGAAAAAATTATGGAAGGAAAAACATGGCAAAAAGCAATCTACTTATCAGAAAGAATATGTGGAATATGCAGCTATGAACACACACAAACCTTCGCAGAAACAATAGAACAAATAAGCGACATACAAGCACCACCAAGAGCACAATTCTTAAGAGTAATAACCAACGAACTGGACCGTATACAATCACACTTACTAGCTAACTCAACATTCTTCAAAACAATGGACCATGAAACATTATACATGGATGTATTAAACCTAAGAGAATATGCAATGGACGCAATAGAACTACTAACAGGAAACCGTGTTAACATGGGATGGAATGTAGTCGGAGGAGTTAGAATGGACGCAAAACAAGAACACCTCGACGCAATCCTAGAAAGAATATCACACATTGAAGAAGACTACGAACTACACGTAAAATTATACGAAGAAGGACCACTACTCGGCCTACGTAGTAAAGGCGTTGGAATAATGACACGAGAAGAAGCAATAAAAGGAAGAGCAGTAGGACCAATAGGACGAGCAAGCGGATTAAAACACGACTACAGAGAACCACACCCAACATACAAAGACTACTTCGACTTCAAACCAATATGGAGAAAAGAAGGAGACAACTTCGCAAGAACAATGAACCGTTACAATGAAGTAACACAATCCATAGACCTACTAAAATATGCAATAGAAAACATACCTGAAGGCCCAGTAAGAGTACCTGCAGAAATAGGAACAGGATTCGGAGAACATAGAAACGAAGCACCAAGAGGAGAAGTAACATACATGATAGAAACAAATGGAAACCTTATAAAACACATCAGTATAAGAACACCAAGCATAATGAACATAGACTCATGTGAAAACTTCATGCTAAAAAACGTTGCAACAGTAGCAGATGCAGTATCAACCTATGCCTCATGTGATCCATGCCTTGCATGTGCTGAAAGAGTATGCATAATAGATACTACAAACGGTAAAACTGAAATAAAAGACATATTCTAAAAAAATAATAAAATTGGGAGAAAAATAAAAATGGCATCAATAATATGGTATATGTACGAATTTGCAAAGAAAAACTGGTTAAAAGGTTTTACAAATGCAAAATCAATGCCTGAAGTATCAAGCACACCTGAAAGATTCAGAGACTTCCCAACAGTAATTAAAGAAAATTGTATTGGATGTGGATCATGCACAGCATCATGCCCATCACCAAACGCAATAAAACTAATAAGAGACACAGATACAAGCTCAGGAGAAGGACTAATCTATCCAGTATTCAACAAAAGCAGCTGCATAAGATGCGGATTCTGTGCAGAAGTATGCCCAACAAAACCAAAAACAATAGAATGTGGAGAAAACCATCACCTATACGACGAATTCACAATAATCCCAAGAGAAAAAATGTACATAATCGATGACTTCTTATGTATAGGATGTGGAAACTGTTACAATGTATGCCCAGTAGATGCAATAAGTGCTAAAAACGAAAGATACGAAATAAACCAATCAAAATGCATAAAATGTGGAAAATGCCAAAAAGAATGCCGAGTAAAAGGAGCACTAAAAGGAGTATACATACACAACCTTGAAGAACAGAAAGAAGTAATAAACCTAACAGTAAAAAATATTGAAGAATTTATAGAATCACATAAAGAAGAATTAAAACAACTACCACATGGAAAACTCCTAAAACTAAACTTACCATTATCACAATTCTGGGACGAAGCAAATAACATAATAAACGATGAAGAAGAATGCCTAGAACTAATAGACAATACAGTATACAGATTAATAATAAGAATCATAACATGGGACTCAGACTCATGTAAAAAATGTCAAATGTGCATACCAGACTGCCCAACAGGAGCAATAACATTTGATAAAGAAAAAGACACAATAATTAGAGATAAAAACAAATGTCTAAGATGCAGCATCTGTTACCAAACCTGCCCATTTGATGTAATAAATTACTTCACAGCAAGAAGCTCCCTAGACACAGATGAAAAAATGATTTACATAACATGTAAACCTTCAGAACTAGGAAGAGGATTTGATAACTCATTCAATGATATTGAAGGAGGAATTGACTAATGGTTGATGCACTAACAAAAACACCAAGACCTTTTAGAGATTTCTCAATTAAATACACAATAGACGATGAAAAGTGTAAAAACTGTAAAGATAAACCATGCTTAAAATCATGTCCAATAGACGCAATACAAAATAAAAACGATAAAATCACATTAAACAACGACTGTTTCGGTTGCGTACTATGTACAAATGCATGCCCATACGATGCAATACACATAGAAAAAACACTAGCAGAACCACTAAGAGAAAACCCACCAAATATCAACACAAAACTATGTAGAGCATGCGGAGCATGTGTACAAGCATGTAAAAGCGGAGCAATACACTTAACATCAAAAGGAGATGGAAACTTCCACAGTGAAGTAGATCCAGATAAATGTATAGGATGTGGATACTGCTACAGAGTATGTCCAGTAGATGCAATAAAATACGGTTCAATACTTCCAAAAGCAATAGAAGGAGGTAACACCTTAGTAATAAACCAAGACACATGTATTGGATGTATGGACTGTACAAGAGTATGTCCAAGTAAAGGATCCATCCTAGTAGGTACAAATAAACTACCTTACATCAACCCATCATACTGTGCAAGATGTGAAGAATGTATGAAAATATGTCCATCCCAAAGTATAGACTACATGGACAGAGAAGAAGCATTCCAAATATTCGATAAACTCAAATCACTAGACTTAACAAAAGAAATCCTAGATGGTGACATAGAAGCATTAACCAATGATGTTGTTGAAGTTGATGCCGTTCTAGAAGACATGTCCATGAAATTTGAGGATTTAAAAGGTAACATAGTCCCAACAATAAAAGAATCCGAGATACTACGTGTTGAAATCATGGACACATTTAAAAACAATCTAAATTCATACATTCCAAAAGACATAGAAGTAACCTCAGTTTCAAACCTAGTAGAATTCTTCTCACCAATAAGAGAAATAAATGTAATCGAAGATAATTGTATCGGATGTGGAATGTGCATATATGAATGCCCAGTAAATGCAATAGAAGGAAACCTCCCAGAACCTATA
Organism: uncultured Methanobacteriaceae archaeon; assembly: GCA_964431035.1. Lineage (GTDB taxonomy): Archaea > Methanobacteriota > Methanobacteria > Methanobacteriales > Methanobacteriaceae > Methanobrevibacter_A. The sequence goes on along the minus strand of CAYSIF010000005.1, from coordinate 24,859 downwards.
GAAATAAATGACGAATGTGTATACTGTGGAAAATGTGTTGGAGCATGTAAATTCGATGCAATAAAAATATATGAAAGTTACTATGAAGCAGAATCAGATAAACTCTACTTCATAAGATGCTCCATAGATAAACCAAGAGAAGGACACTTCACAGTAAATAATGAATACTGTCAATCCTGTGGAGTATGTATTAACAAATGTCCAGTTGATGCACTAAATATGGAAAATGATATTGTAAAATGCAACCAAGAACTTTGTATAAATTGTAGAGAATGTGAAGCAATTTGTCCAGTAAACGCAATTAAAATGATAATAAAATAAAAAAATTATGGAGAGATAAATTTTGTCTAGAAAAGCATTTATAACTGACTGTGAAGGACCATTAACCCTAAATGATAATGCTTTCGAAGTTTGTGAAAAATTCATACCTGATGGAGGATTATTCTTTAAAATAATAAGTACATATGATGACTGCCTAGTAGAAGCAGAACATCCTAACTATAATGCAGGAAACACACTTAAACTTATCAGTCCATTTTTCAAAGCATATGATATAAACAATTTAGACTTAATAAACTACAGTAAAAAAAATATTAACCTAGTATTCGGTGCAAATGACACATTAAATTATGTTCAAAATAAAACAAATTCATATATAGTAAGTACAAGTTATGGACAATACATACAAGCATTATGTGACACAGTAAGATTCCCATATGAAAATACAGTTCATACCCATCTAGATTTAGACTCATATACTATATTAGACTCAGAAAAAGAAATACTAAAAGAATTCCATAATAAAATAATAAAACTAAATCCAAATGATATTAGTCAATTCAATAAACTAGATGAAATATTCTTTGACGAATTCCCAACACTAGAAATATATGAACTAATGGAATCTGTAGACACAGTAGGTGGAGAAGGAAAAAGAAAAGCAGTTAAAAGAATACTTAAAGCTGAAGACCTACCTGCAGATGGACTAATGTATATGGGAGACAGTATAACAGACGTTGAACCATTAAAATATGCAAAAGAAAACAACGGACTAAGTATAGCATTCAATGGAAACGAACATGCAATAGATGCTGCAGAAATAGCAATAATAAGTGATAATACAATAATAACCAGCTTACTAGTAGACTTACTTGCAAGATACGATGTAGATTATGTAAAAGAATTCGTCCAAAGATACTCAGAAAAAGGACATGCAGAAGCATTCTATATAATGCTAAATGATGAAGAACTAGTTGTTAAATTCGATAAAGAATATCAAAGAAAAAGATTACCAATTGTCGAATTCATAAACGAAGAAAACAAAGAATACTTACTAGAAGAAAGTAAAAAAATGAGAAACAATATACGTGGAAAAGACATTGGAGAATTAGGATAAAAGAAAAATAAAAAAATAGAAGGAAAAGATTATGAATTATGATAAAATAGAAGACACATTTTTCGAATCAATGAATGGAAAATACATAAGAGCATTAATAACAGCTGAAGACTGGGACACAGTAAAAGCAGCAGCATACGACTCAACATCCACACCAAGTGCAGTAATCGGAAGAGTCGAAGCAGGAGTAGAATCATTCGTAAACCCAAACGCAACACCTGACGGAAGACCAGGAGCAATAGTACAATACTGGTTCGGATTAGACAATATAGAAAAATTCGAAACAGAACTATCCTACAGAATAAGACAAGATATACTAGTAAAACCATTCACAAGAGTATTTAGCATAACAAACAATCCAGAAGGATACATAGGAATGATGAAAACAGTAGGACACTGTGGAGATGGATACGAATGGGAAATAGAAGAATATGATAGAACAATGATAAATGTACCAATAGCAGTACCTGACTTCCAAATAGAATCACAACTAGGATACAATAGTGGAATAATGGGAGGAAACTACTGGTACATGTGCGAAACCAAAGAAGCAGTAATAGAAGCAGGAAAAATAATAATCGACACAATAATGGATGTTCCAGGAACAATAACACCATTCGGAGTATGCTCAGCAGCAAGTAAACCAGAAACAAACTATCCATGGATAGGGCCAACAACAAACCACCCATACTGCCCATCACTAAAAGACAAACTAAAAGAAGAAAGTAAAGTACCAGAAAATGTTAACTACATACCAGAAATAGTAATAAACGCAGTTAACCAAGAACAATTAAACAAAGCAATAAAAGAAAGTGTAGAAGCAATAATAGACATTCCAGGAGTAATAAAAATAAGTGCAGGTAATTTTGAAGGAAAACTAGGAGACAACACAACAAAATTACACGACATAATATAAAAAAACAAAAATTTAAAGGTTGAATAATAATTATGAATGAATACAATAATGTTTCAAATCCAATAAATCAAATGCAAGTCCCAGACATGATTATGGATGACGATTTAAACGTTAAAATAATAGGATTCGGAGCATTAAACCTAGACAAATTATACTATGTAAACGAAATAGTTGGACCAGATGAAGAAACATTCATAAAAAAAGAATCACACATACCTGGAGGATCAGGAGCAAACACAATCATAGCCCTATCAAAAATAGGAATACTCTCATCATACATAGGAAAAATAGCAGCAGACGACGAAGGAGACATACTAGAAACAAACCTAGCAAAATACGGAGTATACCTAAACCACTTAATCTACTCAGACAAAGGAAAATCAGGAAAAGTAATAGGACTAATAGATAACCAAGGAGTAAGATCATTATACGTCGACCCAGGAGTAAATGACGATATAAAAATAGAAGAAATAAACCACTACTTCATAAACCAAGCAAAAATAGTCCATTACACAAGCTTCGTAGGAGAAAGCTTCCAAACACAAAACCAATTAATAGACAAACTAAATGAAAAAGTAATATTAAGCTTCGACCCAGGAATGCTATATGTAAAAAAAGGAATCAAAGAATTAGAAAAAATACTCAAAAGAACAAACATACTCCTAATGAATAAAAAAGAACTAATAGAACTATTCCAAACACACTACCAAGAAAAACACAATCTAAAAACAAAACCAACATTCAGAGACATAGCAACCTACTTAATAGAAGATGGAATAAACACAGTAGTAATAAAAAATGGAGATAAAGGAGCATATGCAATAAACAACAAAGAAGAAGTAAAAATACCAAGCTACAAAGTAGAAGCAGTAGACACTACTGGAGCAGGAGACTTCTTCAATGCAGGATTCCTATATGGGTACATAAATCAATACTCACTTGAAAAATCAGTACAAATAGGAAACTGGATTGCAAGCCAAGGAATAAAAAATATAGGTCATGAAAGTCTACCTACAAAAGAAGAACTAGAAAAATTCATAAAAACATTATAAAAGAAAAAAAATTTTTATTTGAGGATTGGTAAAAATGGAAATAAAATTCAAAAAAGACATAGATAAACTAAAAAGAGTAATGACACTAAAATCGGTAGATTTAGATGAATCAAGAGACTTCCAAATAAATCTAGATGATTACACAAATGAAGATAAATACATAAAAATATCACCAAGATGTGTAAGATGCGACTTATGTGTTGAAGAATGTCCTGTAGATGCAATACAATCCTCAAATATAAATAGAATAGCACAAATACTAAACACCTGTGTAAAATGCGAAATATGTGCACAAACCTGCCCAGTATCTGCAGTATACATATTCAATGGAATAACAAAATCACATGAAGAAGAAGATGTAGAATATAAAATAACAGAACTAAACATTCCACACCGTAAAGTTAAAATGGAATCTATAAATATAAATCGCAATAAATGTGTAATGTGTGGAAACTGTACAAAATTCTGCCCAACAAATGCAATAAAATTAAGAACCAAAAAATATATTGAAGAAAAAACAGGAAAAGAAAACCCAGAACTAAATAACGAAAACAAATACCCATACATAAAAGAAAAACTATGTATCGGATGTGGATCATGCGCACACCTATGTATGCAAAGTGCAATAGAATTAAAAAGAGAATTGGGACCTGTAATATTATACAACAAAATCAATGTTGATGAAGACGCATGTGTAGGATGCTTCCTATGTGAAGAAAACTGTCCAACAGGCGCAATAAAAGTTATAAATGGTAAAGCAGTACTTGAAGATGAAAAATGTATACGCTGCAGAGAATGTACAATAAGATGCCCAGTACAAGCACTGGAATTAAAACCAATAAATGAATAAATAAGTAAAATAAAAATTATTATTAATCGAGGTATTAAATTATGAAAGCTAGTCAAATGATGGTTAAAAACTTCCGTTATGCTACAGCTACAGATGACATTATAGAAACAAGTATCAAAATGGAAGACCATAAAAACTTCACACTCCCAGTATTAAATCCAGACCAAACATTAAACGGTTGGATAACATGCTTAGACATAAATAAAGGTCTAAGAGAAGGAAAAAATACAATACAAGAAATAATGCACCCAGTAGAAGAAGTATTCACAATACATGCAGACGAACAAGCAAGAATTGCAGTATGCATGACAGATAAAAACAAAGTTGTTAACATGCCAGTACTAGATGCAAACAACAAAGTCGTAGGAATGATAAGATCCTGTGACATGATAAAAACATTCAGTGCATTATACGATATAAAAGTATACAAACTATATGAAGCAATGTTAGACAGTCTCAAAGGCGTAAACTGGCAAGATTTAATGGAAGCATCAGCAGTAGTATCAACAAAACAAACAGGAGTAAAAATAACTGCTGAAGAATACGAAGAAAACATAAAAAAAGCAACCTTTGGAGAAGCAATCTGGGCAACTGACGGTTTAGAAAAATTCTTCGCAGGATTAATCAGTGTTGGAGAATTAGTAATCGCAAGAAAAATAGGAAGAGCAAGAAAATAAAATAAAAGGAGTTTTATAATAATATGAGAACCTATAACGAATATGAAGGAAAAACTGTACTTGTAACAGGTGGAGCAGGATGTGTTGGAAGCAACCTAACAGCAAAACTCGCAGACTTAAATGCTGAAAAAGTAATAATACTAGATAATATGTCCTCAGCATACGAATGGAACATACCACAAAAAGACCAAATAGAATTCATAAAAGGAGACATATTAGATGATGAAGTACTAAAAAGAGTATTCAAAGAAAAACCAGACATAGTATTCCACCTAGCAGCACACTTTGCAAACCAAAACAGTGTAGACATGCCAGAAACAGACCTAATGGTAAATGGTATAGGAATATTAAAAGTACTCCAATATGCTCAAATTGGAGGCATAGAAAGATTCATATACTCAAGCAGTGGATGTGGAGTATATGGTTTAGACAGTAAAATGCCATTCGAAGAACATGATATCTCAATAAGCTTACACACTCCTTACCAAGTAACAAAACTCCTAGGAGAACTATATACAAACTACTTCCATAATTTATATGACTTACCAATAGTAAATGCAAGATTCTTCAATGTATTCGGACCAGGAGAAGTACCTGGAAAATACAGAAATGTAATACCAAACTTCTTCTATTGGAGTAAAAACCACCAAGCACTACCAATTACAGGAGATGGATCAGAAACAAGAGACTGGACATTTGTAGGGGACATATGTAATGGACTGCTTGCAATGGGTATTGAAGAAGAAGCAATAGGTGAAGCAATAAATCTCGGTTCTGGAAAAGATCATAAAGTAATAGATATGGCAAACCGTGTAAATGAACTAACAGGAAATCCAAATGGAATAGCATTTGCACCAAGACGTAACTGGGATGCAAAAACTAAATTACTAAGCAGTATTGATAAAGCAAAAGACATTCTTAATTATAAACCAACAGTAAGCTTTGATGATGGTTTAATAAAAGTTAACGAATGGTTCGAAGATAACTGGGATTTAATCCAAGAATCTGCAGAATTCGATCAAAAAAAGACTAAAGTTAAACTATGCTAAAAAGCATGGAGTTAATATGTTAAATGAACCCAATAAATAAAAAAACACCATTCGATATAAATCACACAGTTAGTTCAGAATATTTCAAAGGTAGAAAAAAGACAATTGAAGAAATCAACAATTTTATTCCAATGGTTTTAAAGGGTAAACCTCAACACTTTTTTATATCTGGTAAAAGAGGTATGGGGAAAACATCTCTTGCAAAATACCTTTTAGACATATTTGAACGCAAATATAAAATCGTAGGCATACATTTGGTAAATGATGGGATTCATGATATTGACTCATTAATAACATTAATAGTTGAGAGCATTTTAAATAAAATAGAATCAGAATCATGGTCTGATAAATTAATTAGTATGTTTAAGGAACATATTGAAAGTATAGGTTTTATGAATACAACAATCAAATTCAGACCAAATAAAAAGTATTTAGAAGTTATTAAAGATAATTTTCCATCATTTTTAAAGAACTTAACTGAAAATTTTAAGATAAAGAAGGTTTAATAATTGTTATAGATGACATTAATGGTTTATCTCAAAATCCTTACTTTGCTAATTGGTTTAAAAGTTTTGCAGATACATTATATACAAAAGATTATGAAGGAACTGTTCCAGTATCATTTATACTTACAGGATATCCTGAAAAACTAGATAATTTATATAATCATAATCCTTCATTTTCTAGAATTTTCAAACACCATATATTGGAAAAATTGTCTGATGAGGAAGTTGAATCATTTTATTTGGATATATTTGATACTATTGGAGTTAACTATGATAAAAATGCTTTAAATACAATGGTTTATTATTCAAATGGTATGCCAAATATGATGCAGGAGATAGGTGGGGCAGTTTTTTGGTTTATTGATGAAAATAATTATATTGGTGAAGAAATAGCATTAAATGGTATTATTGAAGCAGGTAATCATATTCGTACAAAATATTTGCGAAATGTTCTTAATGATAGTATACAGGAAGAAATTTACTTAAATTTATTTATAAAAATTGCAGAGTATATTCATAATTCTAAATATAATATTTTTGCTAAGAAAAAAATTATAGATACTTTAAATGAAGAAGAATTAGAAATATTTGATGAATTTATTAGGAAATCTGTAGATTTAAATATTTTTACTGTTGTTGATTTAGAATCTGAGGAATATAAATTTACTGATAATTTGTATATTAACTATTTTTTAATACAAAAATTAAAAAATTAATTTAATTAATGTATATTCATCTTATTTTTTTCTTATTTATTTTGAATACTTTATTTTTATTTAATTTCAAATATTATTAAATTAATACTTATTATATTTTTCTTTGTTTATTTTACCTGTTATTTTGTTTATTTTGTACAAATCATGTTTGGTAATTTATTATTAATTTTTAATTTTTATATTATTTTTTAGAAGGCAATATCAGTCAGTATTGGGATTTATAAAATTGGAAACATCATTGGAAATCAGTATTCATATAATCTGTTTAAAATAATTTATAATTATCTTTACGAGGGATTATATCTACTATTTCTATTTGTTTTAGGGATTGTGAAACGTAAAATATTATCCTATAATCTCCAACTCTTGCTCGCTGACATTTTGGACATTTTGTGCTATTTAATTCTTTAAAAGAGGAGTCATAAGGATTTTTCAATATTTCATAATATTTTTTGTTTATTCTTATAAGTAATTCTTTATCTTTTCTGTGTTTTTTAAAGAATTTTTTAGCTTTGTCATGTTCATAAAGTTCATATATCATTTTTTATTTCATTCTCTAATTTTTCTATTCTTTTTTCTAAATCTGTTAATGTTAGTTTTGTAACATTATCTCTGTCTCCATTTTCAAACTTTTCTATCTCATTATTATAGTATTCTGCTTGTGCATCTGTAAATTCCTCATTTTCTATATAATATTTAACTAAAAATCCTATAACATCATTATAAGTTTCATTTTTTGATGCTAATTTATTTAATGTGTTTTTATTATCTTTTGATATTTTTATGGTTGTTGTCATCATTTTCAAGTTCCTCAACTAATAGTATACTAAGTATACTATAAATATTTTTCTAGGCATACTGTAAATGAATAATTAGTTTATCTCATGTTTTTAGATTTACTAAAAAATTTTATAAATTATTTTCAAAAACCTTTAATTATATTAAAAATCAGATATTATACTATTATGCACTTTAATGAAGAAGATAGAACTGTCTTTGAAATGTTTATTTTAACAAGAAACATAAAAGCTAAAACACAAGAAGGATATCAAAGAGCATTAGAACAATATATGACAGTTTCTAATATGCACCTAACAGAACTATTAGAAGAAGCAGAATATGATGAAATTAATGTAAATTCATTAAAACATCGTAGAATAAAAAAACACTTATTAGATTATCGTTTAAACTTGCTCCAAAATTATGACAGTCCATACACTATTAGAACATACTTCAATAAAGTGAAAACATTTTATATGCACAATGAAATACAATTACCTACAATACCTTCATTAAAATTAGAACGTGCATATGAAACAAGTTATAATGATTTACCAACAAAAGAAGAATTAACATTAGTATGTAAGGAAAATGACCTATTAATTTCCAGTTTAGTTTTATTTATGAGTTCATCAGGCCAAGCAATGGCCGAAACATTAAGCTTAACAATAGAAGACTTTATAATTGCATTAAAAGAATTTAGTGACAAAGAAGATCCAAATGATATTTTAGATGATTTAGAACCACATTTAGATTTAATTCCTACATTCTATATGAAAAGATTAAAAACTGGAAAATATTATTATACATTCTGCAGTGGTCAAGCAACCCGTGAGATAATAAGATACTTAAAATATAAAAGAAAAGAATTCGAATTAGACGAACAATTATTCAATATAACTAAGCACAGACTCACAATAAAACTTAGAGATATTAATGATAATCATGATTGGGGTTATAAAGGCAAATATAGGAAATTTAGAAGCCACACAATACGAAAATACAATGCATCAAATATAGGAATGCAACCAGAAGACATAGATAAAATACAAGGAAGAGCAAGAACAATACTCCACGAAACATACATAAAAGTAAACCCTGACACACTAAAAAGATCATATGTAGAAAATGTAAAAAACATAGAACTAAACCTTGATGAAGAATACTTCAACACTCCAAAAATAGGTAAAGAAGAAATGAAATACATCTACCAAACAGGAGAAAACAAATGGAAAATAGTAAAAACCATAAATGGAAAACACAGATACTTTGGAGTATACTATAACTTGGAAGATGCAACAAAAGCAAGAGACACACTAGAAAAAACAGAATGGGATAAAACAGCCATACAAATCAATTAACATGTTTAAAAAAATACAAAAAGCAAACGAAATAGATGAAGATAATATAGAAATAATCTTCCAAGATGATGAAATAATACAAATACAAATAAGCTCACAAAACAACAACCAAAAATATCTAATCACAAAAAACGAATATGATTACTGGAGATGTGACTGCCCAGATTACCTAAGACACAACAGTCGAGAAGGAAGCTATATATGCAAACACATATTAAAAGTACTCTACTACTTAAACAAACAAGAAAACAATACTAAAACACCACAACCATCAAATAATTATAATAACAATTGGAATAACTTAAAAAACCAATTAAAAAAATAAATTATAAACTAGCAGAATAACCTGCAAGATATCCGGTTGAAAATGCTAACTGTAAATTAAAACCACCAGTAGGACCAGCAAATTCAAGAATCTCACCTGCAAAAAACAAACCATCAACAATTTTTGATTCTAATGTTTTACTATTAATATCTTCACAAGATACTCCACCAATAGTTATCTTAGCATCATCTAAAACAATATCATTAACAGTAAATTCCAATCTCTTAAGATGTTCAATAAGCTTATTCTTATCCTTCTTTTTTAATTGATTCATAGGAGTATTTGAATCTATAGAAGTTTTATTTAGGAAATATTCAATAAAACGATTAGCCATATAATGTTTTAAATAATTTTTAACCTTGGTTTTCCCATATTCAATAGTGTCATTATTAATTTTGTTTCTTAGTTCTTCTTGGCTTAATTTTGGAATTAAATCTAAATTAATATTTACTGGTGTGAAATCATTATCATTATTTAGTAAATCATATTTTTGATGTTTTAGGATTTTATTGCTTAAGTTTATAATTGCAGGACCACTTAATCCTTTATGTGTTATTAATAAACTGCCTGTTTCCCAGTATTTTACTTTTTTATCTACTTTGTAGTGTATTTTTATATTGTCAAGATTAGTTCCACTAATACTGTTTAGTTTTGAATCTTCAATTATTAAACTTACAAGACCTGGTTTTATAGGGCTTAGATGGTGTTTTAAGTTTTTACTTAGTTTATATCCATCTCCGGTGCTTCCAGTTTTTGGATATGTTATGCCTCCTGTTGTAAGTATTACTTTTTTGCTTTCTATAGTTTCATTTTTTGTTTTTATTTCAAAATGGTTTTGGTGGTGTTTTATTTCTGTAACTGTGGTGTTTGTTTTTATTTCAATTTTGTCTTGTATTAATTTTTCTAGTGTGTTTTTTATGGTTTGACTTTTATCTGTAGTTGGGAATATTCTTCCATTATCTTCGGTTTTGAAGTTTATTTTTTCTTTTTCAAAGATTTCTAATAATTTATTATTGTTTAGTTTATGTAGGCTGTGTTTTATGAAACTTTTATTTTCATATAGTTTTATTTGGTCTTTTATTGGTAGTTGGTTTGTTATATTGCATCTTCCGCCACCGGTTAGTAGTAGTTTTTTTCCTAATTCTTTGTTTTTTTCGATAAGTAGGATTTTATTATTTTTGTTGGTTTGTATTGCACTGTATGCTGCCATCATGCCTGATGGTCCGCCACCTATAATTGTTATTGTGTATTTCATTATCTTGTTCTTCGTTATTTTTTTTTATTATAAAAAGTGTTATTTAGTAGTCTTTAAATATTATATTATTGTATGGTTTTAAAATTTGATAAGGATTATATTGATAGTCATTATTTAGAGATTTATGAGAAGATATATACTGAACCGGTTGTTATGCCTAAATTAATTACTAAAAATACTGGTAGGGATATTATTCATATTTCTTATTCTCTTGTTTTTAAATTTCAAGATATTAAGATTCCTAAAGAGGTAATGGATGTTAAGAATAGTGAAAGGGAAAGAATAAGAAGGTTTGAGGATAAAACTTTAGAAGAGAATACTCCTGAGGATGCTGAACGTATTATTAGGGAGTTTCATGAAAATGAACTTATGGAATTTTTAGATTTGTATCCTGAATATAAAGGGGTTATTTTGAATGAGAGTATTTCTAGTAAAGTTTTAGGTTTTATTGGACGTTAATTTTTTATTTTTTTATTCTTATTTTTACACTGTTTGAGTGTGCTTCGAATCCTTCGTATTCTGCTATTGGTATTATTGTTTTGCTTAGTTTTTCTAGTCCTTCTTGGCTTATTTCTTGTACTGTTGGTTTTTTAAGGAAGTCTTCTGTTGATAGTCCTGAGTACATTTTTGCTCCTCTTCCTGTTGGTAGTACATGGTTGGTTCCTGATCCGTAGTCTCCTGCAGCTACTGGTGAGTATTGTCCTATGAATATGCTTCCGGCATTGTTTATTTTGTTTAATACTTCTTGATTGTTTTTTGTGTTTATTATTAGGTGTTCTGGTGCGTATTCGTTTGTGAAGTTTATTGCTTCATCTAGTGTTTTTGTTATAACTATTTTTCCGTATTTTTCAAGGGATTCTTCAATTATTTCTTTTCTTTTAGCTTTTGCTGTGTATTCTTTAATTAGTTTTAATGTGTTTTCTGCGGTTTCTTTGTTATTTGTTACTAAAAAACAGGATGCATTTGGATCGTGCTCTGCTTGTGAGAGTATGTCATATGCTAAATATTCTGGTTTTGCATTTTCTTCTGCTAGTACTAGTAGTTCTGATGGTCCTGCTGGGAATTCTATGTCTACATCTCCGTATACTAGTTTTTTTGCTGCTGTTACGAATATGTTTCCTGGGCCTACAATTTTTTCTATTGGTTTTATGGTTTCTGTACCATATGCCATTGCAGCTATTGCTTGTGCTCCCCCTACTTTGTATATTTCATCTGCACCTGCAAGATCTGCTGCTACAAGTATTGCCTCTTGTATTTTACCTTCACTATTTGGTGGTGTGCAGCATATTATTCTTTTAACTCCTGCTATTTTTGCAGGAATCACTGTCATTAGTATACTTGATGGGTATGCTGCTCTTCCTCCAGGTATGTAACATCCAACACTATTTAATGGTCTTATTATTTGTCCAGCATTTATACCATCTTGAACTGTTATATTCCATTCTTCAGGTATTTCTTCTTTATGGAATTTTTCAATATTTGCTGCTGCAGATTTTAATGCTTCAATGATTTTTGAATCTAATTTATTATAAGCTTCTTTAATTTCTTCATCTGTTACTTTTAAATTTTCTAATTTTGCTTTGTCGAATTTTTCTGTATAACTTTTAACAGCAGCATCTTTATTTTCTTTAATATCTTCTATTATATCTGTTACTATGCTTATTACTTGATTAACATCTGATTGTGATCTTTTAACCAGATTTTCAATTTCATTTTCATTATATTCTATTATATCCATAAGTTTCCAAATCCCTTTAAATAAAATTTTTTTAAGTAAAGCTTTAATTATTATGATTATATAAAATTATATTATAATATAATAATTATGTTATTTTTTATATAAATAAAAATTAAAAAAAAACTTATTTTTTTTACTAATAAAAATAATTGAATTTTAAGGTGAATAATATAATGGAATATTTATTAAATGATTGGAGAAGAACCCATTACACTAATGAAGTCAATCCTGAATTAAAAGGAGATAATGTAGTAATAATGGGATGGGTTCATGAAATAAGAGACCTTGGAGGAATAGTATTTGTACTTGTAAGAGATCGTGAAGGAATGATACAAGTAACAGCACCAAGTAAAAAAGTCTCAAAAGAAATATTAAAAGAATTACGCTCATTAAGTAAAGAATCTGTAGTTGGAGTTAAAGGTTTAGTTCAAGAATCAGATAAAGCACCAAACGGTGTAGAATTAATACCTGAAGAAATAAAACTATTAAACTATGCACAACAACCATTACCAATGGATCCAACAGAAAAAGTAAAAGCAGAAATCGATACACGTTTAGATTCAAGATTCCTAGACTTACGTGTTTCACATGTTGCAAGCATATTCAAAATAAAAGACAACATGTTTAGAACAGTACGTAACTTCTTTGATGAAAATGGAATACTAGAAATCCACAGTCCAAAACTAGTTGCAAGTGCAACTGAAGGAGGAACAGAACTATTCCCAATCACATACTTCGAAAGAGAAGCATTCCTCGGACAATCACCACAATTATACAAACAAATGATGATGAGTGCAGGATTCGATAAAGTATATGAAATAGGACAAATATTCCGTGCAGAAGAACATGATACATTAAGACACTTAAACGAAGCAATAAGTATCGATATGGAAGCAAGTTTCATGGATGATAGAGATACTATGAAAATACTTGACGATATGATAACAAGTGTTTTAAAATCCACTAAAGAAAACTGCCAAGAACAATTAGAATTATTAAATCATAATATTGATGATATTCCAGAAGGACCATTCCCAGAAGTAAAATATGATGATGCTGTAGATATTGTTAACAGTAAAGGAATAGAAATGGAATGGGGAGAAGACTTATCACGTGCTGCAGAAAAAGCATTAGGAGAAACACAAGAAGGATTCTACTTCTTATCTGACTGGCCAACAGAAATAAAACCATTCTATGCAATGCCATATGAAGACAGACCAGAAATAGCACATGCATTTGATTTAATGTATAAAGACTTAGAAATATCTTCAGGTGCAATACGTATACACCAACCAGAATTATTAAAACAACAAATTGATGCAAAAGGATTAAATGTTGATGGATTTGGAGATTATATTAAAGCATTTGAATATGGTATGCCACCACACTCAGGTTGGGGTGTAGGAGCAGACCGTCTTAATATGGTTTTAACTGGTGTTGAAAATATCCGTGAAACTGTTTTATTCCCACGTGATAGACGCCGATTAACACCTTAAGGAGAAAAATTTTTTAATAATTTTTTTCTCTATTTTTAATCCTATTTTTTTTTAAAATCTTAATTAATACTTTTTAATTGGGGATTATTTTTATAATGGAATTTAATGAAGTTATTAAACAAAGATATAGTGTTCGTGGGTTTAAAGATAAACCTGTTGAAGATGAAAAATTAGATGAAATTTTAAAATCTGCTCAGATAGCTCCAACTGCAGTTAATTTCCAGCCTTTCAAAATTTTTGTAATTGATACAGAGAAGAATAAAGATGCATTACTTGAAATTTATAATAAAGATTGGTTTGTTGAAGCACCACTTGTTTTAGGTATTGCTATTAATAAGGATGAAGCTTGGGTAAGACCTTGGGATGGTAAATCTTTTGGAGATATTGATGCAAGTATTGTTATGACTCAAATGATTTTAACAGCTACTGATTTGGGTTTAGGAACTTGTTTTATTGGTGCTTTTAATAATGAAAAGGCTGATGAGTTCTTAGATTTGGATGAGAATATGAGTGCTGTTCTTTTTACTCCTTTGGGTTATGGTGATGCAGATCCTAGAGAAAATACTCAGAAATCTTTAGATGATTTGGTTGTTTATTTATAATTTTTTTGTGGGTTTTGTTAACAAGCTCAACAATTATATTATATAAATCTTTCCTTTTAGTCGATTATGATAAGATTTATATATAATATTAGAAACTTTTAAATATTCAAATTATAAAAATACTAAATGTTAAAAAAAAATTATCTTAAAACTATTATAAAATTTATGGGATAAATGATATGTACAAAGATGAATTAATTCAGTTACACCAATTTTTAGTATATGTTTTAAAATATTTAGATACGGATGAAAAAGCACATAGATCATGTGAAAAATACTTATTATTAAATATTAGTCCTCATCATATTCATAAAACAAAAGCAGAACATAAGCATGCAGTGTTCGTATTATCTAATATAATAAGTGAGGTAATATTAGAAAAAGATGTGGATACTATTCCACCTAATGTTCAAAATGCTATAGAAGATCTTGTGCGAAAATCTAAAAAAGAGTTACTTGCACAAGAAGCTGCAAAATAATCTTTTTTTTTCATTTCCTTATTTTTTTCTTATTTTTTTTAATTTTTAACACTACTTTTCTATTTTTTGTAATTTTTTTTAAGCTTTATATATTTTTTAATACAAAACTTTTTTTAGGTAAACCAAAAAATATTATATTTAAATAAAAAAACAAAAAAGGGAAAAAAAACAATGAATCCAATAATAGAACTAAAAAACCTAACACGAGAATACCAAAGCGGAAGCCAAACAATAAAAGCACTAAACAACATAAACCTAACAATAGACGAAGGAGAATTCGTAATAATACTAGGACCATCAGGAGCAGGAAAAAGCACACTACTAAACATACTAGGAGGACTAGACCAACCAACACAAGGACAAATAATAATCAACAACGAAAACATAGAAAAATACAACGAAGACCAACTAACACAATACAGAGCAAAAAACATAGGATTCATATTCCAATTCTACAACCTAATACCAAACCTAACAAGCATAGAAAACATAGAACTAATGAAAGACGTAACAAACAAAGACATAAACGGAACAGAAATACTAGAATCAGTAGGACTAAAAGAACATGCAAACCAATTCCCAGCACAACTCTCAGGAGGAGAACAACAAAGAGTATCCATAGCAAGAGCAATAGCAAAAAACCCAACACTACTACTATGTGACGAACCCACAGGAGCACTAGACTCAAAAACAGGAATAAAAATACTATCACTACTACAAGAAAAATCAAAAGAAAACAACACAACAGTAATAATCGTAACACACAACTCCAACCTAGCACAAGCAGCAGACAAAGTAATACACATCAAAAACGGAGAAATAGAAAAAACAATAAACAACACCAACCCTAAAAAAATGGAAGAAATCGACTGGTAACAAAAGGGTGTGAATACAATGTCAAAACTATACAAAAAAATGCTTCGAGACTTCAAAGACAACAAAGCACAATTCATATCAATATTCCTAATGGCATTCATAGGAGTCTTCGCATTTGCAGGAATCGGAGCAGAAGCAACAGGACTAATAGACTGCTCCAACCAATACTACACAGACACCAACCTAGCAGACATAACAATATATGCAAATAACCTCAACAACAACACAATAAACGAACTACAAAACATAAACGGAATAAACAACACAGAACAACAACTAATACTACCAACAATAGCACAACTAGAAAACAATCCAGAAATAACACTGCACGTAATAGAAAAAAACCAAATAAGTAAATTCTACCTAATACAAGGAGAAAACATAAACCTAAGCGATGAAAACGGAATATGGTTAGATAAAAGATTCGCAGATGCAAACAACCTCACAATAGGAGACAACATAACACTAGAATACAACCAAATAAAAATCACAAAAGAAATAAAAGGAATAGGATACTCACCAGACTATGTCTACGAAACACAAGACAACGGACTAATGCCAAACTTCCAAGAAATAGGATACGCATACATATCCTACAAAGCATTCCCAACAAACGTCCAATACAACACACTATTAATAGACACAACAACAGACAACCTAGAAAACCAAATAACAAACACAATAGGTGAAGAAAACTACACACAATACCTAGAACAAGAAGACTTCATAAGCTACCACCAATTCAGTGACGAAATAGAACAACACCAAATGCTAGAAGGAGCAATCCCAGTAATATTCGTAATAGTATCACTATTAACATTACTAACAACAATGACACGACTAATAAACAATCAAAGAACACAAATAGGAACACTAAAAGCACTAGGATACAGTAACAAAACAATAACACTACACTACATAAGCTACGGACTATTCCTAACAACAATAGGATCAATACTAGGACTAATACTAGGACCAATGACAATACCATACCTATTCTTCCCAAGCATGCAAACCGCATACACACTCCCATACTGGCATCCAGGATACGACATAAACTTCATAATAATAGCAATACTCATGATAATACTCTCAGTACTAATAACATTCCTAAGTATCAGAAGCATAAACAAAGAATCACCAGCACAAACAATCAAACCAAAAGCCCCAAAAAGCATGAAACAAGGAATAATAGAAAAATCAAAACTCTGGAAAAAACTAAGCTTCAACACAAGATGGAACTTCAGAGACGCAAAAAGAAACAAAATAAGATCACTAATGTCAATATTCGGAGTATTAGCATGCACAGTAATACTACTTGCATCATTTGGAGCAGGCGACTCAATGGAAGATGTAAAACAATGGCAATACTCAGACATAAACCACTACAACACAAAACTAACACTAGAAGAAAACATAACAAACACACAAATAGACAACATACTAAACGACATAAATGCCGAAACAATAATGGAAGGATCAATTGAAATAGAATACAAAAACGAAGACACACTAGGATCGATAACAGTAATAAACGACACAAAACTAATAAACCCAACAGACGAAAACAGACAACAACTAGAACTACCAGAAGATGGAGTAGCAATATCAAGCAAAATCGCAGAAAAACTAAACATTAACAAAGGAGACACCATAAAATGGCACTTAACAGGATCAGATAAATGGGTAGAATCAGAAGTAACCCTAATATACACAACACCAGTAGCACAAGGAATGATGATTTCCCAAGAAAACCTAGAAGACTCAAACATAACATACACACCAACAAGCATAATAACAGAAGAAACAGTAAACACAAACTACACAGGAGTCAAAAGCACACAAACAATGGACAACCTAATAACAACATGGGAAGACATAACAGAATCCATGATGAGCGAAGTATACATACTAATAATATTCGCAGCAGCCCTATCACTAGTAGTACTATACAACCTAGGACTACTATCATTTACAGAAATAAAAAGAGACTTAGCAACACTAAAAGTACTAGGATTCAAATCAAAAAACCTAAGAAGAATACTTTTAACACAAAACCTATGGTTCTCAACAATAGGATTCCTAATAGGAATACCACTAGGAAAAATCGTACTACAATTCATGATGTCAACAGTAGGACAAGACTACTACTTCCCAAGCAACCTCTACATACCAAACATCATAATAACATTCATAATAACATTCGGAGTATCAATAATAGTAAACCTATCATTTTCAAGAAAAATCAAAAACGTAAACATGGTAGAATCATTAAAAGACGTAGAATAAACCCAATTCACTACAAGACAATATAAAAAAATATAAAAAATTCAACAAATAAAAAATAATACTATGAGTCCTGAAAAAACAATATGTCTAGTGGATGGTGAACACTACCTTCCAGTCACCAAATCAAGTGTAGAAACATTAAACAACCAAGAAAACATAGAAGTACAAGCACTAGTATTCATAGGAGGAACAGAAAAACTAAAAACAGAAAACGAAGATAAATACAGTGAAATGATGGGATTCCCAGTATACTTCGGAGAAGATAAAAAACAAATCCCTTATGACTTAATAGTAAAAGTAATAAAAGAATACAACGCAGACTCAGTTATGGATTTAAGTGACGAACCAGTACTTGACTACAGTAAAAGATTCCAAATAGCATCCAAAGTCCTAAACGAAAATGTAACATATAAAGGACCAGATTTCACATTCACACCATTCACACAAAAAGAAATATGCACAAAACCAAGCCTAAAAATTATAGGAACAGGAAAACGTATAGGAAAAACAGCAGTATCAGGATACATCTCCAGACTATTAGATAAAAACGAATACAAACCATGCGTAGTTGCAATGGGAAGAGGAGGACCAGAAAAACCGGAAGTAGTCCATGGAGACACATTCAAAATAACACCAGAATTCCTAATGGAACAAGCAAACAAAGGAGTTCACGCAGCAAGCGACCACTGGGAAGATGCACTAATGAGCAGAATACTCACAATAGGATGCAGACGATGCGGTGGAGGAATGACAGGAGAAGTATTCCAAACAAACATGATACAAGGAGCAGAAATAGCAAACACCGTAGAAAACAAATTCATAATATTCGAAGGAAGCGGTGCAGCAATACCACCAATAAAAACAGACTCAACAATACTACTCATAGGAGCAAACCAACCACTAATGAACATAGAACACTACTTCGGACCACTAAGAATAATGCTAGCAGACTTAATAATCCTAACAATGTGCGAACAACCAATGACAACACCAGAACAAGTAAAAAAAATAGAAGACTACGCACACAAACTAAACCCAAAAGCAAAAATAATCTCAACAGTATTCAGACCAAAACCACTAGATAACATATCAAATAAGAAAATACTATTCGCAACAACAGCACCAGAACAAGTAAAAGACATACTAGTAGAATACCTAGAAGAAGAATATGGCTGTAAAGTTATAGGAACAACATCACACCTATCAAACAGACCACTACTACAAAAAGATATAGAAAAATATATTGATGATGTTGATTTAATACTAACAGAACTAAAAGCAGCAGCAGTAGATGTAGTAACAAAAGACTCTCTAGATGCAGGCTTAGATGTTGTATACTGTGATAATATACCAATACCAATAAGTAATGATTATCCAGATTTAAAAGAAACAGTATTAGAACTAGCAGATAATACAATAGAAGAATTTAATAAAAAAGAATAAAAATAATGGTAATTTTTTTATTCCTTACTTAAATTACCATATTTTTCAATAGTATCTGGATTAATTTTTGATAATTCATCAATTAAATTTGTTCTAAAGGTACCAGTACCTTCATCTTTAGATTTTTCAGCACTTATTTCACCAGATACTCCTAAAACAAGTGTTGCCGTAATTGCAGCTTCTAAAGGATTTGTTATTGCTAAATATGATGCCATCACACATCCAAGCATACAACCACTTCCAGTTATCTGAGACATCATTTTATCCCCATTTCTTATATAATAAACATCCTGTCCATCAGAGATTATATCAATTGGTCCAGATACTGCAATAACTGTGTTTAATTTGCTTGCAATATTTTTTATTAAAATTCCAGTTTCATTAACTGTATCTTCATTTATTATATCATTTTCAGATACATCTACACCTTTTACTGTACTGCATTCTTCGAGTATTCCGATTAATGTTGCAATGGCTTTTATTTCAGATAAGTTTCCACGTATAATTTGTGGTTTACTATTTTTTATTATGTTTATTGAGGTTTGGTTTCTTATTTTGCTTACTCCAATACCTACAGGGTCTAATACAAATGGTGTGTTTGTTTTGTGTGCATGTTGGCTTGCTACTTCCATTGCTTTTATTTGGTTTTTTGTTAGTGTTCCTATATTGATTAGTAAACTGTTTGCAATGGTGCCTATTTCTTCTGCTTCAGTTGGTTCGTTTGCCATTATTGGTGAACCGCCTATTGCAAGTACTGCATTTGCACAATCGTTTACTGTTACGAAATTTGTGATGCAGTGTGTTAGTGGGCTTTTTTCTCTTAAGTTGGTGATTGTTTCTTGGGTTTTATTTATCATATTTGTTTTGTTCCTTTATTTTTTTATTTTTTCAATTACTTTGTCTGCAACGTATTCTCCTGATAGGAGCATTCCTCCGAATATTGGTCCCATTCTTGTGGATCCGTGTACTGCGTTTGCTGCCATTCCTGTTACGTATAATCCTGGGTAGACTTCGGTTACATTGTTTAGTATTTCTCCTTCTGCTCTGTCTGCCCACATGGATTTTTCTCCCATTATGTTTCCTGTTTTTGTGTTTAGTTTGCCTTCTAGTTTGTTTTGCACTATTTTTGTAACTTCGCATGGGTGTCCTGTTGCATCTATTACTGCTTTACTTTTTACTGTTAGTGGGTCGATGTGTAGTCCGGACATTTCTACTGAGCTCCAGTTGAGTACTAGTCCGTTTATTCCGTCTTCTCTTATCATTACGTCTTCTACACTTATTAAGTTGAATATTTTTAGTCCTGCTTTCACTGCTTTGGAACATAGTGTTGATGTACACTCTATTGAGTCTATTGTGTAGTAGTTGTCTGTGTATTTTTTTGAGGTGATGTCTAGTTCGTCTAGTATTCTTTTTCCTTCTTCTTGGACGACGATTTTGTTGAACATCATTCCTCCGCCCCACATTCCTCCTCCTATGCTTAGTTTTCTTTCGAATAATGCTACTTTGTATCCTTGTTTTGCTAGGTAGTATCCTGCGGTTACTCCTGATGGTCCGCCTCCCACTATTGCTACATCCATTTCAGTGTAGTCTAGTAGGTCGTTCATATATTCTTCGATTATTGCTTTGGATACTGTGATGTCGTCTAGTTGTTTCATTTATTTTTTCTCCATTTTTTTTATATAATTTGTATTTGTTAACAATTGTTATTATATTTTCTTTTTAAAAAAATATTTAAAGTAAATTTAATAATTTATTTATATACATAATATTATTGTTCTAATAAAAATATAAAATTAAAGGGGAAATTAATAATGATTGTACAAATTTTAGATTTAATAATAATCTTATTACTTGCTTATTTTGCATATCATAGGTTTAAAGAACAAAATTTTGATGGAATTTTCTATATTTTGATTTTAGTAATTATTGCAATTTTAGTTTTAATGTTTGCTAAATTATTCTTTTTTAACTAATTTTTTTTATTATCCTCTGCTTTAGTTGATTTAGACAACATTTTATAAATTATTATATAATATCATAAAGAAAAGTAATAATATTATAGATAATTTAATGGGAGAATAAAAAAAGTGGTAAAATTACATGGTAAAAACATTTTAGAAATTGTTAAAAAAGATCTAAAATCCACAGTAAAAAATCCAATAGTAATTCTTGTTTTAACAGCAATAATAATATTACCATCATTATATGCTCTTCTAAACATAGCTGCATGTTGGGATATTTATGGAAATACTGAGGAATTAGACTTTGCAATAACAAACCTAGATAAAGGAGCCACATATGAGGGACTAAACCTTACACTAGGTAATGACTTAGTAGATAAATTAAAAAATAATCAAGAATTTCACTGGCATTTCGTAAATGAAACAGAGCTGCGAGAGGGTGTTATCAGGGGAGATTATGCTGGAGGAATAATAATACCCGAAACCTTCAGCCAAGACATAGTATCAATAACAACAGGCGACCCACACTCAGGAATACTTGAATACATAGTAAACAGAAAAGAAAATCCAATGAGTCCTCGTCTAAGTGATACTGGAGCAAATGCAATCTACAAAGATATGAATGCTGAAATCGTAGAATTTATAAATCTCGCAGCATATGGAAAACTTGGTGAACTACAATCAAGCTTAGCATCAGGATCATCACAACTAGCTAGTGGAGCAGGCCAAGTACAATCAGGTGCAAACCAAATTTCCAGTGGTTCCTCCCAAGTTTCAAGTGGAGCATCACAAGTTTCAAACGGTGCAGGCCAAGTATCCGGTGGAGCATCCCAAATATCTAGTGGAGCATCACAGATTTCACAAGCTTCAAATCAAATAGAGCAAGAAATAGCATCACACACTTATCCTCCTCAAGTAGAAACATTAGTTCATGGTGTAGCAGGTTTAGCTAACTCAAGTTCAACACTAGCAGGCCAATCAAGCAATCTTGCACAAGGAAGCTCTAAATTAGCAGGAAGCTCAGTACAATTAGCTAACGGTGCTTTAACATTAGCGGCAGGATCACAATTACTAGCATCTTCATCTGCATCAGCATTATTATCTGCATCAAGTGCACTTTCAGGAGCATCAAATTCCTTAGGTTCAGTAACAGGACTTGATGAAGATCAACTTGGAGAATACTTCTACTCTCCTGTAAAACTAAATACAACAAACTTATATGAAGTAGATGAATATGGTTCTGAAGTAGCAGCATTCTATATTGTTCTATCAATGTGGGTTGGTGGAGTAATTACGACAGTAATGGTTAAACCAGGACAAGCAACAGGAACAAAATACGAGCCAGTGGAAGTTTACTTTGGAAAATTAGCATTATTCTTAATTTTATCTGTTTTACAAGCAACAGTAACAATTATTGGAGCATTATTACTTGGAATTGAAGTGTCCAATATGCCAATGTTCTTATTATCTTGTTATCTAATTTCAGCAGTATTTATGATGATTACATACTCATTAGTATCATCTTTAGGTCATGTTGGTAAAGCAGCAAATGTAGTTTGGTTAGTATTGCAGATACAATCTACTGGTGGAATTTACCCTATTAAGTTAATGAATCCAATATTCCAAATACTTTATCCAATTATGCCAATGACTTATGCTATAACAATGGTTCGTGAATCCTCTCTTGGATTATTATGGGCTAATTTTATTCCAGCATTTTCTATTTTAATATTATATGCTTTGATTGTTTTAGTTTTAGCAATAATTATTAAAGGTTATGCGGATGAAAAATCTCATTGGTTTGAAAATAAATTAAAAGAAGTAGATTTATTCTGGTAAAATTCTTCTTTTTACTTTTTCTCCCATTTTTTTACTACTTTTTTTAAATATTCTTAAACTATTTTAATTTAAAAATACAAAATAACATAACAATAGTTATAAAAAAAATATTTCAGGAAAAAACATAAAATGATAATCAAACTAATAAAAAAAGATGATGAATACTACACAACAGAAGATTTAATAAACGATATAAACAAAAACCCAGAAATCGACAACTGTGGAGCAATATACACATTCACAGGATTCGTAAGAGGAAAAGAAGACAACAAAATCATAAAAAAACTAACACTAACAACACCAGATACAGAAAAAGCAAAACAAGAAATAAAAAAAATCGCAGACTCAACAAAAATAAAATACAATGTAAAACAAGTAAACATAGTCCACTACATAGGAGAATTCTACACAGGAGATCCACTATTCCAAGTAGCAGTACTAGGAGCACACAGACAAGAAACAAACAAAGCACTAAGTGAAGTAATAGAAAGAGTAAAACACGAAGTAGACTTCAAAAAAGAAATAGAAACAGACGATGGAATAGAAGTAATCCTTGCAGGAGGATAAAAAAACACTCTAATTCCAATTATTATTTAAAAAAAGATTAAAATTTATTAAATTAACTCACTAACTTCTTTTTTAGCTAAATCTTTTAGGCGATTAACACCATCAATCTCATCAATCAAATCAATAGTAGCCTTAGGAACTAAATGCTCCCAATCACCATCATTTAAAATCCTACTTCTAATCTCAGTACCAGATAACTCCTCACGATTATACAAATGAGGAGATTTAACATCATAACCTTCTTCTGTAAATAAACGCTTAACAAGAGGATTGCCAGAATAAACCTTAGAAAACGGAGGAGTCATCATCTTAACATGAGAAACCCAAACAGCATTCATCTGAATATCCTCCATAGGAATAATATAATAAGATTCAGGTGGAATATTAACATCTACCAAAGCATGAGTAAGCATCAACAAACGCTCACCAGCAGTAAAAGGATCCTTTAAAGTATGAGATAACTGAGCACTACCAATACCAATAATTAACTCATCAACCTCTTTCAATGTTTCTTTAATAATATCAATATGTCCATTATGAACCGGTTGCATACGACCAATAAGCAAACCTCTTTTACTAAATGTCATAATTAATAATATGATAAAATAATACTAATAAATTTTTACTAAATAAGATAGTGTAAAGTTGTTACGGCATTTGTGTAAAATTAGTTTATTTGTTTATTT
>CAYSIF010000004.1:0-79036 GCA_964431035.1 uncultured Methanobacteriaceae archaeon | reverse complement strand
GATACAGAAAAGCAGCAGAAAAAGCACAAGAAATCCTCGATGAAATTGCAATCAAAAACATAGACGATGAAATATTAACAAAAGTCGCAATGACTGCAATGACTGGAAAAGGAACAGAAAAAGCAAGAGAACCATTAGCAAAACTCATAGTAGAAGCAGTAACACAAGTAGCTGACGGAACCAATGTGGACACAGACCACATAAAAATTGAGAAAAAAGATGGTGCAGTAGTAGAAGATTCCTCCCTTGTTCAAGGAGTAATAATTGACAAAGAAAGAGTACACCCTGGAATGCCTGATGAAATTTCCGGTGCAAAAATTGCATTACTCAACTCTGCATTAGAAGTAAAAGAAACAGAAGTAGATGCAGAAATCAGAATAACTGACCCTGCACAAATGCAAGCATTCATAGAACAAGAAGAACAAATGGTCAAAGAAATGGTACAAAAAATTGCAGACGCAGGAGCAAACGTACTATTCTGTCAAAAAGGAATTGATGACTTAGCACAACACTACCTTGCTAAAGAAGGAGTACTTGCAGTAAGAAGAGTTAAAAAATCCGATATAGAAAAACTCTCTAGAGCAACCGGCGCAACAGTTGTAACAAACTTAGACGACTTAACTGGTGACGACTTAGGTGATGCAGGTTCTGTAACACAACAAAAAATCTCAGGCGAAGACATGATCTTTGTTGAAGAATGTAAAGAACCAAAAGCAGTAACTTTACTCGTAAGAGGAAGTACCAAACACATCGTAGACGAAATTGAAAGAGCAGTTGAAGATGCAATAGGTGTAGTTGCAGCTACAGTCGAAGATGACCAAGTAGTAGCAGGTGGAGGAGCACCAGAAGTAGCAATGTCCAAAAAATTAAAAGACTTCGCAGACTCCATCAGTGGAAGAGAACAATTAGCAATCACTGCATTTGCAGAAAGTTTAGAAGTTGTTCCAAAAACATTAGCTGAAAACGCAGGATTAGACAGTATAGACTCTCTTGTAGATTTAAGAAACGCACAAGAAAAATCTGCATACATGGGATTAGATGTCTTTACTGGTGATGTTACTGATATGAAAGACGCAGGTGTAATCGAACCTAAACGTGTTAAAAAACAAGCATTACAATCTGCATCTGAAGCAGCTGAAATGATTTTAAGAATTGATGATGTTATCGCATCTGCAGCATCCCCTGAAGACGCAGCTGGTGGAATGCCTGCTGGTGGAATGCCACCAATGATGTAAACACAATAAAAAAATTTTATCTATTTGAAAGGTAAATTTTAAAGGAGTGTTAAAATAGAGAATCCATTTTTTTCTATTTTTTCACTCCTTTTTTTTATAAAAAAAATTCTAAGGAGTTGAATTAATAACCATGGATGAAAAACTAATTAAAAATGCAAGAAAACCTGAAGGAGAATATGGTGAACAAATACTTGATAGAATGAATAAAAGTCATGAATCCTTAGCACAATGGGGAGTAAGCCACTTACAAATAGATTCATCTGATATAATATTGGATGTTGGATGTGGTGGAGGAAAAAATGTTAAAAGATTTGCAGAATTAGCACCTGAAGGTAAAGTTTATGGTTTAGATTACTCCGAAGTAAGTGTGAATAAGTCTAAAGAGCTTAATAGTGAATATATTAAAAATGGTAAAGTTGAAATTCAGCAAGGAAGTGTTTCACAATTACCTTATGGGGATGAGACATTTGATCTTGTAACTTGTTTCGAAACAGTTTATTTCTGGCCAGATTTTGTTGAAGATTTAAAAGAAGTTTTTAGAGTTCTTAAAACTGGTGGAAGTATTTTTATTTGTAATGAAGCAGGTGGGGCTGATGAAGATGTTGAATTAATGAAGGATCATATTAGAGTTTTAAATATGACTTTGTATAATGAGGAAGAATTAGGGGATGCATTGTTACAAGCTGGTTTTAATGAAGTTTTAACTTTCACAAAAGAAAAAAATGATAAACTTACACACAAAGATACTGATTGGGTATGTGCGATTGCACGAAAATAACTAAAACCTAATTTAAATTAAAAATTCATTAAATAATTATACTATTTAATACTAAAACTATTAGAATATTTAATTGATTATTCTTTTTAATCAATTAAAATATCACTACTATTTTTTACCACCTTTAAACTTCAACCCCACAACATACATTTCCTTACTTTTCTTACGACTACTAGCAGGCTTAGTAGTTTTCAAAATCTTAAACTTCTTTTTCAAACCATCAATAGTATTCTTATACTCAGAACCCTGAAAAACCTTCATAACCAAATTACCACCATTAACAAGCATACTATCAGAAATACCAACAACACAATCAATCAAATCAATACTACGCAAATGATCAATATCACGAATACCAGTTAAAGAAGGAGAAGCATCACTCATAACAACATCAACACGACCCCCAACAAAACCCCAAATCTTCTCTTGAACCTCAACACTATTAAAATCACCACGAACACGATGAAAATTATCCACACCAAAAGGACGAATACGATTCAAATCAACACCAACAACACAACCCTCATCACCAACTTTTTCAAGAGCAACCTGAGACCAACCACCAGGAGCAGCACCTAAATCAACAACATTATTACCACTCTTAATAATCTTAAACTTCTTATCCAACTGTTTTAACTTATAAGAAGCACGAGAACGATAATCATCTGCCTTAGCTCTTTTATAATAAGGATCTCTTTTCTTTTCAACTTGCCAACGACTACCCATAAAAAAAATAACACCTAAATTTCAATCTTCTTTTAACTTACTTTCAGCAAACTGCAAACCAGAACAAACAGCCTCACCAACTTTAAATGCCTCAATATCAATATCCTTGCCATCAATAGTAAGAACCATAACACTAGGATCAGATAAACGAGGAACAGAAGGACTGCCAGGATTAACTAACAAAACATCCTTAACCTGCTCAATCATAGGAACATGAGTATGGCCAGTAACCATAATATCAACATCCAACTCTTTAGCCATATAATACAACTGCTGAGTATCGCCTCTAGGTCGAATATCGCCATGATTCAAACCAATACGAACATCCTCTGCAATAGTAACCTTAGATTTTGATAAATTCAAACCATTAAAAGCATCCATATTTCCTTGAACAGCAACAACAGGAGCAACCTCTTCTAAATCACGAATAACACTTAACTCACATAAATCTCCAGCATGCATTATTAAATCCACATCACTAAAAACCTCAAAAACCTTACCAGGAATTCTTGAAATACGATTAGGAACATGAGTATCAGAAATCAATCCAATCTTCATAAAAATAAGACTCCATAAAAAAAATTTTAAATTAATTATTCGGGAAAAGCCAATTATATAATTCTGTAACAATACCTAAATAATGAGTATTATGAATATTAACCATAAAATCCTCCATACGATCATCTAATTCATGAGTATAATTAGGATTATTATAATCAGTTTCTGTGAAATAATGTATCTGAACAGAATAATTAGTATTCTCTTTAGGGAAAATATAAGTCACACCAATATGGTCATAAGTAGTATTAGTATCACGAGTAGGATTAGAGAAATATTCTCTTGATACATTAACTCCACCTAACATAACAGTACTTGAGTTTAAAACAACATAATTTTCATTTTCCGCTTCAATTAACAGATTCCTTGATACCTGCGTTATATGATCTTCAGGCCAATCTTCCCAAATCTCCCAAATTACATAACCATTAGTAAATGATTTATTTGATTTCACTTCTGTTATTCCCATTTCATCAGTAGTATTCCATGCTTCTGGAATAATAATATGTGTATGTCCAAATTCAATATCTTTATCTGTTACTGCTGCTAAAAAGTTATTAATTGCTCCAAGATTTGCAATAACAAATATGAATAATATAATAATTATTGTGCTTAATATTTTATCTTTATTTCTCATAAAAATTCACACTCTTATTTTTTTAGTCGTCTGTGGCTCCTTTGTGTGTGGTTTTTGCCCATGTTCTTTCTTTTCTACTTATCATATTTGCTAATGTTTTAAAGAATAATGGGATTAAGTGGAAACAGTATAACCAGTAGTATATTAAATCTTTAAGGAATTGCAAGTATCTTTTATCATCTCTAAATAGTGATATTGCAGTACCTGGGAAGAATGCTGTTGCAGATACTATTCCTATTTCTATTGGTGCTTCCATACGTATTACTGTTGGTACTCCAAATACAAACCATGCAAGAACATTAACAATAAATATTATGAATCCTATGAATATGAATAAGTTAAATGCATATAATGAGACATGTGAGAGTATACCTATTTTTTCTACAATGTCAATATCTCCCATTATTATTTTTGGTGCATAAACGAAAAGTGTTTCAAAGTTACCTATTGCCCATCGGACTCTTTGTCTCATGAATGGTCTCCATTCAGTTACTGCTTCTTGGTAAACTGCAACTTCTGGACAGAATCTTATTCCTTGGCCATTTAATAATATTTTTATACTTAAGTTTAAATCTTCAGTTACTGCAAATCCATCCCATTTTCCAGCACTTTGTATTGCTTCTTTTTTAACGAATTGTCCATTTCCACCTAAGAATCCATTAAATCCTATTGTGTCTTTTGCTCTTAATACATTTGCAAAACCTGAGAATTCAACTTCCTGCATGTTTGTTAGGAAGTTATGGTCTTTGTTATACATTTTTACTCTACTTTGCACTCCAACAACTTTTTTGTGATTGAGGTAGGGTATTAATGTTTGCAGGTAATCTTGTTTTACTTGTGTATCTGCATCAAATACTCCTACAATTTCTCCATGGGCTAATACTAGTGCATCGTTTAGAACAAAACCTTTTCCCTTCCCTGATTTTGGGGGTTTTCTAGTTATGATTCTTAAGTTTTCTATTTCGCCTTTTAAACCTGCTAATATTTCTCCAGTACGGTCTGTGGATCCATCGTTTACTACGATTATTTCGTAGTTTCTGTTACCTTCGTTGTCATTGTATTCCATTGCTCCAATGCTTCTAACGGTAGTTTCTATTGTGTACTCCTCATTGTGTGCGGGGATTATTGCTGATACGAATGGAGGTTCTTCATAAGGTATAACTTCTCTTTGTTTAAATAAACTAACTATTCCTAGTGTTAGCATTAATACTGCAGGTATGAACACTATCCATTGCATAAATGTTACATTTCTTGATATTAATCCTGCAACTATTAAGAAGATAGATAATATTAAGAGTAATGTTGAGTATAATTTTTCTATTCCTAATTCAATATTTTTTTCCTGGAATCGTGTTTCTACTTTACTTACATGTGTTATGTCGGTTTTATGTTTTTTTAATGCTATTTCCATTGTGAATTTAATTTCTTCAGGTTTGAAAAATTCAAATATAAAACCGTAGTTTGTTATTAGGAATTTGTTAGATTCAATATCTGCAGAATCTTTGAATATGTAGACTAATGGTATGTTTCTTTCAGATATTTTTTCTCCAGTTTTAACACCATCTAGTTTCCCATCTAGTTCTAATCCTATGAAAATAAGTTGTGGGTTTAATTCATCTATTTTTTTAAGGAATTCTTCTCCATCACTGGATACTTCTAATAATTTGTGGTTTGCAGTTTCTATTGTTTCAGTAATGGTTTCTATTATTTCTGGATTTTTACTTAATATACATATTCCAACATCATCTGAAGCGGTGTTTGTGTTTTCCTGGTATTTTGATGAATCTAGTGATGAAAATTCTTTTTTAGCTAATTCGTCAATTATTCCAGTGTTTTCATCTACAGGTTCTTCTTCAGTGTTAGAATTTTCAGTGTTTTCTTCTTCCTCTTTGGTTTCTGCTTCAATATTTTTTTCTTCAGTAGTTTTGTTTTCTTCGCTATTTTCTTTTTCAGTATTGAGTTCTAATACCATTTGGTTGGTGTCTTCTGCCAACTTTATTGCACCTCCTTTATCTTTTTTTATATTAATATTATATTTTGGTAGTTGTTTGTATTAACTTTTTTTATAAAAAAATTTGATAATATATTCTTTTTACTTTAGATTATTTGGGGGTGTGGGTGTGTTGGTGAAAAAAGGCGGTGTGTTTATTTTTGCTTGTGAAATTAGAATATTCTAATTTTATTTTTATTGGTCTTTTACAAATCCGTGAGCTAAATCAATTTTCTCTGCTTCGATTTTGGATCTTGTAATTGCAATATCGATGTTATGTTTTATTGCATCTTTATTAAATGGTTTGGATATGAATGCAGATGCTGATGAGTGTTGTAATGCTTCTTGGAATGTTGCTTCATCAGAGTTTGCTGTTAAGTATATTACTGCTAAGTTTAATTCTAATATTTTTTTCGCAGCTTCTATTCCATTCATTTGTCCTTTTAAGTTTATATCCATTATTGTTAAATCAGGACATAATTCTGCTGCAGTATCTATTGCATCTTGCCCATTATCAACAGTGTCCACTACATCGTATCCTAATTCTTCTAATGTGAATTTTAAATCTAATGCAGTAATAGCTTCATCCTCAACTATTAATATTGTGTTTGCCATAATTTTTAACTCCTTTTATTTGTTTTTGTTTATGCTTTCTGTAACAATATCTTTTAATTCTTTGTTTTCTTCTCTGTGTACGATGAAATTTTCTATTGGGAATTCTACTTTAAAGCTGAATCCTCCATCACCAATTGTTTCATATTTCCCATCAATTTGGCTTATTAATGATTCAAGTAGCATGGTTCCTAAGCTTCCACGATTTTTCTGTTCGTCTTTACTTAAACCTACTCCTGTATCGTGGTATACAAGGACTCCTATGTTGTCACCATCTCTTGGTTCTGTTTTAAGTTGGGCATATATTTTTTTTTCACCTTCAAAGTCATCAGGGAATGCATATTTTATGGAATTTATTATTAATTCATTTGCTATTAATAATAATGGTGTGATTGTATTTCCAGATAAGTATAATTCATCTTCCATATCAAATGTGAATTCTATTCCTGTACTTCCATATAAATCGGTTACATTCTTTTTAAAGGATTCAAAGAAACTGGATGCTAATATGTCTCCAAAGTGTTTGTCAGAATACATTTTTTCATGTATTAATGCCATGGAAGATATGGAGAGTTGCATTGAGTTAACTATTTCTTTGTAGTCGATTCCAAATCTTTCTTGTAATCTTATTAGACTTGCTAATATTTGGAGATTGTTTTTTACTCTGTGGTGCACTTCTTTTAATAGTACATCTTTATCTGAGCTCATTTCGTTTAGAACTAGTTTATCTTCAATGTGGTTTGTATTGTCACTTACAATAACTAACATGTAAGGTTCGCCTTTAAATGTTACATTGAAGAAGGAACAGTCTATACATCTGAGTAAGGAATCTTTATTATAGTAAATATTTTCCATGGAGATGTGTTGTATGTTTCCTTGTTCTAATTCCAGTAAACTATCTGCATATATTTGGTATGCTTCTTCGAAGTTTAGAACCTTGTCAAATATTAATTTTTTTATGTATCTGTAATCGAAATTTTCTTCGTTTATTTGATCTCCTACTCCAAAGAAGTTAAAGAAACCTTGTTGGAATTGGAATTCTCTGTTGTCTCTGGATAGGCAAATTACTGCAGTGTCTGTATTGTGGGCATAGATTTTATCAAATGATGTTTGATAGGATAATCCCATTTTTGCTAGTAATTCTACTTTTTTAATTAATTCTATTTCATCAAGCAATTATGTTTCACGACCTTTTTTTTAATATTAATTTAATTTAAAAAAAAGAATTTTTCAAATAATAGTTAATTAAGTTAACTAATTTAGCTAGTATTTAAGCTATTTTTAATATTTGCCTATTTTATAATATAAATATTATTGTTTTTACGAAAATTTTCACTAAATTAACTATTTTTTTAAAGGTGTCCTTTAGATTTTGATTTTAGATTATAGGTGGTCATAGCATAATTAAGTTAATTTTATAATTGTATATTTTCAGATATTATATTTGTATTATAAAAAAAATTTTTAAATTTATAAAAAAATAGTTTTTTATGGTTTTTAATTTTTATCTCTAATTTACAAAAAAATATTTTTCAGATAAAAATACAATGGAGATTTTAAAAAATGGGTAAAATAAAAAAAGAAGATATCTTAGACATAGTAAATGGATATGACAAAGAAAACATAACTATTGCAACTCTTGGAAGTCACACAAGCCTACATATACTTGAAGGTGCGAAAAAAGAAGGATTTAAAACAGCAATAGTCTGTGAAAAAGGAAGAGAAATACCATACAAAAGATTTGACGTAGCAGACGAATACATAATGGTAGATAAATTCAAAGACATTGTAAACGAAGAAGTACAACAACAACTAAAAGAACTCAATGCAATAGTAATACCACATGGATCTTTTGTAGCATACGCAGGACTCGACAATGTTGAAGACAAATTCAACGTACCAATGTTCGGTAACAGAGACATGCTCAGATGGGAAGCAGAAAGAGATCTTGAAAGAGAAATACTCGTAAAAGGAAACATAAGAATACCACAAAAATACGACTCACCAGAAAAAATCGACAGAGAAGTAATGGTAAAATTCCCAGGAGCAAGAGGAGGAAGAGGATACTTCGTAGCAGGATCACCAGAAGAATTCAACAAAAAAATAGAAGCAATGAAAAACAGAGGATGGATAGAAGACGAAGACGTAGAACAAGCACACATAGAAGAATACGTAGCAGGATGTAACTACTGCATACACTACTTCTACTCAGCACTAAACGATGAAGTAGAAGTACTCGGAATGGACACAAGATACGAATCAAGTATAGACGGCTTTGTCAGAATGCCAGCAAAAGATCAACTAGACATAGATAAATCCCCAAGTTATGTAGTAACAGGAAACCATCCAGTAGTAATAAGAGAATCTCTATTAACACAAGTATTTGACTTAGGAGACAAATTTGTAGAAAGTGCAAAACAACTAGTAAAACCAGGATGTAACGGACCATTCTGTCTACAAACACTAGTAAACGACAACCTAGAAGTAATAGTATTCGAAACAAGTGCAAGAACAGATGGAGGAACCAACACATTCATGAACGGATCACCATACAGCCACCTAAAATATGGTGAAGGAATGAGTATGGGAAGAAGAATCTCCCTCGAAATCAAAAACGCAATAGAAACAGATAATCTAGATAAAATATTAACATAAAAAAATCTAGATTATTATTTTTTCTTATTTTTTCTCTTTTTAGTAGAATTTTTACCAACAAATTTCACATTTTCAATAGACTTCTGTCTACTAGTATAAACAATACTTCCAATCAAACCAACAATTAAACCCATAATAAAAACAAAAACATAAATTAATAAAATAAAAAGGAAGTAATTTTCACCATCAAAATTTATCGGCCCTAAAATTTTTAAATGAATAGCAATTGCAATAGGAAGAGCACCAATCCCTCCCATTACCGCACCAACAATTTTATCCTTACTAATATATCCAATAACAATCAAACCAATAGCAGCAAAAGGACCTAACAAATCAAGTTTATAATTATAAGCAATAGTACCAACAACAACAGTAAACACACAAGCTAATACAAACTCCATCCACTTATAATTATAAAACCAATCTTTAAAATTATCTAAATTCATAAAAATCAATTAACATGTTTTCTACGACTAATATATCCTCCAACTCCACCAGCAATTCCCATAATAATCATACAATAAATCATTTTAATAAGAACTTCTGGAACAACATTCAAACCAGAAACTGAAAATCCAACAATTCCTCCAAAAATAGCAGTTAAAAATGCAATATTAGTATTAATCATTATCATAAATATTATTGCAGTAATCACAACACCTGCGGCTCCAGCTATTATGGCACTATACATACCATTCCATAAATCCTCACGAGTCAAAAGCCCTACAATAAAACCAACAACAATTAAACCTATAATTTCAACAGTTCCTGTAAATCCCATATAACTTTCAACAAGAACAGTTAAAATAAATCCAATTGCAGCTGCAGTCCAATTAACCATATAAAAAAACCTCTCCTATTAATTTTAATTTACTAAAATAATATTATATACTTTTATAATTTTAATATTAAAAATTTTATTCAAAGAAAAACTCATCATCAAAATAATCTTGCTTTTTAATTTTCTCTTTAACCTTATCCCTCACAGCTTTATGCATACGTTTACTAAATTCTGCCTTATCTCCTTGAGCTAAAACATCCAAATATCCTCTACTTACAAGATTATATGCAAAAGGAGTAGGTATAACAGTATTAACACTAACTATTTCCATACCTCCACTTTCAATCCACTGCAATAATTTCTTAGCATTCTTAATATCCATATAATCCTCAGTAGCCTCACGCTTAGCTTCTTTTAAAATACTAAAATTCTTATCCATATCCTGGACAAATTTTAAAAGAATCTTGCCACGAACATGTTGCCTACCTGCAGACTTCTGATCACCTTTATAATGCCTAAGAGTCATAAGAGATCTACCGGCACAATGACGAAAACGACTAGCAAGAGTCTCAGTCTTATCTAAAGCCTTATCCAAAATATCATCAATATTCTCACTAGTCAATTGATTAAAAGAATCTAAACCATTAATCTTCTTATCGCTACTTAAATAAAAACCATTATCACTAATACTAATATTAACATCGCGCTTATACTTAGTCGCAGCAATATAAGCAACAGCACGACTTAAAGCATCATTAGTCTTTCGACCAAAAAGACTATGGAAAATAACAAATTTCCTACCACCAAAACCTTTATAATGCTCCACTACAAGTTTACGATTACTAGGAATAACTGAATAAACAAACTGCTCATGAAAATACTCATAAATAGCATTAGCAGCAAAATCATCAACATAAAGATATGTATGAATAAAATCTAAAATCTCACTTTTACTTTTACTATACTCAAACTTACCTTCCATCAAAGATCTAAAACGCTGAATATCAACAGCCAAATCAAAAGACAAAGGTAACTCCTCAGAAAACCAAGAAGGAATACTCGGAGGACCTTGAGCAGGACTCACATTAATAGTCATACCACGACCATAATTAAAACGATAAATACGACCACCCAAAACAAAAGTATCACCCTTTTTCAAACGCTCCATAAAATCCTCTTCAATATTACCAACAACCTCACCAGCACACTTCACCTTAACCATACTATGATCTGGAATGGTCCCAATATTCGTACTATACAAAACACGAGCCATCTTCCCACGCTTTCTAAAAATACCTTTATCATAATCAATCCAAATCTTAGCATAAACATACCGCTCTTCAAGAGCAACATACTCACCAGCAAGATAACTTAAAACATCCTCATAATCATCACGACTCAAATCCTTATAACAATAACTTTTGCGAACAATATCAAAAGTATAATCAATATCACAAGGATTCTCAATACTCATACCATACAACTGCTGAGCAAGAACATCCAAACAATTATTCGGAATACGCAACTTATCAATACGACCTTCCTTAGCATTCTTAAGCAAAACAGAACACTCAACCAAAGAATCACGATCAGTTACAATAATACGTCCTTTAGACTTAGCATGCAATGCATGACCACTACGACCAATACGCTGCAAAGCCCTAGAAACACTCTTAGGAGAATTAATAAGAATAACCAAATCAATATAACCAATATCAATACCTAACTCCAAACTAGTTGAAGAAACAACAACCTTCAAACTACCTTCCTTTAACATATCCTCAGTTTTAAGCCTAACATCACGAGACAATGAAGAATGATGAGCCATAATATTCTCACTATTATAATTCTCAGGATACAACTTCTTCAAATTATAAACAAAACTCTCAGTACCATGACGAGTATTAGTAAAAATAAGAGTAGTCTTATGATCTTGTATCAACTCATCAACCAAATCATACATACCCATCCGAATATCTTCCTCATCAGCTAAAATAATATCATCAACAGGAGATAAAACCTCCATATCCATATCTTTTATATAATTAACATCAACAATATTACAATCTCTTTCAACACCATACTCATAACCTACAAGAAACTTACCAACCTCTTCCAAAGGCGAAACAGTAGCAGACAAACCAATACGAGTAAAACCACCAACCAAACTCTGCAACCTCTCCAAACTTAAAGACAAATGAACACCACGCTTATTCTCAGCAAGAGAATGAATCTCATCAACAATAACATACTTAACATTACTCAACTTCAAACGAAACTTAGGAGCAACCAACAAAATACCCAAAGTCTCAGGAGTAGTAATCAAAATATGAGGCGGCTTTTTCAACATCTTAGAACGCTCATACTGACTAGTATCACCAGTCCTAACAGCCTTACGAATACCTAAAGACTTACCAGCAATACGCTCAATACCATCTAAAGGAACATCCAAATTCTTCCAAATATCATTATCCAAAGCCTTAAGAGGACTAATATAAATACAATAAACCTTATCCTCCAACTCATCACGTTCAGCAAGAAAAGTAAGCTCACTAAGAATACTCAAAAAAGCAGTCAAAGTCTTACCCGAACCAGTAGGAGAACTAATAAGAACATTATCACCATTATGAATATCCATAATAGCCCTCTTCTGAGCAGGCGTAAAATCATCAAACTCACTATCAAACCACTGCCTAACCCAAGGATGGAGATTTGCATAAATCTCTTTTTTACTATATACTTTATCTTGAAACTTTATCATAACACAAAAAAACAAATAAAAATTATAAAACTAATAAAAAATAATTATAATATATTAACATAATTATTTAATCATAATTTTTTATAAAAATATTGGTAAAAAAAAGTTCGGGAGAGTAAAAATTCACATGACAGATGAAAAATTATCATACGACGAAGCACTAAAAAACCTAACAAACGAAGATGTTAAAATAAGAAAACAAGCAATAAACAGCTTAGAAGGAATACAAGACGAATCAGCAATAGACACACTAATAACAGCAGCAACAGACGAAAACACACAAGTAAGATTCAAAGCAGC
The DNA here is from genome assembly GCA_964431035.1 of uncultured Methanobacteriaceae archaeon. Taxonomy (GTDB): domain Archaea; phylum Methanobacteriota; class Methanobacteria; order Methanobacteriales; family Methanobacteriaceae; genus Methanobrevibacter_A. Next base: position 66,003 of record CAYSIF010000004.1, on the reverse strand, counting down.
AGAAATACTAGGAACACTAGGAACCGCAGCAGTAGACAAACTAATAGAACAATTCCAAAAAGAAGAAGGACAAAACAAAAGATACATAGTCTACGCACTAAAACAAACAAAAGACAAGAAAGTAATACCATACCTTGTAGAAGCAACCACAGACGAAGACCCAATAGTTAGAAAAGTAGCAATAAGAGGACTAGGAGAACTAGTAGCAAACGACAACATAGACGACATAGCAACAGGACTAGAAGACGAAGACTGGGGAGTAAGACTCGCAGCAGTACACGCACTAGGAGACCTTGAAATAGAAGAAGGAATAAAACTAATCAAAAAAGCAAGACGAAAAGAAAAAGACAAAGACTTCAAAAAATCATGCAACAAATCCATCAAAAAAGCAGAAACCAACATAGCAAAAATAAGATTCGAAACACTTAAAAAACAAGGAATAATCGACACAGAAATAAAAGAACTAGGAAAAACAGCAAAACAACAAGACAAAGCAGTAGTCAAATTCATGAAAGACTACACAGACTACTTCGTCCCAGGAACAATAATCTTTAAAGAAGAATAAAAAAACTATTAATCTAAAATTTTTATTCTTCCATCCCACTCATTTTTTCTCCACACTATAAACATCGCATCTACGATTCTTTAAAACAGGAATCTCACCACGCACCTTAGATATTAAATCTAAATCTATACTTTCAATAACTAATTCTTCACTATAATCTGCACTCTTTTTAACATCACCCCAAGGTGTGCAAATTAAACTATGTCCATAAGAATGATAAGTTAAATCTTCATTTAATGCAGGAGCAACACCAACACTATAAACCTGATTATCTAAAGCACGAGACTTAAACAAAGTCTCCCAATGGCTTGGACCAGTAGTCATATTAAAAGCACCAGGATAAATAAGAATATCAGCACCATCTAAACACAATACTCTTGCAAATTCAGGAAACCGAACATCATAACATATCCCCAAACCAATTTTACCCCAAGGAGTATCAGTTAAACTAAAATTATCACCTGCAGTTAAAGTATCAGATTCAAAAAAACTAATACCTCCTTTAACATCAACATCAAATAAATGCATTTTACTATACTTACTAATAATCTTTCCTTTATTATTGAAAAAGAAGCAAGTATTATAAATTTTATCCTCTCGTTTTTCAGGAATACTTCCTGCAACAATATATAAATCATAATCTTGGGCTAAATTACTAATATAATTTACTGTATAACTGTCCTCTTCTTCTTCAGCATATTCTACAAATTTACTATTTTCATAAGGACAATTAAACATCTCAGGTAATACTGCTAGTTCAACATCTTTTTGATGGGATTTTATTAAAAATTCTTCTGCTTTTTTAAGATTAGCTTTCTTATCATCTATTACTTGTATTTGACATAAACCTAAAGTTAATTCATTCATATTAAATCATAAAAAAAATTTGTTTTTTTGTAGAAAAATAGTAATATAAAAATTTTTTATAAAAAAAGAGGAAAAAAGTAGTTTTTTTCCTCCATTGGTGGTGAAAAAATAGTGTTTTTAAAAATATTGAGTTATTTAATATTTTTTTTAGATGAAGTGAATACTTTCAATCATACTATTGATTTCTGGAGTGTAAACAGCACTTAAGTATAAGTTATCACTCTTGTGGTTATTAATAACCCATGTATAATATGTATTGTCATGTATTACACAAATGTATCTTGAATAACCGTGGCCTGTGGTGTTAATAACAATATCTGTTGCATTTTCTCCATTAATGGTAATGCTTTCAACACTTATGATTTTACCTTTAAGGGAATGTGCAGTTTGATTGATACTATTTGTAATATCTTTTAATGTTATTCTACTATTGTTAACACAACTAAAACCAATTACAGTTCCATCATCTGTACGGAATGATATTTCTCCTTGGTTACTTTCACCATTGGTACTATTGTAATGTGACCAATTTGTTGGGAAACTAAATACAACTTCAGCACTGGTATAGTTACCAGGACCTAATGTTGGTGCATTTTGATGGTGGCTGTTAGATTCAAGTAAACCTCCTGCAGCAACAATAATTGCAAGAGCTATAATAATTATAACAAAGATTCCAATAGTTCTTCTACTAATTTTATTTAAGAAACTAAATCCATATTCGGTTTTTTCATCTTCATCATGATCTTTGAAAACGCTTTTAACATCATCAAAAACACTAGGGAAGTCTTCTTCCTCATCTTTATCCTCATGGGTTGGGATAATAGTGTAATCGGAATCGGATTTATCTTTTTTAGTAGTTAAAGTTTGATAACCGTTTTCGGATTCTTTACTAGATTTAAATAACTCATATTTTTCTTTATCTGTTAGGTAGATTGGATCATAGTCTTTTGAAATGTTTTTTTCTTCGTTACGTTCCCATCTACTTCCAGTTTTTGAATTATCATCACTTCCAGGTTTGAATTTTGATTTTCCAGTTTTTCCACCATTTCCTTTTGCAGAACCAAGCTCAAAGTCATATCCACAGTTTCCACAAACAGCGGCACTATTGTAACTTGCATTTCCACATTTAGGACAATATTTAACCAAAATTTAAACCTCCAATAAAATTATAATATAATAGGTTTATATTTATACTAATATTTAATAGTTTTTAAAAAATTCTAATACTAGAATGATTGATAGTAATTAAATAGAAAAATAAATCTTATTCAATTAATAGAAATATTCTTAAACATTAAATTAGACTATTTTTGAAATGTTTTATTTAATTTTAGGCGAGTATAGTAAATTTCTTTTATATTTACTTTGTTTTATTTATTTTTTTATTTTAATTTTAAAAAAAATTTTTATATGCCTAAAAATATATAATAAAAATAGAATATAAAAAATTTAACAGATATTTTTGTATGGGAGAAAAATAATAATGACAGAAAAAGAATTAACAGAAATAGAATGTGGAGACATAAACTACAGTGTATACACAATAGGAAAATGGGATAAAAACTACGAAATAAACCTAATAGGAACATCACCACAAATACCAGCAACACAACCAACAAAAAAACATGTAATGCTACAAATGGAACAAATAAGAAACGCAAGATTCACCTGGCAAGAAAAAGAAGTAAATGGAATGATAGGACTAGCATTACAACTAAACAAACAACTACAAGAAAAACCAGTAGATGACTTAATAAAACAAGAAAAACAAGAATTCGAACAAATAACAAGAGAACTAAAAAAACTAAAACTCAAAAACAACAAAGAAACAATAAAACTAGACACAAACGAATATTTAATATATAAATTAGAAATGGAACATGATGGAATAAAACCTCGCCCTGCAACACCATACACAGAAGAATACCACAAAAAAGAAGTAGAAGAAATAAAAGAAAAAAGCCAACTATAAAATTAGATAAAAAACTCTCATAAAAAAAATATCTATAAACCTAATAAATTATAATTATAAAAAAAATTTTCAGGAGTAACTTAAAAAAATGGTTTATTGTCATTATTGTGAAAGAGAAATTGAGGAATCAGACTTTATAGAAACTAATTCCGATGATTGGAGTTACTGTCCATATTGTTATAGAAATTTCGAACAAGAAAATGGTTCAATAATAGGAATACCAAACCCAATACCTAACAACCCTACAACAAATAATGATGAAAGAAAATATTGCTCAAGTTGTGGTTGTGAATATGATGGTAGTTTCTGCCCATACTGTGGATATGGGGGAATATAATAGTCTCATAAGATTTTTATACTATTTTTTTTAGGATTTTGTATAAAAAAAATTAAAAAAAAGAAGAAAATTTTTTAGGAAATTATTATACTAGTTATTGTGTTTTTTGTTGTGTATTTATTTTGTTGAAGTATTGTTTCTGCAGTATATTTTCCTGGAGCTAAGTTTATTGGTAGTTGGTATAGTCCTTGTTCGTCAGTTGTTATGTAGTATATTTTCCATAATCCATTTGTAAGTCTTGTAAGGTTTAATGCTATTGTTTCTCCTTGAACTGGTGTGTTTGCGATTAATATTTTTCCTGTAAGGTTTTTACTTAATCCATAATTTCCAGTATAATTGTTTGTTTCTATTTGTGCATTTGTTTTACTTATGATAAGTTGTGTTTCTTTTTTTGTTGTATTATATTCTGTTTTTATTGTGTAGTTTTCTGGAGATAGGTTTATATCTAGTTTATATTCTCCATTTTCATTGGTTACTACTTGGTATGTTTTTGTTTTATCTTTTAGTCCTATTGTTATGTTTATGGTTATGTTTTGTATTGGTGTGTTGAATTCATCTGTGATTGTTCCTTTTATTGTTTCTCCTGATTTGTAAGTTGTTGTTATATTGTTGGTTTGTATTGTTATTGTGCCTGTGCCTTTGTTTATTGTTATATTTTTTGTTGTATTTGTATAATGCTGATTATTGCAATTGTATTCTATTGTTGCTAGTTGTATTCCATTTTTAAGGTTTAAATCACTGAATTCTACATATCCATTTTCTACATTTTTGTTAGTTGTTTTCCCATTAATTGTTATTTTTATTATTCCGCAGTCTATTGTGGCATTGTTTTCTGCAGTTATATGTATGGTTATGTTATTTGTTAGTGTGTTTATTGTGTTTTCTAATATTTCTGCTTTTATTAGGTCTGTATGGTCTGGTACGATTATTTTTAGTTCTTTTTGTGTTTCGTGATATGTTTTACTTCCTTCATAGATTATTAATCCATTATATTCTCCTGCGGGGCAGGTAGTAGTGTTTTCTGCTTGCATTATGTGTGCTGTGTTATTTATTACTTTACCGTTGGCCATGCAGGTGTCTTCTATGTATACTCTTATTATTCCTTCATTTATTATACTATTGTCTTGTGCTTCTATGTTTACAGTTGTGTGTCCGTTGTCACATATTAGTTCTGTGTTTGTTATGGTTGTTTCGATTTGTTTTACAAGGATGGTTACTGTTTGGTTGAAATCTACGAAGTTTTCACTTCCTGTGTATGTTAATAATCCTGTGTATTCTCCAGGTGTTGGACATTGTGTGTTGCTGGCTTTTGTGAGTTTTGCAGTATTGTTTATTACTTTACCGTTGGCCATGCAGGTGTCTTCTATGTATATTTGTATTTCACCTTGGTTTATGGTGTATTTTTGGCTTGTTAATTCTACGGTTCCTGTCCCATTTTCGCAGATTATTGTATCATTTACAAGTTGAACTTCTTCTCCATCTGGTCCGCATGCAAATGATGTAGGTATTAGTATAATTATTGTTAGAATTATTAAACTAAATATTATATTGTTTTTTGTTCTCATTATCTTCATCTAGATTGGTTTTTCGGTTATTAAGTTATTTTTTTATGCAGGGGGTGTTTTTTGTCTTTTGTTATATAACAATTAATAACACGTGTTATATTATTTGTTTATAATAAATAAACTTAACCCTAAAAAACACCTAAAAACCAAACAAAACAAGAAAACAAAACAAAAACAATATCATTCACAAACCAAGCAATATTTTCAAACCAATTAAAATAAGAATAACTCCACCAAAAATCTGTAAACGATTACCAAAGTAATCTCCAATCTTCTTACCAATAAAAATACCTAAAACTCCAAAAATAAAAGCAACAACACCAATAATACTAATAGGAACAAGCAAACTCACATTCAAAATAGCGAAAGTAATACCAACAGCAAACGCATCAATACTAGTAGCAATACTTAACAAAACAAGCTCCCTAAAACTAAACTCATCACTAACATCCTCATCATCAGAGCTTAAACTCTCACGAATCATATTCAAACCAATTCCAGCTAAAAGAATAAAAGCAATCCAAGGAGCAACAACACTAATAAAACTACTAATACTAACCCCACAAACATAACCTAAAAGAGGCATTAAAAACTGAAAACCACCAAAAAACAAACCATACAACAAAATCTGCACATTAGTAAGATTGCGTTGCGTAAAACCCTTAGTCAATGACACACTAAAAGCATCCATAGCCAATGCAATAGCTAAAAATATAATCTCAACAAATTCCATAAAAAAACACACACAAAATTTATTTAAATGCATCTAAAGTTACTTTCTTTTCATGCTTCAACTCTTTAGGGGGACTAACACTAACAAACTCTATACCTTCCTCATCTAATAATTCCTGAGCATCATCATTAATACTAGGAGCAACAAGAATACCGCGAATTTCCTGTTTCTCAACACCTAAATCCTGTAAATAATCATTATCCAAATCTTCAAAATCACTTAAATATCTACGTATCTGATTTACTGCACTAACCCCTGCTTTACGTGCTTTCAACTCAACAATTACAAGATTCTCATCACTATCTTTACCTAAAATATCAATAAAACCATGATCGGTACTATATTCTCTAGCAGTAGGTTTAAATCCTTCTTCAATTAAATGTGGTTTTTCCATAATCATATCACCCATATCCTTTTCATAACCTGCTAGTTCAATTTCCTCATAATCAGTAACAAGAGCATAAGATATAAGTTCTGTTTTACGTATCTCTACTGCTAATCTTTCTTTAGGACTTCTACGATAACTCTCAATAAATAAAACATTATTTTTAAAATCTACACGAGTTCTAGATTTTGGAGGCTGCCAATTTACTGGTTCAACCTTATTGTCCTTATGAACAAGAAAAGATCCATCAGGTTTAATAAGTATAAAACGTTCACCAAAACCTAATTCACTTAAAGCACGACCTTCATAAGTAATACTACAACAACAAAATATAGTAATCATTGCTTTTCGTCTAAGTCCTTCTTGAATAAGTTCATATGCAGCTTCATTATCTGGTTGTTCTAAAAGTTCATATTTCATAAGATTTTATTCCCACATTTAAAATATAATATAAAAAAATTTAATAAATATAATTTATCTAATTTTATAATAATAAAATTTTTTAAAAAATAATTGTATATGAATATGGGAGTTTTTATAAGGGATTAAAATGAAAATTGAAGAAGAAATCACACACGAAGACCACTATCTCATGGAATTTAAATTTGAAAAAGGAGACGTACTAAGAGGAGTTAAAGTAGAATATGGAACATTCGGAACACCAGAATACGATGAGAAAAAACACATAACTAATGCAGTAATATATTGTCATGGATCTGGTGGAAACTACGCATCAGTAAAAAGAATAAACGAAATATGTGGTCCAGGATTACCATTAGATACAGATAAATTTTTTATAATAAGCTTAACAGCACTAGGTTCACCAAACTCATCCAGCCCATCAACAACAGGCCTAAAAAGAAACTTCCCACAATACACACTAAATGATATGGTAAACATTCAAAAACAATTCCTATATGAAAAATTCAAAATAAAACATGTAAAAGGAATAATAGGAAACAGTATGGGAGGATTTGAAGTATTAACATGGGCAACACAATACCCAGAATACATGGACTTCACAATAGCACTAGCAACAGGATACAAAAATGCAGGACATAACTACATCCTATCCAAACTAGAAAAAGACATACTAGAATCATGCAAAGACTTCGAAGATAAAGAAGAAAGAGAAAAAACACTAAAAATACTTGCAAAAGCAATATACAGTTACGGTCAAACAAAAGCATACTACAGAGAACTATCAAATAAAGAAATAAATGATGAAATGGAAGAATTCGCAACAGAATGCCTAGAAGATGACCCAGATGATCTACTACACAGAAACATTGCAATAGAAGATTATGATGTTGAAGAAGATTTAGAAAAAATCAAATCAAAATTATTAATAATAGCAGTTGAAGGAGACGAATACTTCCCACCAGAATTAGATGCAATACCACTAAACAAAATAGTTAAAAACTCACAACTACTAATAATAGAATCATTACACGGACATCTGGGCTCCTCAGAACTAGGACAATTCTCAAAAGAAATTAATGAATTTTTAAAAGAATTCAAGACATAAAAAAAATTATCCATATGGTGGTAATGAATGGATGTAAAAATAACAGATACCAAAGATAACACAATCACATATAAAATAGATAATTTATCAGATGACGAGTTTAATTATCTTATCGAAAATTTAAAAGAAGGAAAAATAATAAAAAAAGAAAATAATAGTATAAGTTATACTATCACATTTAAACCAGAATTATATCCATTCCAATCCTCTGATTCACAGCTAAAAATTGAAGATTATATATCTCGTGAGGAAATTGAAATGAAATATTTCTTAATAAGTTTCTTAGAAGATATGTAAAAAAACTTTTTTTTATTTTTTTGTAACTTCAATCATACGATTTACAGCATTAAAAGACTTTTTACGTACTTCTTCAGGTAATGTTACAATATGCTCTTCATTTAAAAGTGCATTTTCAAGATTATCTAAAGTATGAAGTTTCATAGTTTTACAAATAGCATCATCTAAAAGAGGATATAATTTTTTACCACTTGTTTCATTACTTACACGTGTTAAAAAGTCTACTTCAGTTCCTACAATAAATTCTTCTTTTTCTGATTCTTTTATTTGACTTAACATTCCACCAGTACTTTCTACTTTGTCTGCTGCATTTTGAACTTCTATGTCACATTCTGGATGAACTATAACTTCTGCATTTGGATGTTCTTCTCTTGCAAATTCAATATCTCCAGTATTGAACATTTTGTGCACATAGCAGTGTCCGTCTCCAGGTATTGGTATAACTTCCTTGTTTGTTTGTTGTGCAACATAGTTTCCAAGATTAGTGTCTGGTCCAAATAGTATAATGTCCTCATCTAAGCTTTCAACTATTTTTTTCGCATTTCCACTAGTGCATAATATGTCTGCTTCTGCTTTTGCTTCTGCTAAACTGTTAACATATAATACTACTGGTGCATCAGGGTATTGTTTTTTGAATTTTCTGATTTGTTCTGCATTTAGCATATGTGCCATTGGACATTCTGCATTAACATCAGGTATTAGGATTTTTTTATCTGGGTTTAAGATGTATGCTGTTTCTGCCATAAAGTCTACTCCGCAGAATACAACAATATCTTTGTCTTCTATTTCAGATGCTTTAATACATAATTCTAATGAGTCTCCTAAAAAGTCTGCTACTTCTTGGATTTCTCGTGTTTGGTAGTTGTGTGCAAGTATTATTGCATTTTTTTCTTCTTTTAGTTTTTTTATTCGCTCTTGCTGTGAATTTGTCATTATATTTTTATCCTTTCTAATTTTATTTTTATGATTATTTTTTATTAGTTATTGGTAATTTTTATAATTTATTATTATTTTTTTTTTTATGCAGATATTTTTAAATGTGTTCCTATTTTTTCTATTATTTTTTCTGCATCTTGTGCTAGTATTATTTTGTATTGGCTCATTTTACTATAATCATCTACCCATATGTAGTATTTTATTTTATATCCGTATTCTGTTAATTCAACATCTTCTATATGTGGATTTTTATTTTTTAATGTCCATGGGTAGCTTAATGCTTGTTTTCTGTATTCTTCTTCGAATTCTTCTATTTTTATATTGTAGGGTATGTTTATGAATATTTTAATTTTATTTAATTCAAAGTCTTTAAATACTGTGTATTCACGATTATTTAATAAGTTGTTTGGTATTACTACTGTGAAATCATCAACGGTTTTTATTGTTGTTGTTCTGAATGTGATTTTCTCTACTTTTCCTTTCACATTGTTTATTTCTATTATTTCATCTTTTTTTATGGTTTGATCATTTATTATTAGTATTCCACTCATGAGGTTACTGAATATGTCTTTTGCTGCAAGACCTATTACTATTCCAGCTACTCCTACACTAATAAATATTCCATGTAAATCTATTCCAATTTCTTTCAGTATCCATGCTAATGCAACAAGTATTATAATATATTTTATAAGATCTTGGAATAAGTGATATCCTGTTAAATCTATTTCATATTTTCTCCAGTAATAACTTATTACCTTTTTGAGGATAGTGTAAACTATTAATGCTCCAATAAGTATTAAGATTATGTTTATTATGGGTATTATTTGATTTAAATTTAGTATTTGGTTTATTGCACTCATATTTATCATAAAAAATTTTTTTTTATACTTCTATTTTTAGGAAGTCTTTTGCAGTTTGTGTGTTTTCAAATATTTTACATGCTTCATCTAGTAATTCTTGTGTGTTTAAGTATCTTGTGCTGAAGTGGGTTAATATTAATTTTTCTACTTCTGCTTTTTTTGCTATTGTTGCTGCATCTGTTGCTGTTGAGTGTGCATTTTCTATTGCTTTATCATTGTCTTTTTTATTATATGTTGATTCATGTATTAGGAGTGTGCTGTTTTTTGCAAGTTCTATTAGTTTTTCTGTTGGTCTTGTATCTCCAGAATAACATATTTTTTTACCTTTTCGTGGTGGTCCTAAAACCATATCTGGTGTTATCTTTTTATTGTTTATTGTTATTGTTTCTCCATTGTGTAGTTTGCTGAAACTCGGTCCTACTGGAACTCCAAGTGCCTCTGCTTTTTCTCTTAAAAATTTCGGTTTTTTCTTTTCTATTATACTGTATGCTACACTTGGCACATTATGTTCTGTAAAGCAGGTTTCTATACGATATTCTTCAGTTTCTATTAATATTCCTTCTTTTTCTATTTCATAATATTCTAAAGGAAAATTAATTTGAAAGTAACCTAATTGTCTAACTGCATTAACTAGTTTTTCTAAACCTTTAGGTCCATAAATTTTTAAAGGTGTTTCTCTTCCTCTAAATCCCATAGATTGTATTAATCCTGGAAGTCCAAGAATATGATCTCCATGATAATGTGTTATGAATATTTTATCTATTTTCATAGGACTTATATGTGCACGTGTTAATTGATTCTGTGTTCCTTCACCACAATCAAAAAGCATCACTTCGCCAAAGGCTTTTAAACTAATGCTTGAGTGGTTCCTATTTTTCGTTGGCACTGCAGAAGATGTTCCTAAAAATTCAAGTTCCATTATCATATTTATTCCATATTCTCCCCTTTGGATTTAATATTAAAAATAAATATTTAATTTAATATAATATATTATATATTAATATCTTTTAATTAATTAAAATATAATTTATATAATAATTTTTTTTTTAAGGGAGTATCATTTTTTTTATGGATAATTTAATTAGGGAAATTTTATTAGAAGATGAAGGTTATGGGGATGTAACATCAAATGCACTAATTGATGATTCTTCAATTAGTCATGGTGTTATAATATCTAAAGATTCAGGTATACTTGCAGGTATAGAAATTGTTTTACCAGTTTTTAAAGAATATAATATAAATGTTATAAGTTTTCTTGAAGATGGTTCAGTTATTAACTATGGTGATGAGTTAATAGTTTTTGAAGGCTCATCAAAGAATATTCTGCTTATTGAAAGAACAGTTTTAAATATTTTAATGAGAATGAGTGGAATTGCAAGTAAAACACATAATATAATAAGTAAAGTTCATAAGGTTAACCCTGATATTCGTATTGCAGGAACTCGTAAAACTTCACCAGCACTTCAAAGATTTGATAAAGAAGCTATAATCATTGGGGGAGGGGATCCTCATAGAAACTGCTTGGATGATATGGTTTTAATTAAAGATAATCATATTAGTATTGTTGGTGATGTTCTTTTAGCTTTAAAATTAGCTAAAAAGAATGCTAGTTTTTCTAAAAAAATTGAAATTGAAGTTGAAACAAAAGATGATGCAGTTCTTGCTGCAAAAGAAGGAGCAGATATCATAATGTTGGATAATATGTCATCGGTTGAGGTTAAAGATACTATTAATCTATTAGTTGGTGGAGATTTAAGAGAAAATGTTCTTTTAGAAGTTTCTGGAGGTATTACTGAAGATAATATTCTTGATTATGCAGATTTGGATATTGATATTGTTTCTTTAGGTGCTTTAACTCATTCTGCAAATAGTCTTGATTTTAGTTTAAATATTAGTTAATAAATTATTATAATTTTAATTTTCCCTTCAATTATTCACTATTTTTCATTAGTTATCATTAAAAAAATTAAACACTTTTCCCATAAAACATAGGATACTTTTATATAGGTTTTAAGATAAAAATAAAACCATAAAGAATTAAAAAAATATAAAATTATTAACTACAAAATCAAAATAAAAAAATTTTATATTATAAACCATATGATTCTTTTAAAAAAACAAATTGAGGGAACAAAAAATGCCTGAAGAAGAAAACTTAGAAAACATCGAAGAAACCGAAGAACAAATAGTAGAATCAGTGGCAGAAGACGAAGAAGAAGACTTACCTTTCGCAAAAGCAGAAGTAGTCCGTCTAATGAAAGAAAACCTCGACGACGACAAAATGATCCGTGAAAGAGTAAAAATCGAAATGAACAAATTCCTCGGAGACGTCCTCAAAACAGTATGTAAACAACTAAACGACTACCCATACACAACCGTAGAATACGAAATGCTAAAAGAATCAACATACGCATACACCAACATCACCAGAATAAACCAAGAAAAAGAAAGAATACTACTACACCTAGACGCAATAAAAGCAGACTGTGACGCACTCGCAATGGACGTAAGAAGAACAATGAAACTCAAAGACGTTCAAGAGGAAGAAGACGAAAACTTCACAGACTTCACAAAAAACACTGACGAAACAAACGAAGAATTATAAAAAAAATTCTTCAACCAAACTCTTTTTTTTATCAAAACCAAAGGGGGAATAAAATATGAGTGATCTACTAACAGTAATCGTAGGAGTATTAGTAGCACTAGTCATATTTTGCATATGTGGATAAAAAAATATAAGAATGAAAACCAAAACCAAAATTTCATCATAACCACAATATGCCTAATAATCTACATATTAAACCAAATATACCTAAAACAATTAGGAATACCCTTCTTCAACAACTACCTAAACGACCTACTAGCAGTACCACTATTCTTCTCAATAATAAACATAATAGCACACTACAACAACAATAAACAACTAACATCATTCAAACACTTATTTTTAATAACAATAATCCTAAGCTTCATGGGAGAATACCTGGCAAAATACTTCAGACCAAAAAGCATAACAGACCCCTTAGATATAATCTGCTATTTCATAGGACTAATAATATATTACACAATAATAAAATTAAGTTCAAAAAACAATTAAAAACAAATTTTCCCATTATTTTTTCTTAAAACTTACTTTTTTTTATCATATGTTAATTATCTACCTAAAAATAAAAAAATAGTAAATAAAAAGGTCATAAGATTCAAAATTTAAATAAAAAAGAGCTAAAAAAATAATACACACTTATTATTCATCAATAACTGTATAACCAGTTTTCAAATTCTTAACTTCTTCTTCAGTTAAAAGAACTTCTTCTGTTTCTAAATCCATAATCTTACTTTGACCAAAAGGATCTTCAATAATAAGAGTAACTTCTAACTCTCCATTTAAAACCTTATCCAAATCAGCTAACACACGTTTACCATTCTCTTGAGAAGCATCATCATCAAATAAAGTTAAAGCCTTACGAGTAGCATTCTTAAAACGATTAATAACTCCCTCAACATTAGAAACATAACCCTCAGACTTTGGACCAGGTTCAACCATAATGCCAATCTCAGGAATACTAACAGTAGCAGACTGAGAACGAATAACACGACTACTACCTTTATCCTTATTTATCTTTAAAGTCTGACGAGTAGGGTCATGCTGCTCAAGACTCATAACATCACTATGTTTAAAACCACAAACATTACATATTATACTTGACTCCATTACCTCTCCAAAATAAGGAATTTTAGTTGTTTTAGTATCATAATCAGCACTATTTTTACTGTGACAAACAGGACAATCCATCTTCATTGTAGCCATTATCTCTCCTCCCTTAAAAAAAATATACTCTCTTTTTTTATCTTAATCCTTTATTTTATATCCTTTATCTTCAAGCTCCTGGCATATCTGGTCTAATGTTTGATTATCTGGAGCACAAATTCTCATTCCACGTTCTGTAGATAATTCATATAAACGAGTTAATTTATCTTGTTTACTTTCATTATTTTTTAAACTTTCAATAAAAGCACTAGTTTCCTTAGAATCATAAATATTAACATTTCTAATTAAAGGTTCACTAAAACCACTTAAATGATAAAAAATACTATCAACATTACCATTATTCTTTTTAATAATAATATTCATCATATCTTCTAGTTCATCAACAGTATTCTGTAAATAAACTTTGCGACAAGTTTTATTAATATTCCCAAGTATTCTATGAACTGTTGTACTAATATCTGTACTTTCTATAAGTTTAACATTATTTTTCTCAGCTTGTTTAATTAAAAAATCATGAATTATCCGATTTTCTTTAAAATAATCTAATTGTTTCCCGCCTCTACGTTTTTCAGTAGCACGTTTAACAAAACGATCTTTATGGGACTCTTCATCACTTGTTAAAACAAAGAAATGAACATCAGCAACCTCTTCAAATTTACTAATATCAATTAAACCAGGAATTAAATGCACACCTTCAATAATAATATCATCATAATCTTTTATAGCCCGTTCCATAACCTTTTCTAAAGCAGGAACAACAAAAGAAGCATGATCCACAAAACCTGCAGCAATCAATTCTTCTTCACTATTATAATTATTCTTATTACGTAATGTAGTATAAGCAGTATAAGAAGAAGAATGTAATGACGGAGCATAATCCTTACCAATAATACCTCTCACAACTTCACGAATAAAATCAGACTCAACTAAATGTTTTATCCCTAAAGACTTAGCTAACTCTGCAGAAATTGTTGATTTACCGATACCAGACGCACTACCAATTAATATAACATAAGGTTTACTCATGAAAAATCTAAAACTCCCAAAATTATAAAATAAAAATTTTTTAATTTTTTTTATTCAAATTTATTTTATATATTATAAGAAATATAATATATAATTAATATAATTATTTTTATAAAAAAACATTATATCTTTATTATTTTTTCTTACAAAAAAAGGAAAATATTATAAAAAAATCTTTTTATAAATTAATATTTTTTCAAAAAAAGATTCAATAATTTATTTTTTTCACAAATAAAGTTTATAAAAAAATAATAGGGCTTTTTCAACAATTAAAATAGATAATAAAAATTTTTTTAGGAGTGATAATTTGTATTCAGTAAAATCAGTAGAAGAACTTCAAGATTTAAACCCCTACGTTGTCATAGGTTGCGGAGGAGGAGGTGAAAAATTCTCAAACCTCGAAGGTATTGAAACAGTAGGTTTCGTAGATGATAATCCTAAAAAACAAGGAAAACCATTTTTAGGATTCACAGTATCCTCTAGCCTAACACAACTAATGGAAGAAAAACCAGAAATAAAAAGTATTGTAATAATGCTACCAATAGGTGCAGAAGGCGCAGCATTAAAATATGCAGTACAAGCAATCGATGCAGGTAAAAATGTAATCTGTTCATTCAGATCACTAGAACTTAAAACAAACTCCTCACTACTCAAATTCGCAAAACAAAAAGGAGTAACAATAAAAGAAATAAGTTCAAGACTAGATAATGTTGAAAAAATAATGGGAACAGCTCCAGAAAAATCATGTGAAGTTCTTCCAAAAATATTCTACACTCCTAAATCCACCATAGTATTCTGTGGAGGAACATCACAAGAATGCGGTAAAAGAACCACAACCAAAAACCTAGGAATAGCTGCAAAGAAAAGAGGATTAAATGTTGGAATAATATCAACTGATGAAATGGGATTAGAACAACCAACAGATATAAACTTCAGAGCAGGAAGCCTAAGTGCAATGGACATACCATCAGCAATACTCGGAGCAATAAAACACGTTGAAGAAGAAAAAAATACAGATATAATATTTATAGAAGGACAATCCAGTTTAACTGAAGATGGAAACCCACATCCAAGAGGATTATCTGCAGCAATACTAATCGGAGCACACCCTGATGCAGTTATCGTAGGACACAGACCAAACCACCCATACAGACAACCAAGAGGAATAAAAGAAGAAATAAAAGCAATAGAAGCAGTTGAACCAACAAAAGTAGTTGGAATCAGCATAAACCTAAGAAACGAACCAAATAAAACTCCAGAAGATTATGAAAAAGAATTCAACATCCCAACAGCAGATGTTAGAGAAAACCCAGACAAACTACTTGATGCAATACTAGAACACACAAAAGGTTAAAAAACATGTCTTTTTTAAGCAGCTTAAAAGAAAACTTAGGATTCAGAGGACAAACATCATATGCTGATGATTACCAAGAATATTACACAATATCTCCACAACAAGAATATTATGAAATAGTACTAATTCGTCCAAAAACACTAGAAGATATGGATTATATATATGATCAAATAGTTGAGGAGAAAAATCCAGTAATTATAGATTTAGGATTCTTACATCGTAAAGGAAGAATAACTTTTAATGCTGCAGGAGAAATAGTAAAAGAATTAAGAGATAAGCATGAGTGTGAATCAATATTACTATCACAAGAATCTGGAAAATACTTATTTATCTTATCTCCAAAACGTGTTAAATTACAAAAAAAATAATATCACTTCTTTTTTTTATAGGTTGAAGAACTCAACTGCATTTTTATAGGATACTTTGTTTATATCCTTTTTATTATAATTTAATCTTTTTAATGTACGAACAGTTTCAGGTACACTTAAAGGATTTGAAGGTTTATTACTAATATCACTATTTAATAGAAACTTATCAAAACCATACTCATCTAAGATACTAATACATTCATCTGTACTCATTTTTTGAGGTTGTATTGTTAAACCTAATGTATAATCGGTATCTATAATGTCTTCAATGACATTTTGGTTTATATGGTCAATTACAACTAATTTTGGGTTAATATTTTCATCTGCAATTTTTTTAATATCTTTTAGTACCTCTGTTTTGTTTTTACGTGGTGTGTGTATTATGACTTTGGTTTTTAATTGGTCTGCTAGTTGTAATTGTTTTTTGAATACTTCTTGTTCTTGTGGTGTGTTTTGGTCTAATCCGATTTCTCCAATAATTTTTATTTTTTTGTTTATTATTAGTTCTTCTAGTTCTTTTATTATTGGTTTGTAATCTATTTTTGAGTTTACTGGGTGTATTCCTAGTGCTACTTCTAATTTTAGTCCGTATTCTGCTGCACGTTTTGGGTCGTATTTTCTTATTCTGTCGAAGTGGTTTAGTAAACATTCAGAACTTCTTAATTTGTAAGGATAGTATGCACATGTAATTGCAGTATCAACACCACTATTATACATGGTTTCAAAATCTTCACTACTTCTTGCATCAGCATGCATATGTGTATCAATAATCATAAAATAATCACACAAAGAATTAATAAAAAAAGAAAAAGGGGAATGTAGATTTTATAATCTACTTTTTATAATATCTACTAAATCATCAATACTTACACGTTCTTGCTCTTCAGTATCACGATTTCTTAAAGTAACAGTATTATCCTCTTTAGTATCAAAATCCACAGTTACTGCAAATGGAACACCAATTTCATCTGAACGTGCATAACGACGACCAATAGTTCCACTACCATCAAAGTCTACAGTTATTCCCTCACTACGTAACATAGTTTGAATATCTAAAGCAATAGTATCTAAACCATCCTTATTCATTAATGGAAATACACTAACTTTAATAGGAGCTACTTCATTTTCAAATTTAAAGTAATCTTTACCATCCTCATCATCACTAGTATGGAAAGAATGTAATAATACACAATATAATATACGATCTATACCAAATGAAGGTTCTATAACATGAGGAATTATCTTCTCACCATTAACCTCTTCAGTTACTTCTTCAAATAGTAAATAATCAGATAATAATTCATATTCTTTATCTAATTCAAGAACATACTTACCATTTTCATCTATTTCCTTTTTAAGCTCTTGTGTATCACAGGTTTTTAACCATTCAATGATTTTTGGAGCATCTCCTTTGAATGTTGGGCCGAAAACTTTTAAATTTGGTTTAACAACACTTTTGTTTATGGTTTTTGTTTCATCATATTCAATATAAACATTTAATTCTTCATTACTTTCGTTTCCATGTTGTGTTAAATCATAATTTCCACGGTCTGCTATTCCAATTATTTCAACCCATCCATATTGATCAGTTAAACATTCAACATCCCAACAATCTAATGCATAATGTGCCATTTCTCCAGGTAAGTGTTGCCGGAATCTTAAAACATCATCACTTATTCCAATCTCATTTA
The DNA here is from genome assembly GCA_964431035.1 of uncultured Methanobacteriaceae archaeon. GTDB lineage: Archaea > Methanobacteriota > Methanobacteria > Methanobacteriales > Methanobacteriaceae > Methanobrevibacter_A. The sequence continues at coordinate 47,750 of CAYSIF010000004.1, read as the reverse complement.
AAAATTTCTTTGCAATGTATAATTGGTAAACAAGTGTTTGGCTACTTATTATATTTTGTTTTATGGCTTCTTCTGCAGTGATTGTAATATCTTCTTTTTCATTTAATTGAACATCTTGTGAGCATAAGTGTAATACTTCATTTTTTATACTTTCAAATTTCGGAGTATCTTTATCCTCTGGGTTTAGGAATATTTCACATTCTGCTTGTGTGAATTCACGTAATCTTATTACTCCTTGTCTTGGACTTATTTCATTACGGTAAGATTTTCCTAATTGAACAGCACCAAATGGTAATTTATTACGATAGAATCTGCTTAAACGTTTAAAGTCTATGAATATTCCTTGTGCTGTTTCAGGACGCATATATCCAGTTTTTGTTCCTTTAGCCCCAATTTGTGTTTTAAACATTAGATTATAATTCCAGATATTTGCAAGGTCTCCTCCACATTCTGGACATTTAATATTATTTTTTTTAACTATTTCATCCATTTCACTATTTGGTAAGCTTTCAACATCTAATCCTATGGCTTCTTCGATTATATGGTCTGCTCTGTAAACTTCTCCACATTTTTCACATTTGGTCATTGGGTCTGTGAAGTTGTCAACATGTCCTGATGCTTTAAGAACTTCTTCTGGCATTACTGTTGGTGATTCTATTTCATAGTATCCTTCGCCTGCAATGTATTGGCTTCTCCATTTTTGCATTATATTGTTTTTTACTGTTGCACCTAATGGGCCGTAATCTGTGAATCCACTTACTCCTGAGTAGATTTCGAATGATGGCCATAAGAATCCTCGTTTTTTACCAACATTCATCATTTTTTCATGATTCATCTTAATCTTCTGCTCCTGTTTTATTTTTTTAATTCGTAGTCCATTTTTATACGGCTGCTTTCTGGACGTGTTTGGTTCATATATTTACTGTTACGTTCTGGGTGTCCGTAAGGCATTTCTGAGGGACTGGTCATTGTTTCAAATACTACTTGACATACTCTTTGTCCAGGGTATAATGCTACTGGCATTGCTCCTATGTTACTTATTTCAAGAGTTATTTTCCCTTCAAATCCAGGATCAATATATCCTGCAGTTACATGCATAGTAACTCCTAAGCGCCCCATACTTGAACGTCCTTCTACACGTGCAACAATGTCTGCAGGTAATTTAACTGTTTCTTGTGTTGTTGCTAATGCAAATTCATTTGGATGTATTATGAATGCTTCTCCTTCAGGTACTGTGAAGGTTTCCATATAATTTGCAACTTCTTCTTCATCTTTTGGATCTATATATGGTGTTCTTACAACATGAAATACTTTAAACTCATCACCAATACGTAAATCAACACTAGATGGTTGTATTTGCTTTTCATCTTGTAATGGTTCAATACTAATGTGCCCATTACTTAACATTTCTTTAATATCTTTATCACTTAAAATAGCCATATGATTAGATTTCCTATAAAAATTAATTTAAAAAAATAATTAATATATATTATATACTAGTTTAATTTATGGTACTACATTTTATTTATAAAATTATGTTTTTAGAAAAAAAATTAAGAAAAAATTTTGAGTTGAATTTTTAGGTCTTCTTTTTCTTTATATTTTTTGGTGTTTTTTTGTTTTTTCTTCTTTTTTTAGCTATTTTTATTGGTGGACTTATACAACATAGTATTAACTTAGTTAAGTCATTAAGATTTTAATTAGAAAAATTTAAATATAAATAATATCCTAAATAATAAAATGTGAGTACCAAGAGCTCACATATTTAAAAATTCGAACTTTAATATCAAAGTAAAACTATTAAACATAAAAACCACAAGGAGCATGTTATAAATAAAAAATAATATGCTCCAAATTTAACACAAAAAACCACTCTTTTTTTTTAAAAACAAAAATATTCACTAATTAAAAAAATAGAATTATAAATAACTTATTTTTCATTTTTAATTCTTAAACGTCTTAAAATACCCATTAAAGTATGAACTTCCCTACCAGTAATAAAACCCCTATTAATAATATTCTTAAATACTTTAACACCATTAGACTTCTTATGCTCAGGAATCTCTAAAACACTAGTTAAATCACTAAACTCCTGAATCAAATGCTCCTTTTCAACATGTGTACTTTCAATATAACCTTCAACAGGATACTCATAACGATTCTTAAAAATCTCATAAAAAAGAATAGCTGCCGCATGAGTAATATTCATAATAGGATAATCTGCATCAGTTGGAATACTCACAATAATATCACACAAATCAATCTCCTTATTATTTAAACCATCACCTTCACGACCAAAAAGAAGAGCAATCTTGCGATTAGAATCTAACTTACTGCCTAACTCTTCAGGACTTATAGGAATCCTAGACAAACTATAACTTCCACCAGGCATACCTGTAGAACCTACAATAAAATCAATATCATATTCACTAATAAAATCAGTTAAACTAGGATAAATTATAGCTTCTTCAACAGTACTTCGAGCATGCATAGCCTGATAATAAGCATCATCTTTTAAAGTACATGGATTAATAAGTACAAGATTCTTTAAACCAAAATTAGCCATAGTTCTTACAAGAAAACCAACATTCCCACTAGTTTCACATTCTACAAAAACAATATAAATATTATCACGTAAACGCAGGGTTTCATCATCAACTACTACTTCTTTAACCATAAAAAACTATATCCCTAAATATTATAAGCTTCTTCTAACAATTCCACAAGATTCATACCAGAAATCTTATCCTCACCAATAGACTTCAAACCATCACTAATATTAGATTGACAGAAAGGACAAATAGTAATAAACTTATCAGCACCAGTATCCTTAATCATCTCTGCCTTATCTTCACTTAAACGTAATGCAATCTCAGGTTTTCCAGATTTCACCCCACCACCAGCACCACAGCACTGACAAGGAAACTCCATCTCAACAAAATCCACGCCAGGAATCTTCTCTAAAATCTCACGAGGCTCATCTTTAATGCCCTGACCACGACCTAAATGACAAGGATCATGCCAAGTAACCTTCAAGTTTAATTCATTCATACTATCATAATCAAGCTTATCAATGAGAAACTCACTAATATCTTGAACATTTAACTTATTTCCAAAACTTGGATGATCATTTTTAAGTGTTGAACCACAACCTGCACAAATAGTTACAACAGTATCATAATCCTTAAAAACTTCACGATTAATATCAGCTAACTTTTGAACAGAATCTCTTTGACCAGTACGAAGTAAAGGAGAACCACAACAAACCTGACCTTCAGGAACATCAACATTAATACCATTTGCACGGAAAACATCCATCACAGCTTCACCAACATGCTGCAAACGATAATCAACCATACAACCAGTAAACAATGCAACTTTACTCTTACCTGCGTCTGTTTGTTTTAAACTTTCAATAAAACTAGGTTCTTCAGGTTTACTAACACTTCTTCCAGTCTTTTCAATAGTACTTTTTATCTTTTTATGTGCTTCTAATGGTCCAAGATCTTTACTATATGCAATTGCCCGTAACTTTTCTACAGCATCTCCAAAACTATTAATATCCTTTGGACAAACTGCACCACACTTTCCACAACTAGTACAATCATATAATCCATTTTCAAACCCTTCACGTAAACGATTCTTCAATTCTCTTGGATCAAATTCAAATTTACTAATATATCTCATAAAATAAGGACCAGCAAAATCTTCCTGGAAATTTTGATAAACAGGACATGCAGTAAGACAACTATAACATTCAATACAACTTCTAACTTTCTTAGTATCCTTTAATTCACTTGGAATATGAACTCCTTCAGGGTCTTCACTTTCTAAGTTCAAATCCATACTTTTTAATTTATCATCAATACTTGTTCTATCAACAATTAAATCTTTAATAATAGGTAATTTTAATGGTTCAATAAGAATATCGTCACTTACTTCTTTTTTACATGCAAGCACAGGATTACCATCAACTCTAACAGCACAAGATCCACACTGTCCTGCACGACAACTACTTCTAAAACTTATATCCTCATTATAAGTATTATTTATACTATTTAATGCATCTAATATCTTCATATTAGGTGTTTTTTCAATTTCATAAGTTTTAATTATGGATTCATCCATATCCTTGTTAAATCGTGATACATGAATTTTAATTTTCATAATAAAAATTAGACCCCAAAAAATAATTAATTAATAATTATTCTATATGTTTTATAAAGTAATTATAATTTATTGAGAAAATTCTATTTTTCTAAAAGTTTATTTAATAATTCAATAATCTCATTATTCTGTTGTCTTAATTGCTCATTCTGTTTTACAAGAGTAGTGTTAATATTAATTAAATGATAAAAACCATGTTTAGTATTAGGATCAGCATCACCAAAACGACCTAACTGTTTTAAAAATGCTTTACCATTCTCATCACTTATATTAATTGGAGGATAATCAACATCATAATCCTTAGATTCTCTAACTACTGTTTGATTTTTATTAGATAAATATCCATTAATAATTTCATCTAATAAACCTTCAATATCCTCTACTTCAGTGTTCATATTCTCTACATTTAATTTTAATAGTTTTTGAATGTTGGTTGCATCGTTTGATGCTTGTAGGCCTCCATTAAAATCATCTTTGTATCCTGCAGTTTTTCTCACCCTTTCAACAAATTCTGTACTGCAGGTGAATTTTCCTGTTAGTTTATTTATTTCTTCCTCTTGTTTTTCTGTAAGTGCCATAATTTGGTATTTCCCCATAATTTTTTTTATAAATAATTATTAATTATAATAAAAATAAATATATTCATAAATTAAAATATTATAAAAAATTTATTAAAAAAAATTTTTAATTTACAACATTTTTTTATTAAAAAAAAGATTATTATTCAAAATATAATTATTAATTTAGTATTATTTTTTTCTTAATTTAAGGTTTTGATTATATTATGGCGTATGAAAACTTATTAGATGGTAAAGAAGGAGATAAATTATTCCTTTTAGGTAATGAAGCAGCAGTTAGAGGAGCACTTGAAGCAGGTGTTAATATTGCTGCAACTTATCCAGGAACACCTTCCTCAGAAATAGGTAATATTTTATCAGCTATTGCAAAACGAGCGGGAATGTATTTTGAATTCTCAGCAAATGAAAAAGTAGCTATGGAAGTAGCAGCAACTGGAGCAGTTAGTAATTTAAGATCATTCACATTTATGAAACATGTAGGAATGAATGTTGCAAGTGACTCTGCAATGACAACAGCATATAGTGGTGTTGAATCAGGTATGGTTATACTTGTAGCAGATGATCCTTCCACATTCTCATCACAAAACGAACAAGACACAAGAAATTTTGCAAGACAAGCTAATATACCAGTACTGGAACCAAGTAATCCACAAGAAATAAAAGATATGATGATATTCGCATATCAATTATCAGAAGAATTAAAATTACCAGTAATATTACGTACAACAACACGTGTTTCACATATGCGAGGTCCAGTTAAACTTGGAGCAATACCAGAAAATGATAAAAAAATACGTGATGGAGAATATTGGCCAAGAGGACATTTTAATAAAAACCCATCACAATTCGTACCAGTACCTGCAAATGCATTAGATATGCACACAGTTCTTGTTAATAAAATTGATGAACTAGAAGAATATGCATTTGAATGTGAATTAAATAAAATTTATGAATTTGATGATATTAACCATGAAATAGATTTACATGGAGAATTTGGTGTAATATCCTCAAGCAGTGCATTTAACTATGCATATGATGTTGTTAACAATGATAAATTAGGAATGGATATTTTAAAACTTGGTTTATCATATCCAGTAAGTGAAGATTTAGTACTGGACTTTGTTAAAGATTTAGATGGAATTTTCATTGTAGAGGAAGTTGATCCAATACTTGAAAAAGAAGTTCTTGCAATACTTGGAGAAAACGGATTAGATATTCCAGTTTATGGTAAAAAAAATGGAGTATTCCCACAAGTACATGAATACAGTCAAGATATTGTTAAAGAATCCTTTAATATGGTATTAGGTTATACAGATATTGAAGAAGTTGAATTTGCAGAAGATATTAAAACTTTAACAAGCGATATTCCTAACCGTCAACCAACATTATGTGCAGGTTGCTCACACCGTTCAGCATATTACTGTGTAAATAGGGCTGCAGAAGAATTAAACATTGATATAAATGATGTTATATTTGCATCTGATATTGGATGTTATACATTAGGTATTAGTCCACCTTATAATGCTGCGGATTATCTTTTAAGCATGGGTTCAAGTATCGGTGATGGTTGTGGTTTCAGTAAAGCAACAGATCAATATGTTTGTAGTTTTATAGGTGATAGTACATTTTTCCATAGTGGAATTTCACCATTATTAAATGCAGTGCATAATAAGAACAATTTTGTAGTAACAATACTTGATAATCGTATAACTGCAATGACTGGAGGCCAACCAAATCCTGGTTTACCAGTTGATGGTGTTTTTGATGAAGCACCTGCAATAGATATTGTTAAAATTGTAGAAGCAGTAGGTGTTGAATTTATAAGAACAGTTAATCCTCACCAAATAAGAAAAACAATAGATACATATAAAGAAGCATTAGCCTTTGATGGTGTTAGTGTAATTATAACACAATATCCATGTACACTTATTAAAGGGGTTAAAAGAGGGCGACCAATGTGTATACAAGATAATTGTACACAATGTCTTAAATGTGTAAATGAATTAGCATGTCCTGCAATTTCATTAATTGATGGGAAAGTAACTATTGATTCTAATATGTGCTTTGGATGTACTGATTGTGTTCAAATATGTCCAGAAAGAGCAATACGAACATGTAAAAAGGAATAAAAATTTTTTTAGGAAGTGTTTATTTTTTTATGAATAATTATAATATTTACATTTGTGGTGTTGGAGGCCAAGGAATAATTAAAACTAGTGTAGTTATTGGTGAAGCTGCAATGAATGAAGGATACGAAGTCTCCATGAGTGAAATACATGGAATGAGTCAAAGAGGAGGTTCAGTATCAACAGAACTAAGAATAGGAGATTACAAATCCAGTATTGTTGAAAATAATAAAGCAGATATGTTACTTGGATTTGAACCAGCAGAAATAGTAAGAGGACTCCACAAAGCAAATAAAAACACAAAAATAGTATTTAACACAACTCCAATAATACCCTCAACAATAGCAAAAACAGGAGAAAGATATCCTTCAGTTACAGAAGAAATAATACCAAAACTAAAAAAAGAATATACTAATGTACATCCAATAGATGGAAACAAATTAGCAGAAGATGCAGGAAGCATACTCTCACTAAACATGGTACTATTAGGAGCACTAACAGCAGATGAAGAATTCATACTCTCAAAAGACTCTATTATAGAAGCAATGAAAGATAATTTAAAACCAAAATTCCATGAAATGAATATTAAAGCAATAGAAAATGGATATAATGCAGTGAAAAAATTAGGAGAATAATTTAATATGTCATACAGAATAAACAATGCAATAATAAGTTGGGATAAAACTACAGGAAAATTTGACTTAGTAGACCCAGAAGGATACTTTAATGGAAAAGAAATATTAATAGCAATTGATGGTGATGATTTAATAACAATCCAATTACTAGTAAATGCTATTGTTCGCAATGAATTTAAAAACTGGAAAGAAATCCAAGATATGGATAAAAATGGTTCAGTTAAGAATTTGCTCTTAAAATTAGGTTATGAAAAAGATGAAATAGCTCAAATGTTAAGAGAATTCTAAAAAACTTTTTTCCACTTTTTTTTATTTATTTTCAAATACGCTTAATATTTTCCTATATTAATTTTCATAGATTTTCATATCTTAGTTACACCTCTTATTTTCAATTTAACTTTATTTTTACTCTACATCCTTTGAGCGCCTTTTTTTATATAATAAACTTTAAATATAATAAAAAAATAAGACAGTATGAAAAAAATACAATTTTTTTATTTTGAATATTAGAGGGTTGAATAAAAATGAAAAGATATACTAAGATGGAATACAAAAGTCCAGAAGAAATGATCTTCGGACACGCAAAACATCCAGTCAAAGGACCTTGGGATATCGAAATAGGTGCAGGATACGTTATCCCTGCAATCAAAGTCGCTCCAGGAGAAGGAACAGAACAAAGCAAAGAATCAATCACAAACGAATGTGCAAACATAGCAAGAAGCGCAGCAGCAAGAGCAGTAGACGTAGGTCTACCATCATTCATGCTAGAACAAGAACACATCTCCCAACAAACCAACAATCCAGATTGGACAGGATCATGTGTACAAGCACAAGCAGAAGTACTAGAAAACTACTACGACGAATACGGTGTAAAAATAGCACTACAAGCAACACCCGCAGACATCCGTGACGAAGAAAAAGGATCAGAATTCAGAACATCAGACCAATACATAAAAGTCATAGAATCCATAGAACAAAGCGCAGAAAACGGAGCAACAATAATCGGAATAGAAACCACAGGAGGAAAATCCGTATCCGACTACGGAATATCACGTGGAGACATAAAAGCAATACTATTCGGTATTGGAGTCCTCGGAAGCATAGACATGGAATACATGTGGACAGAAATCAGCAAAATATGTAAAAAACAAAACGTAATCTGCGGAGGAGACACAAACTGCTCACAATCCAACACAGCAATGTTTCTAGCAGGAGGACTAACAGACAAAGACTGCTCACACACACTCGCAGCAATAACCCGTGCAATAGGAGCAGCAAACAGTCTAGTAGCAGTTGAAGCAGGAGCAACAGGACCACTAAAAGACTGCGGATACGAAAACCCAGTAATAAAAGCAATAACTGGAGTACCAATAACAACCGAAGGTAAAAACGCAGTATGCGCACACTCAGACCTAATGGGAAACCTCATAGCAGGAGTATGCGACGTATGGAGTAACGAATCCGTATACCACAGAGAAGAAATGGGAGGAACAACCCCACAAGTATGGCTACAAGCAACAGGATTCGAAGCAGCACTAATGAACACAGCAATAGAAACAGACCGAGCAGAAACACTAAGAGACCTATACACACTAACAGACAAATACCGAGACCCACAAGCACTAATACTAGCATACGACAACGCATACAGAATAGGAGAAGCAATAATAAAATACGCAGACGACCCATACAAACGAAGCATAGCAGCAGCACTAGAAGCAGGAAAAATAATAAACGAAGCAATCGACGATAAAAAAATGTACCTAACAAGATTCGAAAGAGACACACTAGATAATACAATCAAAACACTAGAAAGCCTACCTGACGACTCAGAAAAATTCACAAAACAATGTATAAGAAGATACAAAAGAAAAGTACCAGACTTTGATCCTAAAAATTACGAACTATAAAAAAATACAGGATGGTGAAAAAATATGAGTTACAAGGAATTAGAAGATAAAATAAACCAAGAAAAAATAGCAATACGATACAACGTAAAAAAAGAAGGACCTGCAATAAAACCAGAAGAATATCCAGAAGTAATAGAAATACTACCAACAGAAGAACCATTCAAATCAATATCACTAGCAATACTCTACGAGAAAAAAGACGAAGCACTAGAACTAGTTAACAAAGCAATCGAAGACAAAATCTCACCAATAGACATAATCAACAACGGACTAATGAAAGGAGTAGACGCAGTAAGCCTACTATACACAAAAGGAATATACTTCCTACCAGACCTAATGCTATCAGGAGATGCAATGATGGAATCAGTAAAAGTCTGTGAAAAAGTATTAGGGCACAAAAGCGAAACCAAAGGAACAGTAGTCTGCTTCGTAGCAGAAGGAGACCCACACGACATAGGTAAAAACCTAATACTAATGTTCCTAAGAGCAGGAGGATACGAAGCAATAGACATGGGAAGAGACGTCCCAGCAGACAAAGTAGTAGAAGCAGTAAAAGAATACGACCCAATATTCCTAACAGGAACCGCACTAATGACAACAACAATGACAGCATTCCCAAAAGTAGTAGACGCACTAAAAGATGCAAACATCGAAGTACCAGCAATCGGATGCGGCGGAGGAGCAGTAAGAAGAGACTACATAGAATCAATGGACATGACAATCTATGGAGTCGAAGCATACCACAGCCCAAAACTAGCAGATGCAATACTTAACGACAAGAAAAACTGGAAAGACTTAAGAGAAGAATATGCAGAAGTAGTCGGAGAATTCGTAGCAGAATACTCATAAAAAACTACTCTCCCACCATATTTTTCCCTTTTTCCTCACCTCTTATAAAAAACCACACCCAAACTTTTTTTTTCAAATAATACACTAACTCTTTTTTAAAAATAAATCATAAAATAAAAAACAACAAAAATTAAATTCTACTTCTCTAAAAAAAATAAAAAAATAAAAAGGAAATGCTTAAAAATGAGTGAAGAATACGCAATAGCAATAGACATAGGAACAAGTGGAATAAGAGCACAAACAATAAACCTAAACACCAACCAAGTCACATCAACAGTAATCACACTAAAACACCCACTACCTGGAGCAAACGTAGTAGACCACCTACACTTCGCACTAGAAATAGGCTCAAATGCAGCACACAAACTACTCATAGAAGCAATAAACAAAGTAATAAACAACCTCCAAGTAAACAAACAACAAATAACAAGAATGGCAGTATGTGGAAACCCAATACAACTATCACTATTCCACAACATAGAAATAAGGGATCTAGCATACTGGGGAGAAAACGCAATAAAAGAAGAAAACATAACACCCCCATCAAGAAAATCAACAATAACAAATGCAAAAGAAATAGGACTAGACCTAAAACCAGAAACAAAAGTATACATCCCACCAGCAATAAAACACGAAATCGGAGCAGACGCACTAGCAATGCTATACAAATCAGGAATACTAGAAAAAGAAGGAATCTACCTAATAACAGACTTCGGAACAAACGCAGAAATGGCACTAGTAATCGACGGAGAAGTATTCACATGCTCAGCAGCAGCAGGACCAGCAATAGAAGGACAAATGCTAGACAAAGGAAGACTAGCATCACCAGAAACAATATGTGATTTAGAACTAAAAAACAACGGATGGCAAACAAAAATACTAAACCAAGAACTAATAACAGTAAACGGAGACACAATAAACCCAACAAACGGAAAAACAATAGAAAAAAACAAGGAAAACATAACTGCAAAAGGAATAACAGGAACAGGAGTAATAGCAGCATTCAGCCTAGGAATAGATGATGAAATAATCATAGATGGAAAAATAAAAAACAACAACGACAAAATATATCTACAAGACGATGTCTACCTCTCTAGCGAAGACATGCTAAACATAGGAAAAGCACTAGGAGCATTCAGAGCAGCACACCTAACACTAGCAGAAACAGCAGAAATAGATCTAGATGAAATAGATGCATTCTACATGGCAGGAGCATCAGGATTCTACGTAGACCCAATAAAATCACTAAACGTAGGACAAATACCTCCATCATCAACAGAAATCTACCAAATAGGAAACACATCACTAGCAATGGCAAAAGACATAGTAATAAAACCAGAATTACTAAACACACTACAAGAAATAGCAGATGGAATGGAAAGCAACCACATAATGCTAGCAACATCTGAAATATTCGAAAAAATATACTCTCTAGAATTAGCAATCTATGAACAAGGAATGCCACTATGGATGTACAACCAATGGCTAAGCAAATATGGATACCAACAACTCCCACAAAAAGAAGAAAACCCACAAGTCCACAAAATATTCGAAAGAGACATACCAGAATTAGGAGAAGGATTAAACACAGTACAAGTAGGAAGCAAACTAGAAGCAGAATTCGAAGGATGCACACATTGTATGAAATGCATAAATAACTGTCCAGAAAACGCAATAGAATTCAATGGAAACAAAATCATACTAAGAACAGACCTATGTGCAGGACTAGCATGCCAAAAATGTGTATTAACTTGCCCAGAAAAAGTATACAACTACAGTAAATTCCTAGAATAAAAAATAGAATAACTTTTTTAATACGTAATTAATAATGAAATAAACAAAAAACATTTTTTCTAATAATATTGATAATATTATTATTTAAAAACATATAACTAAATAATTAAATAAATTAATTAATAATTATACTATTATTTTTTTTGGTGTATTGAGTATGAATTTAAAAGAAAATTTAGAAAAAGCATTAAATGGTGAACCTGTAGATTTAAAACCAGTTATTAGTGTAACTCAATTAGGAATAACTGAAGCAATGGAAGAAACAGAAACTTCCTGGCCAGAAGCACATAAAGACCCAGAACAAATGGCAAAACTAGCAAGTTCATTATATGAATTAGCAGGAATAGAATGTGCAAGAGTACCATTCTGTCTAACAGTAGAAGCAGAAGCAATGGGAGCAACCGTAGACTTAGGAAGCAATGAAAGAACACCAGAAGTTAAAGAAACACCATTCGAATCAGCAGACGACATAGAAGTACTTGACGATTTCTTAGACAATGGAAGAATACCGGCAGTTCTAGAAGCAATAGACATAATAAAAGAAGAACACCCAGAACTACCAGTAGTTGTAGGAATAACAGGACCATTCACATTAACAGGACACTTACTCGGAATAGAAAACCTAGTAAGATTAATAAAAACAGAACCAACAGAAGTAGAAGAAGCAATAGAAAACTGTTTAGATATATGTATGGACTATGTAGAAGAATTAATGGAACACGAACCAGATGTAATATGTGTTGCAGAACCAACAGCCTCTCCAGAATTAATAGATCCAATACAATTCAAAACATTAATAAAACCAGCACTAGAAGATCTTGCAGGATTTATAGAAACTAAAAAAGTACTACACATCTGTGGTTCCACACAAGACATCATAAGTGACATGGCAAGTATAGGATTTGATGGAATAAGCATAGAAGAAGCAGTAGACTTACCAAAAGCAAAAGAAGATATTCAAAAATTAGATGATGGTAAAAGTAATGGAGGATGCTGCACAATAGAAGGCCACAACCACGGATCAAAAATTGTAGGAAACATCTCCACATCACAAACACTCTTTACAGGAACACCTGAAGAAGTTAAAGCAGATGTTAAAAAAGCATTAGATGAAGGAATAGATATACTCGCACCAAGTTGTGGATTAGCACCAAAATCACCATTAGCAAATATAAAAGCAATGGTTGAAGCAAGAAACGAATACTTCCAATAAAAAAAATAATATTAAAAAATATGGTAGAAAATAAAGCAAAAAACATAATACAAAACCTAGACGGTGTTATAGACGTTCAAAAACTAACAAAACAAGACATTGTTAAATTAATAGACATAGAATCCAATATAGACAACGAACTAATACCTGTAATAAATGAAGGAATGAAAGAATGCTTCAGACAAGACGTATCATTCGTTATATTTAAAAAAGGATTTAGATTACCTCCATCTCCCACAGTACTTCTTACAAATTATGATGGACAAATTTTAGGTCATGAAATATTAACAAGAGAAGATAGGGAGAAATATAAAAATGATGAAAATGCATTTTTCTTAGGTAATGATTTTGTATTATTTAGAAATATGCGAGGTATTAATAAATACCCTGGTAAAGAATGCTTTATTTTACCACCAATTGACTTTCCAGAACTTAAAACATTAAATGAAATTAATACTGTTGTATCATCCAGCCCATCAACTCAAAGTGACGAATACCTTAAAGAAAAATATGGATTCATTGAAGATGGAACTATTGCAACACTAATAGTATCATTTTCATATTAAATTATTATAGGAGATTTTTATATTGAAAACTTTAGTAGCATATTACTCTCGTTCAAAAGTAACAAAAAAAGTAATTAATAAAATAGAAGAAGAATTTGACTGTGACATTGAAGAAATCACAACCACTGTAAACTATGGTGGAGCATTAGGATATGCAAGAGGAGGAAAAGATGCAATAACTGGAAAAATTGTACCAATAAATCCTACAAAATACAATCCAAGTGAATATGATGTAGTTATACTTGCAGGTCCAGTATGGGCAAGTAAAATTGCAAACCCAGTATTATCCTATGTAGATGAAAATAAAGACAAATTACCAGATATTAAATTTTTAATAACTGCAAAAAGTAGTGGTTTTGAAGGAGCAAGTGAACAATTAGCAGAATTAGCTGGTAAAAAACCAATAAAAGAAGTATTCATAACTCAACGCGAAGTAGGTAAAGAATTATACTTAGATAAGTTAAACGAATTCTTATCATAAAATTTTGTAGTTTTTTTATGAATTTAAAAAACCATTTAACATTAGTCGTAGCTATCTTTATAATGGCCTTGGGTATTGCATTTTCTGTTAAAGCAAACCTTGGAACCTCACCAATTTCATGTGTACCATATGTTTTAAGTTTAGGATTACCATTAACAATTGGAGAATTCACAATAATATTCAATGCATTCCTTTTATTTCTCCAATTCGCAATTTTAAGACGAGACTTTGAATATATACAATTACTACAAATAATAGTCTGTGTAATATTTGGATATTTTATAGACTTCCAACTATTTGTAATATCTTCACTTAACCCTACGGATTATATTCAACAATGGATATATGTACTTTTAGGATGTATAATACTTGGACTGGGAATATGTATTGAAGTAAAATGTGATTCAATAATCCTACCTGGAGATGGTCTTTTAAACACAATCTGTAAAGTTTCAGGACGTGACTTTGGACGTATTAAACCACTATTTGATCTTTCAATGGTTATAAGTGCAGTTATAATATCATTTTTATTATTCGGCACTTTAGTAGGAGTTCGTGAAGGAACAGTATTTGCAGCATTAGTTCTAGGATTTATTATACAATTTTATGATAAAATCTTTGGAGAAAAACTTAATAAATTTTTAAATAGATGAACAATTAAAAATAATATATAATTAATATGAAAATTTTATTTTTTTGGAGTTTTGATATATTATGAGTGAGCACGAACACACTGAAGAATGTAATCACGAACATGAACATGAAGAAGAATTTGATGTAGATAACCATCACATAGGATTCGGTGCAGAATACTACATGGACTCATATGTAGGATTAGGAGCTGAATACATAACAGATTTATATGTTGGATTCGGTGCAATCTACCCTACAATGGATGTTTATGTAGGATACGGTGCAAGATACCCAATGAAAAAATAATAAATTATACTTACCATTTTTTTTAACTACCTTTTTTTATGAAACTAATTATTAATACAGACACATGTACTGGTTGTAAACTATGCAAACAAGTATGCATAAGAGACAATATTGATATTAAAAATAAAACTGCTTTTGAATTAAATAATCCAGAATGTTTTGAATGTGGACACTGCATGGCCATATGTCCAACAAACAGTATACGATTAAAAAAATACAAAAATCAGGAAAATAAGATTCAAGACTATAATAATTTAAATATAAATAATGAAGACTTCTTAGAACTATTAAAACAAAGAAGAAGCATAAGATGGTTTAAAAAAGATAAAATAAACCAAGAAACATTTAATAAACTTTTCGAAGCAGTATACTACAGTCCTAATGCACAAAACATTCAAGATACAGAATTTGTGGTTCTTGATGAAAAACTAGATGAATTCATGAATCTAGTTTATGATATTATAAAAATAGAAGAAGATAAATTCTTCAGAATAAAACAATTAGGACAATACCTACGTGGAGAAGGAGAATATAAAAACAATCCATTACTATGGGAAGGAAAACAATTAATTTTAGGTTTCTCATCAAACAAAGCAAATTGTCTAATAGCAAACACTAGATTAGAATTATATGCAAACTTATTAGGATTAGGAGGATTTTATTCACTATTCATACTTAAAGCAGATGAAATAGATCATGAACGTTTAATAAATTTCTTCCCAGAAATAAGTAAAGACAAATTTATGGGATCTGCATTTGTTATAGGATATCCAAGAATAAAATTCAGAAGAACAATACCTCACGAAGAAGTTAAACTCTCATTTTTATAAAACAAACTAATTTTTAACATATTTTTTATTTTAATTAGTGAGGATTCAGCTTAAATTCGATTCTGAAAAAAACTGTAAATTTTCAACATTAATCAATTTTATAAAAAAAATATTTTTCATCCACTATTTCCCGTTTTGAAAATATATATCATTCATTAAAATATAAAATATATAATAATAACTTTTTTTTGTTATGAGGTAATGAAGGATGAATGTGGAAAAAATACTAAAAATTTGCCTAATACTTACAATACTATTTTTCACAGTATCACAAGTATCAGCAGCAAATACAACAATAACAAGCGACCAATCAATACAAGATGCAATAGATAATTTAAATGATAATGACCAACTATACTTAGAACCTGGAGTTTACACACAAACAGGAATTACAATAAATAAAACAATAAGTATAGAAGGTTTAGGAGACCGAAGTGAAGTAATAATAAATGGTGAAAACAGAAACACCAGCCTATTTACACTATCAGAAAACATAAAAGTAAGCTTTAAAAACATAAGCTTCATAAACGGATACAGTACCGACCGTGGAGGAGCAATAGACAGTTACACCAGTCCAGTAATAATTGACAACTGTGTATTTGAAAACAACACAGCAGACAATTTCGGAGGAGCAATAGGTGTAGACTCCACCACAGTAAAAATAAATAACAGTCTATTTGTAAATAACCTAGCAAACTATGATGGAGGAGCACTAAGTGTAAAAAGAGTACCTGGATCCATAGTAGAAAACACAATATTCATAAACAACACAGCACCAACAGGATGGGGAGGAACATTCTACAACTGGTACTGTGGAATGACAATAAACAACTGTACAATAACAGGCTCCAAAGCAGATACAGGAGCAGCAATATTTAACTCAGGAAACCTAATACTAAAAAACACTATAATAACAGATAATCATGCAACAACAGAAGGAGGAGCATTATTCAACTACCACAACAGCTCCAAAGTAAATAATTGCTCAATATTCAACAATACTGCATCACAAGGAGCAGACATATCACTATACAGAACAACCACACAATCAAATTATGATGATAACTGGTGGGGAGTAAACAATCCACTAAACACCACAGACTATCCACTAGATTGGGATAAAAGATTCCAAAAAGATTATGATGGAAACATAAAAGACCCAGAAACATGGTTAAATATAAACACAGAAACAAATGACAACACACTAACGGTAACTCTCGCTAATCAAAATAATCAAACTACTAACCTTCCACTAAATGTAAATATAGAAACAAAAATAGAACACCTAAACACAATCCTAGAAAATGGTGTAAGTACTGTTGAATTAAAACAAACTGAAGAAAATCAAACAATAAAAACAACAGTAGATTATCAAATAAATTACAATACACTAAAAGGAACACTAAACAATACAATACTAACAATATTAACAAGTGAAAATCTAGCAAAAAAATATGGTGATGAAACACCACTAAAAGGAAAACTAACAGACAGCAACATCAATCCAATTGCAGGCCAACACATAACAATAACACTATCAAGACAATCAAACAGTCAAAGCAAAACATATGATGTAGTAACAGACTACAATGGAGCATTCACATTACCAATAAACCTTGCAAATGGAGAATACATATCAAACATAAAATACGATGGAATAACCCTAGGAAACACCACATACAAAGAAGCAGGACCAATAACACGAAACATACTAATAACTGAAAACACTCCAACAAATACTAGCTCATACACATACATAAGCCTTGAAAAATACAATCAAACAGTCTCTACAAAAACCAACCTAATAGGACACTTAACAAACTTCGATACCACACCATTAGCAGGACAACACGTAAAAATAACCCTCTCAAGAACATCCGGAGCAAGTAAAACATATGATGTAGTAACAGACTACAATGGAATATTCACACTACCAATAAACCTATCAGTCGGACAATACATTGGACAAGCAAGCTACGATGGAACAACACAATACCAAGCATCCACAACAAGAAACACAATAACAGTAAACGGAGAATAAAAAACCTATGGTCTCAATTAAAAAAATAAGCATAATACTCTTACTACTCTTATTAACAATAACTGCAGTAAATGCAGAAGACACATGGTATGTATCAAGTGATACAGATACAACAGGAGATGGATCAATAGACCATCCATTTAAAACATTAGAAGAAGGACTAAATGCAAACAAAGGAGGAGACTCCATATACTTATACCCTGGAACATATTACATAAACGACCAAGAAATAACAAAAGACACAACAATAACAGGAGAAAACAACGAAAACACAATAATCGATGGAAACGCAAGTAACAGACTATTCCTATTAGACAATAATGCAAAACTCACATTAACAAACCTAACACTAAACAATACAGATATGATAGAAATACAAGAATCAGGAGGAGCAATACTAATAAACTCAGGAACACTAACCGCATATAACTGTAACTTCAACAACCACCGTGTAAAATACGGAGGAGGAATATACAACTACGACGGAGAAGCATACCTATACAACTGTAACTTCAACAACAACTACGCACTAACATATAGTGGATGCGATGGAGGATCAGGAATATACAACCTCTACGGAAACATCTATGTATACAACAGTAAATTTAAAAACAACACAGCAATAGATCAACAAGGAGCAGCAATATACAATAATAAAGGAATAATGGTAACAGAAAACTGCACATTCACAGACAATAACTCAACAATGTTTGGAGCAGGAGGAGCAATCTACTGTAACGATAAATCATACTCCAACATAACCAACTGTAACTTCACAGGAAACCAAGGATGGTTAGGAGGAGCAATCTACACAGCAAACGGATTAAGTGGAGTAGTAGGATACACTAACATAAAAAATTGTAACTTCAACAACAACCGTGGAAGATACGATGGAGGAGCAATATACAATTACTGGGAATTAAGCATACTAACAATAGAAAACTGCAACTTCGACAATAACACTGCAAGAAGTGGAGGAACAATATACAACAGATACTCAACAATAACCCTAAAAAACAACACAATAACAAACTCATATGCAAAAACAAAAGGAACAGCAATATATAATGAAGGAGGAAAAATAACAGAAACCTACTTAACAATAGCAGAAAACAAAACATACCAAATACCAGTAGGCCAAACAATACAATTAAACATAACACTAACCGATGATATGGCAAACCCAATAGTAGGAGAGGAAATAATACTCTACAGAAACAACCAAAAAATAGACACACTAAACCTAACACAAGATATAATCACATACAATTACACACCAGAACTTGAAGAAGAAGCATTAATATTAGCAAACTACACAAAAACATTAAAAAACAATCTAAAAACAAGTATAATAAACACATTACCTGAAATAGAAACAGAAATAAAAATGGAAAATACAACAATAATAGAAAACACTAACTCTAACTTAACAGGAACATTAAAAGATTTAAATGGAAACCCAGTAATAGGACAACACATACAACTAAACCTAACAAGAACCTCATCAAATGCAAGTAAAATATATGATTTAGTAACAGATTATACTGGTAGTTTTAATATTCTAATAAACCTTGCAACAGGAGAATATACTGCACAAGCAAAATATGTTGGAGTAAAAATTATTAACAATACTTATTTAGGTTCACAGTCAGAAAATATCAACTTAAAAATAGTAAAAAGCATTGATAATAAAACTGAAACAATAATAAATGCAACAGATTTAGTGAAAAATTATAATAGTCCTGCAAATTTAACAGGAACACTTAAAGATCTTAATGGAAATAATGTAATTGGTCAACATTTAAAAGTAAAATTAACAAGAGTAAAGAATCAACAATCTAAGGAATATGATGTTGTAACTGATTATAATGGTATTTTTAATATTCCAATTAATCTTGCAGTTGGTGAGTATACTGCATTAGTTTCATATGATGGGACGAGTATTTATCAACCATCAAGTAGTAGTTTAATAAAAATAGTAGTTAAAGAATAAAAATTTTTTGTTTTTATTCTTTTTCTATAGTAACTGCGGTTCCGTAAGCAAGGATTTCTTGCATGGATTCTCCGATTTCGTTTGAATCGAATCTCATTGAAATTATTGCGTTTGCACCTAATTCTTTTGCATGTTCAATGCATCTGTTAAGTGCTTCGTTTCTACTTTCTTCCATCATTTGTATGTATTCGTGAATTTCTCCACCTTTGATGGTTCTTAAGCCTGCTAGTACGTTTCCACCAATTCCTCTACTTCTTACGGTTAGTCCGTATACAAATCCTTTTGTGCCAATTATTTTGTATCCTGGAATTTTATTTGCTGAGGATAGTGGGAATTCTTCTATTGCTACCATTATTTTTCACCGTTAATTAATTATTGTATTGTGTATTAAGTTTATGTTTAATGGTAGTATTTATAGTTAGTTTTTTAGAAATAGTGTGGTTTTTTTTATTGTAATTAGTTGTATTTGGAAAAAATTAGTATCTTTAGTGTTTGTAAAATAAAAAAAGAAAAAGTTTGTAACTTTTTTATAAAAAAGTTATTTTTTTAGTATTATTATTTTTTTAGACTTATTGTAAAGCTAATTTTATGTCGTCAGCTTTTACGGTTTGTCTTTTTGCGATTTTTGCATTTTGAATAGCTTTTTTAGCGATTTCGGTAGCTTCTTCTTCTAAGTATGCTACTAATGCATCAACTGCTTCTGCACTTACTCTTTCTGCACCTTCTTCTTTGAGGATACGGTTGATTGGAGCTTTTGCGATTGCCATGTGTTTTTCACCTCACTTGTATTTTTTTTGTTAATATTTAATGTTTAAAAAGAATTAATGTATTTTTTGTATATTATTTCATAAAAGTTATGATTTTTATGTTAAAAAATACATATAACTACATTAAATTCACTAATATTTAAATATTTCCATAGTTTTTGTATTTTTTTTAATTTTGAATTATTATTTTATTTTTATTTTATTTTTTAACATTTAATTTTCATATTCTTATTAACTTATAACTTGTTTGAAACATAATTATTCTTTTGTATGTTTATTTCATTTGGTGTAAAATTTTATTAAATAAGAAAGTTATAAAAAATATCATAATATTATAAATTTATTTATTATTTATTTTTTTGGTGATTGAAATTTTAATTATAGGCGGTTCTGCATCTCAAAGTTTAGCTGCTAAGGTTGCTCAAAAGTTGAATTGTACTTTTTGTCCTTTGGAGACTAAGAAGTTTCCTGATGGTGAGCGTTATCTTAGAGTTAAAGGTGATGTGGAAGATGAAGATGTTATTATTGTTCAATCTACGGGTTTTCCCCAAGATGAGCATTTTGTTGAATTATTATTTTTAATTAAGAATTTGAAAAGTTTGAATGCTAAGACTGTTAAAGTTGTTGTGCCTTATATGGGTTATGCTAGGCAGGAGTTGAGATTTAATCCTGGTGAATGTATTTCTGCTAGGTTTGTTTCTGAATTGATTGTTGATGCGGGTGCTGATGAGTTTATTAGTGTTAATTTGCATGAGGATAGTGTGAGGGATTTCTTTAGTGTTCCTAGTTTTAATTTGTCTGCTATGCCTGCTATTGCGGAGTATATTCGTGATACTATTAGTGATCCTGTGATTGTTGCTCCTGATAAAGGTGCTTTGGGTTTTGCAGAGGAGATTGCTGGTATTCTTGATTGTGATTTTACTTATCTTAGTAAGGTTCGTTTAGGTCCTGATAAGGTTGAGACTAAGATTGCGTCTGAAGAGGGTATTATGCAGGTTAAGGGTAAGTCTGCTGTGGTGGTTGATGATATTATTGCCACTGGTGGTACTATTGTTAATGCTATTGGTATTTTAGAGGATTATGGTGCTCGTGATGTTAGTGTTTGTTGTGTTCATCCTACTTTGGTTAACGATGCTGTTTTGAAAATTTATGCAGCTGGTGCTCGTGATTTGGCTGGTACTGATACTCTTAAATCTGATGTTAGTGTTATTAGTGTTGCAGGTATTATTGCTGATAAATTAAGTGAATAAATTTGTGGAGGATTATTTTTTTATGCATGAGTTGTCTATGGCACAGGGTATTTTTCAAACTGTAATGGATACTGCAGAGAATAATGGTGCTATTGAGGTTACGAAAGTAGTTGTTGAGGTTGGTCATTTAGCTATGATTAATCCTGAGCAGTTAGGTTTTCTTTTAGATGTTATTAAAGAGGATTCTATTGCAGAAGATGCTGAATTTGTTATTGATGAGATTCCTGTTGAAATTGAATGTAAAGAATGTGATTACAAGGGTGATGTTGATATTAGTGGTTTAGATTATTATGCTCCTATTATTAAATGTCCTAATTGTGATACTCCACGTATAACAGTTTTAAATGGTAGAGATATTATAGTTAAAAAGATTATGATAGAACAAGAAGATAAATAAATAAAAATTATAAATTTGGTGATTATTTTATGCATAAAGTAGCAAGTATTGAAGTTCAAGAAAATATAATGAAAGCTAATGATGCTTTAGCTGATAAAAATAAGAAATTATTAGAAGATAATAATATTTTTTGTATTGATTTTGTTGGAGCTATAGGTTCTGGTAAAACTACTCTTATTGAAGATATTATTGATAATGTTGATGAACGTATTGGTGTTATTGCAGGAGATGTTATAAGTAAATTTGATGCTGAACGTATTCGTGCTCATGATGCTCCTGTTGTAGGTATGAACACTGGTAAAGAATGTCATTTAGATGCTCATCTTGTTGAACACTCATTAGAAGATATGCCTTTAGAAGATATTGACTGGTTGATTATTGAAAATGTTGGTAATCTAATCTGTCCTGTTGATTTTGCTTTAGGTTCTCATATGCGTGCTGTTGTAATTAGTGTTACTGAAGGTGATGATACTGTTGAAAAACACCCACTTATCTTCCAAACATCTGATTTAATTATTATTAATAAGATTGATATTGCTGATGCAGTAGGTTCAGATGTTGATAAAATGGTTAGTGATGCTAAAAGTTTAAACCCTGATGCTAAAATCATCACAACTAACCTAAAAGAAGGTAAAGGTTTAGATGAAGTAATAAACACAATTAAAGAATTCAGTCAAAAAATATAAAAATATAATATAGAAACTTTTTAGGGAGGTTCAAAATTTCTTATGAAAGTTTGGATTGATATATCAAATGCTCCACATGTACGCTTCTTTAAAGACGTGATAAAACACTTAGAAAGTGAAGGAGAAGATGTACTAGTAACTACAAGACAATTTGGAGATATACATAAACTATTAGAAATGTATAATATTGAATATACAAGTGTAGGTAAACATGGTGTGAGTTTAGAAGAAAAACTAAAAGAAAGCACAACCCGTGTAGCAGACTTAGTAGATATAATAGCCGGTGAAAAAATTGATGTAGCTGTATCTAAACATAGTATTGAACTTCCAAGAATAAGTTTTGGACTTGGAATTCCAAGCCTTTATGTATTAGATAATGAACATGCAGTTGCAGCAAATAAATTAACATTGCCTTTATGTTCACGTATAATTTCACCAAGAATTATTGATGTTTGGAAACTTATGCAGTATGGTGCAGATCCAAATAAACTTGTACAGTATAATGGAACATCTGAATTAATGCATTTTAAAACATTTGAATATAATGAGAATATTTTTGAAGATTTAAATTTAGATTTAGTTAAGAATAAAACAATTTTCATGCGCCCGGAACCTTCACTTGCAAGTTATCTTGATGCAGATTGCCGTAAATCTGTTTTATCTCCTATTGTGGATGTTTTAAAGGAGTATGCTAATATTCTCGTTTTACCAAGATTTAAAGAGCAGGCTAAAATATTTGAAGGTATTGAAAATGTTACTATTCTTAAAACACCAGTTGATACTTCAAGTATTATTAAACGTTCTGATTTAGTAATTGGTGCAGGTGGTACTATGAATCGTGAGGCTGCTATTTTACAGACTCCAGTTATTTCCTGTTATCCTGGCACCTGTTTATCTGTTGATAAATTTTATATTGATCAAGGTTTAATGTATCGTTCTAATGATGTTGAGGATATTATCCATAAATCTTTAAGTTTTATTGTTAATCCTCATAAACCAGTTACTGTTAAAAATGATGATTTGTTTAAGTTAGTTGTGGATAATATCTATGACTTAAACAAATAACCTTGCTTTTTTTTCTTTTCTTTTTCTGCTTATTTTTTTCATAAATCTTTAAGTATTATATTTTAACATAAATATATAATACTAGAAAATTTTTTTTATAGAAATTTTTTTTTTAATTGGGCTGGTAGCTCAGATGGTAGATCGTCGCCTTGGCATGGCGGAGGCCCCGGGTTCAAATCCCGGTCAGTCCATTTAACATATTAATAATTGTAAAAGGTAATTTTGTTATGGCATTTATAGCTCAGAATCATTTTCAGTTTATTATTGAAATAGCATTAATAATATTTTCCAGTATGGTTTTTATTATTAATTTGGTTCCGTTATCTTTAAGTATTGTTACGTTCCTGTCATTATTCTTGTCAGTTGCGTTTACTTTGCTTTTTGCAGCGGATATTGGTCTTTTATTCTTATCGTTTGGTCAGCACGAGTTTACACATACTTTCGGACCCTTGGCTTTATTAGCTATTATTATGGCTTTAGCTTCCCTGAAAGTTATGGAGAAATCTGGTGTTGAAGTCGGTGGTTTAAAACGTATTGTTTATTTAATGTTGCTTCTGATTACTGTCTTTGGTGGTCTGATGCACAGATCTTTCTTGTTATTATGGATTATTGGTTTGTTTGTAGGATATTATATTATTTCAGAATCCTTCCAACGTAAGTCCTTTTTAACATTCAAACGTTTAATAATATTCTTTGCTATTGCAGCTGCTAGTTTCGGTTTACTTGAATTAATTGCTAATGTATCAGGTATGCAAATTTTCAGTCCTATGTTACGTATTGGACGTATTGAACAAAACAGTTTATCAAGTATCCAAATGGTGTTACATAATACTAATATTATTGGACATGTTCAGAATTCCTCATATTGGGGTGCTTCAGGTTTAGGTTTTGCTGATGGTTATGTTAGTTTACCGATGCAGTTCATTTTATTCTTTGGTCTACCATTCCCAATGTTCTTTGGTTTATTAGTGTCGAAAAAGGATATTATTGATTATATGTTACCAGGTACCTTTGGTTATGCATATGATTTCGGTTATTTAACAATGATTTTGTTAATTGCCTTTGTTGTTATTACAATTATTATTGGTTTAAAGATTTTACAAAATTACCGTGCTAAAAGGGAGAAAAACAATAAAAAATTCCTGGGTAAGGAGGTTCTTTTAATTGGATCGCTTACCGCATTCATTACACAAGGTTTAATTGGTTTATTCATATTTAACCGTACTATAAATGGTACAGCATTATTAACATTCATTTTCCTTGGAGCTTTAGTATGGGGTCATGCAGTTACCCTTAAAAGATCCGATGAAATAGGATAAAAAAAGATAATTTTTTTTTGGAGGTTTATATTTTTGAAAAGAGCATTATTATTAATTGGTTGTCCGGAAGCACCTGCACAAACCGCTATAACAGTTTACACATCATATAAATTAAAACAAGCAGGTTATGAAGTGGTAATTTCTGCTAATCCTGCTGCATCTAAATTATTAAAAGTATCAGATCCTGAAAAACAATACACTGATAAAATGGTAAATATTGATTCTTATATCAATAAATTAGAAGAGGAAGAATTTGATTTACTTGTAGGTATAATTCATAAAGATGCTGCAGTACAATACTATGTAACCTATTATCACATGATGAACACAGAATCCGTAGCAGTAATATTCCAAAAAGAAGCAGAATTAGTTGATGACTTTGTAAATCAAGTTGAAGAATCAACAGAATCAGAAATTATTGCTGCACGTGCTTATCATAACCCAACACCACTTCGTGTTAAAATTGATAAATACATTGAAAAACTAACAGAGGAATAAAAACTTATGTCATTTTGTCTAGATACATATCTTCAACAATCTGATGATTACACAGTTTTCGCATCAAAAATATCATTTAAAGAAGCGAAAAAAATCATCAACCAAAATTCTAAAGAAGTTATACATGTAAAACCAGGAGACAAAATCCTAGGCGTTCGTATAATAGGAATACCTCCAATACCAGTAGGTATTAATGAGGATAAAGGAACTGTTGTCATAACATACACAAAACCATGTCATGGAACAGCAGCAATAGAATTACCAGTTGCAAATGAAGATATAGAAGAAATAAGAGAATTAAAGAAAAGATACTCAAATAATGTGAAAAAATCAAGTTAAAAAAAATTCATTCTTTTTTCACATCCACTACTATTTTTTTTGGTTAATTATGATTACTACAGTTGTTGGAAGCTTCCCCATAGAAGCTAAAGAACCAAATACAATTTCAGATAAAATTAAAAAACCTTTAGGATTATATGATCCATATAAAAAAGCAATAGAAGAAATTGTAGAACTACAATACGATTTAGGAATAGATATTGTAACAGAAGGACAAGTAAGAGATGATATGGTAGCACTATTCGTAAAACATATTCCTGGATTTACATATAAAAACAACTCATCACTTATAACAGGTAAAATCAAAAAACCCAACCATGAAATAACAGTAAAAGATGTTAAAATAGCACAAAAAAAATTAAAAGAACTAACCTCCGATTCAAATAAAGGAGTTAAAGGAATAATAACAGGTCCTTCAACAATAATAT
The DNA here is from genome assembly GCA_964431035.1 of uncultured Methanobacteriaceae archaeon. Classification (GTDB taxonomy): domain Archaea; phylum Methanobacteriota; class Methanobacteria; order Methanobacteriales; family Methanobacteriaceae; genus Methanobrevibacter_A. The sequence continues at coordinate 20,879 of CAYSIF010000004.1, read as the reverse complement.
ACAGTTCACATATAGAATCATTTTACAAAAACAAAGACAAAGCAATAATAGACTATGCACATGCAATAAAACATGAAGCAAAAGCATTAGAAAAAGCAGGATGCAAATACATACAAATAGATGAACCATTCCTATCAACAGGAATAGTAAACCTCGATACAGCACAAAAAGCAATAAAAATAGTAACCGAGGACATTAAAATACCAACCGCAATGCATGTCTGCGGAGATATCTCAAAAGTATTTAAAAACCTTGCAAAATTCGATGTAGACATACTAGACTTTGAATTCGCAGGAAACAATACAAACATAAGAACCCTAGAAGACAATAGAGAATACTTAAAAAATAAAAAAATAGGATTCGGATGTATAAACTCAGCATCAAGAGACCTAGATAAAGAAGAAGATGTTGAAAAACTAATAAAACGCGGAATCACAATAATGGGAGAAGAAAACCTACTACTCGACCCAGACTGCGGATTAAAAAAAGTACCTTTACCTACAGTTAAAGATAAATTAAATTTAATGGTTAAATTAAATCAAAAATTACAATAATATTATAAAGGAGTTAAAATTTTTTATGCCAAAAAGATTTGAAGGAGAACAAATAGCAGACTGCTGGGAACAGATAGTCTCATACATAATACAAAACGGACACTACGTTGATGATGAACGAGGATCCAAAACCAAAGAAGTCTTAAACGTTCTTGCAACAATAAAAGACCCATTCCATGTAAGTGGAGGAGACTTCTTCGGATTCGGAGATAAAATAGCAACAATAGACAACATACGAATACCAGACGGATACTTCTGGGAAGGAGACAAACTAGAAAAATACTCCGAACAATTCATAAGTGGAGAAAACCCAGGATTCGTATACACATATGGAAACCGTCTAAGAGCACACTTCGAAGGAATAGACCAAATACGTGTAGCAATAGACCGTCTAAAAAACTGTCAAGAATCACGCAGAGCAATAAGTGTAACATGGGATCCAACACAAGATACCAAAGTAGATGAAGTACCATGTATGATACTAGTAGACTTTAAAATAAGAGATAACACACTATACACTACAGGACTATGGAGAAGCCATGACATCTTTGGAGCATGGTTCCCAAATGCAGTAGGACTATCATACTTAGCACACTATGTTTCTGAAGAACTAGGATCAAATATACATATAGGACCAATCACAATACACAGTATAAGTGCACACATATATGAAAACGACCTAAAACTAGCAGAAAAAGTAAAAGTTACTAACCCTCAAAAATAAAATATAATATTCTTATATATTAATAAAAAAATAAACTAATAATATTAAAAAAAATTAATTTTTTATAAACATGGAGACAAATTATGGTAAGTGTTAATTTAGAAGCTAAAAAAACAGTTGACGTAATGATTGAAAAAGCTGAAGAACTTAATATAGCAGTATCCGAACTCAGTAACGGAGCTACAGTATTAGACTGTGGTGTAAACGTTACAGGAAGTTTCAAAGCAGGAGAACTCTATACAAAAGTCTGTCTTGGAGGATTAGCAGACGTAGGTATAAGCATACCTGGAGACTTATCTGAAAAATTCGCATTACCATCTGTAAAAATAAAAACAGACTCACCATCTATTTCCACACTAGGTTCACAAAAAGCAGGATGGTCTGTAAGTGTAGGAGACTTCTTCGCACTAGGATCAGGACCAGCAAGAGCATTATCCTTAAAACCTGCAGAAACTTACGAAGAAATCGATTACAAAGACGATGCAGACATCGCAATATTAACCTTAGAATCTGATGTATTACCAACAGAAGAAGTTGCAGACTACATAGCAGAAGAATGTAAAGTAGAAGTAAGCAATGTATTCTTACTTGTAGCACCAACATCCAGTCTTGTAGGATCTATACAAATCGCAGGACGTGTAGTAGAAAACGGTACATACAAAATGCTAGAAGCATTAAAATTCGATGTAAACAAAGTAAAACATGCAGCAGGTATTGCACCAATAGCACCAATAGACCCAGATGGATTAAAAGCTATGGGTAAAACAAACGATGCAGTATTATTCGGTGGAAGAACCTACTACTACATTGAATCTGAAGAAGGAGATGACATTGCAAGCGTAGCTGCAAAACTCCCATCATCTGCAGCAGATGGATATGGAAAACCATTCTTCGATGTATTCAAAGAAGCAGAATTTGACTTCTACAAAATCGATAAAGGAATGTTCGCTCCTGCAGAAGTAGTAATTAACGATTTAACTACTGGAAAATTATACAAAGAAGGATACGTAAACGCAGACTTACTTAAAAAATCCTTCGGATTATAAAAATAATTCTCTTTTTATAATATTTTTTTCTTTTTTTACTCTTTTTTTTATTAATATCAAAAATTTTAATTTAAACTTACTATTTTATCTACATCTCATTTTCTATTTCTACTCTTATGAATAATAAGTACTAAAAAATTAAATAAACACTTAATTAAACAATAAGTATAAAGACTAAACTTTAAAATAATACATAATATATTCAATATAATTGAAAACTAAAAGACGGTGAAAAAATGGAAATAATACAAAAAACACTCAAAATCAACACCAACAAAAAAACAGAAATAATAAACATAACACCACAAATACAAAACCAAATACCAGAAAACATCAAAAACGGAATAATAAACATATTCACAAAACACACAACCACCAGCATAACAATAAACGAAAACGAAGAAAAACTAAAACAAGACATAACAAACACACTAGAAGAAATCATACCCAACAAAAAATACAAACACGACACCATAGACAACAACGCAAAATCACACCTACAAAACATAATACTCAACACAACACAAACCATACCAATAAAAAACAACAAACTAAACCTCGGAACATGGCAATCAATATTCCTAATAGAACTAGACGGACCCAGAACAAACAGAACAATAGAACTAACCATCATAGGAAAATAAAAAAACATAAAAGAAAAAACAATACAAAAATACTGATTAAGATAAAAAAATTTAAGAGGTAAAAAGAAATGGCACAACACAACAAAGAAGAAATAAAAAACAAAATACAAGAATACCGCGACAATAAAAAAAGCTGCTCACAATCAGTACTAACAGCAATATGCAAAGACAAAACAAACCTCACAGAACAAGAACTACTAAGTCTAGGAAAAGGATTCTCAGGAGGAATCGGAGGCACATTCGATGAAGGAACCTGCGGAGCACTAACTGGAGCAATAATAGCACTAGGACTACTAGAACCAGACGAAAAAAATATAGCAATAAGCAAACAACTACTAAAATTCTTCCAAGAAAAATACGGCACAGTACAATGTGCAAAACTAACCGATGACGGAGCAGATAAAAGTAAATGCGATGAGTACTGTCAGTTTGTAGGAGAAAACTTCACAGAACTCGCAAACAATATGTAAAAAATAATAAGTATTTTTTTTATAAAAATTCTATTTCAAATCCTACAACAGGATACTCTAATTCAAAACTACTAATTACCTTTGGAGAAATTTCTCCAAAGACTCCTTTTATTTTACTATTCTCACTTTCACCTTCAACATTTGCAACTCTACCAGCTAAGAAACTGGAATTATCAGAGTTAACAATATCATAAGTATAACCAAGATTATCTAAAACAGTATTAATTAAAGATTTAGCTTCTGTAAAGTTCGCTGTAGAATGACAACTTAAAGCAGCTAATTTTTTACCAGGACGAACTTTTAAAGTTTCACTATCATCAGTATAGAGAATATCTCCTATTTCAAAGATTTTTTGAGGTAAATCTTGATGTTTATTATTTTCTAAAAATTCTAAAAGAGTATTTAGAAGACTTTCTCTTATCATTGTTCCATCAATTGTTATTGGTCTTGCTACTTCTACATGATCTGTTTCTTCTTGGTTCATTTTTTCATAATGGCTTTCTTCATTTGTTAACATTAAGCTCATTATTTCTTGATATCCTAAACCAATCATTAATTCTCTTATGGTTTTATCTGATTTGAACCAGTTGTGTTCATATGCTACTGTAGACATTTCTGGTAATTCTGCTGGAATATTTCGTATACAGTATTCTATTGCAATGTTTTCTACTAAATCATATTCGTGTAGTATGTCTATACGGTATGCAGGTATTTGTACTTTTATTGTATCTTCATCTATTATTTCTGCACCCATTCTTGCTTTTTCTAGTAATCTTTTAGCTTCAGTTGCATCTATGTTTATTCCGATTAGTTGGTTTGCTTTTTTAACACTTACGTTCATTGTTTTTGGTGTTAAGTCAGGTGTTGTTATGGTTTTATCTTCATAGATTATTTCCATACTTTTTATTTTTCCACCTGCTTCTGCGAAGCTACTGCATAGTATGTTTAAACTTTGACGTACTGCTTTTTCATCTGTACCTGTAACATCAACTATGAGGTTTGTAGTGTCGTTTCCTAGTTTGGTTAATTCTCCATTTATTATTGGTGGCATACTTAATATTTTATCATCTTTATCTTTGATTAATGGGTATTTGTCGAAGTTTTCTATTAAGTGTGCATAGTCTTTTCCTTTGTCGTGTTCTTTTAGGATTTCTTGTGGTGTGAATTCTCGTGTTTCTTCTAATGGGATGAAGGGGTTTTCTTTTGGTTTGGTTGCTATGTAATGGTATGGTGCTTGCACTACATCTGCATTGTGAACTCCTATTGCTACTTTTTTACGGTCTCTTCCTATTACCCAGTGTAAGTTTTCTTGGAAGTCCATTATTTGTTTTATTTTATTATCATCAAAACTTACGCCTTCTATTTTTGCAAATGCTATGTATGGACGTATTTCTTCTACTTCTCGTGTTACGTAGACTTTTTCATCTGATTTTTCTATTGGGTATTCTGGTAGGCCTGTTTCTTGTTCGATAAATCCTTTTAGTGTTCTTGCTACTCCTGGTACACTTAGATTATCTGGTCTGTTTGGGAAGAATTCTACTTTGATTTCTGTTTCATTATGATCTTCTATGTCGCTTCCCATCATTGGTATTATGTTTATTAGTTTTTCTTTTTCTATATCTATTCCAAATTCTTTTAAATCATCGTATTCGAATGTTATTACAGGCATTATTAGTATTCTCCCATTAAAAAAAAATAATTTTTATAATAATAAAGTTTTATAATCCGTATATTCCCATGAAGAATAATGATTCAACAAGGAAATGTAATGCTCTATGTGCAAGAGGAGGTATATGGTGTGGATAGGCACTATGTGCTAAATCTAATATGAAATGTATAAATGCTGCCAGGAATCCTATTTGCAGGGATTGGAAAACTATTGTTAATAGTAAAAAGTGGAACACTGCTTCTATAACTTCATGTGCAATCCATGTTTGAATTACAGATGTTAATGTTTTATCAATTACTCCAGCAAGGATTATATAAAAATCTTGTCCAATTTTCCAAACTATTCTACCGTGAATTTCATCACTTATAGCTAGTGCAACTGGAATCCAAAACCATAATAAATTCATAATATATCTTAATATTTTTATAAAAATATTTTATATTTTTTATCTAAATTTAATATCTTTCATATAATATATAATAATTAGTAATTAAAAAAATATATTATTATCATAAATTTTATTGATAATTTTTTTTTATACTAGGATAAAAAAATTAGGGAGATAAATTATTTTGTCTAATAAGGATATTCCAAAAGATTATGATCATAGTAGAGAAGCCTATTGGCAGGAAATATGGGATGATAAACAAATATACAAATATATTGGTGATGGAAGCAGACCAAGATACATAATTGACACACCACCACCTTACCCAACAGGAAACATACACTTAGGACACGTGTTAAACTGGGCATACATAGACTTTAATGCACGTTACAGAAGAGAAAAAGGCTGTGATGTTTTATTCCCTCAAGGATGGGACTGTCACGGACTACCAACAGAAGTTAAAGTAGAAGAAATACACAATATAAAGAAAAATGATGTACCATTACAAGAATTCCGTGACATGTGTGTAGACTTAACAACAGAAAACATTAGTTTAATGAAAAAACAAATGAAAAGCTTAGGTTACTCACAAGACTGGAGCCGTGAATACATTACAATGACTCCAGAATACCGTCGCAGAACACAATTAAGCTTCCTTAAAATGTACGACCAAGGCTTAATTTACCAAGGAATACATCCTGTAAACTGGTGTCCACGTTGTGAAACAGCAATAGCATTTGCAGAAGTAGAATACAGTGACAATGTAACAAAATTAAATTATGTTAACTTCCCACCAGCAGGAGAAATACAAAACAAACCATCCGACAACTCCTACATACCAAATGATGGAAATGTTGCAAACCCTGCTGATGAAGGAATATTAATTGCAACAACACGTCCAGAATTAATGATGGCATGTGTAGCAGTAGTAATACATCCCGATGATGAAAGATACAACCACCTACTTGGAGAATATGTGGAAGTACCATTATCTGGTCAAAAAGTGAAAATTATTGCAGATACAGAAGTCGACCCAGAATACGGTACTGGAGCAGTAATGATATGTACCTTCGGGGATAAAACAGATGTCTCATGGGTAAACAAATATGATTTAAGCATAATCGAAGCAATAAACGAACAAGGAATAATAACAAGTGCAGGTGGAAAATACGAAGGACTAACACTTGAAGAATGTTCCAAACAAACAATAAACGATTTAAAAACACAAGGATACCTTATAAAACAAGAAGACGTAGATCAAAACGTCGGAGCTTGCTGGAGATGTAAAACACCAATAGAAATCCTAGTTAAAAAACAATGGTTCATCGCAGTAAGAAAACTAATAGACAAAGTTAAAAAAGCCTCTGATGAAATGAACTGGATACCAGAACACATGGAATCCCGTCTTCTAAACTGGGCAGATAACATGGAATGGGACTGGTGTATATCACGTCAAAGACTATTCGCAACACCAATACCAGTATGGTACTGTAAAGAATGTGGAAAAGTACACCTACCAAAACCTGAAGACCTACCAATAGACCCAACACAAGATTCCCCTAAACAACCATGCGAATGCGGATGCAATGAATTTATAGGAGAAACAGATGTACTTGACACATGGATGGACAGTTCAATAAGCCCACTATCAATAGCAGGATGGCCAGACCCATCCTATGTAGACCACTTCCCAAGTACCATCCGTCCACAAGGACACGACATCATACGAACATGGGCATTCTACACAATGCTAAGATCAATAGCACTAACAGGAGAAAAACCATTTAGCGACATAGTAATAAACGGAATGGTATTCGGTGAAGACGGATACAAAATGAGTAAATCAAGAGGAAACGTAATCGCACCAGACGATGTAGTAAAAGACTACGGAGCAGACGCACTAAGAACCTGGGCAGCAAACAGCATACCAGGATCAGATGTACCATTCGATTGGAACGATATAAAATATGGTTACAAATTCCTAAGAAAATTCTGGAACGCATTCCGTTTCGTAAGTATGCACATATTCGACGAAGAAGTCACATACGATGAAGTTAAAGACAACTTAAACCCAATGGACCAATGGATATTTGCAAAACTCGATAAAGTAAATAAAGAATGTGATACATCATTTGGTGAATTCAAATACGATAATGTAATAAACACAATAGAAGACTTCATCTGGCATGACTTCTGTGACGAATACATAGAAGCAGCAAAATACCGCTTATACACTGATGTTACAGACGAATCAAGAAAAGCATGTAAATACACACTTAAAAAAGTAATCATAGACTCACTAAAAATACTAGCACCAATAACACCATACTTCACAGAAGAAGTATACCAATACTTCAACGATAAAAATAGTATACATGAACAAGCATGGCCAGAACTTAACAACAGTAACACAGAATACATAAACACTGGAGAAAAAGCAGTAGAACTCATAAGTGGAATAAGAAGATTCAAATCTGCAAACAAAATAGCACTAAACCAACCATTAAACACAGTAAACATCTACACAGACAATACAGAGTTAACAGAAATCTTTAATGAATTTGAAGATGATATTAAAGGAACATTAAAAATAGAAAACTACAGTGTTAAAAATGGTAAACCAGAAGTACATGAAACAATTGTAGATATAGAACCAGACATGGGTAAAATCGGACCTAAATTCAAAAAAGATGTTGGAAAAGTAATTGGTTACATTAAATCAAATGATTTAAATGAACTAGTGGAAAATCTAAAAGAAAATGGAGAAATAATAATTGAAGATAAGCCACTACTTTTAGAAGATTTAAAAATTAAAAAAGAAGTACAAGGAGCATCAGGTCAAAAGATTGATGTATTTAACCTAGAAGAATTAGATATAATAATAGAATTAATAAGATAAAAAAAATTAAAATTTTTTTAATGGGGTTGTTATTTTTTTATGGATCTTAAAGTAAAAAGTATACCAGAAAAATTGGAAGGAACTGTTAATGCACCGGCATCAAAAAGTTACAGTCACAGAGCAATAATGATAGCAGCATTAGCAGAAGGAGAAAGTAAACTATACAATGTACTATTATCAGAAGATGTACTTTCATCAATAAATGCTTGTGAAAAATTAGGTGCAGTAATAATAATTAATGATGATTTTATACTAGTTAAAGGAACTAATGGTAAAATACATAACAGTTCTAATGAATTTATTAATCTTGGAAATTCTGGAACCACATTAAGACTCATAACCTCAATTTCAGCATTATCTGATAATCGTGTTCTTTTATCAGGAGACAGTTCACTAAGAACAAGACCAATGGGTGAATTAATAAATACATTAAATGAATTAGGAGTTAATGCAAGTGCATTAAAATACAATGATAAAGCACCATTAAAAATTGAACCAGGATATACTGGTGGAATAGCAACAATTAAAGGTGATGTTAGCTCACAATTCATATCAAGCTTATTAATATCTGCACCATTGTCTGATAAAGGTTTATATTTAAATGTTTTACGTGATTTTGTATCTAAACCATATGTAGATATGACTATAGATGTTATGAATAAGTTTGGAATACAAGTTGCAAAAGTGGAAAATGATGCTTCTGGAAATGTAGATACTGCATTTATTGTACAACCGTCAACTTATACTGCATGTGATTATATTGTTGAAGGAGATTTCTCATCTGCATCTTATTTACTTGCTGCATGTGCAATTGGTGGTGGGGAAATTAGAGTGGATAATTTGTTTGAGAATTCTAAACAAGGGGATAAAATCTTTTTAGATATTTTGGAGAAAATGGGTTGTACTGTTGAATGGAGTTATAAGCATGTTGTAATTAAATCTGATGGTAATTTAACTGGTGTTGAAGTTGATTTAACTAATTCTCCTGATTTAATTTGCACTGTTGCGGCTCTTGCTGCATGTGCCTCAGGTGAGACTAAAATAACTGGTGTTGCTCATGCAAGATTTAAGGAAACTGATCGTATTAAAACATGTTGTGAAGCTCTTAAAAATTTAAATTGTGATGTTGAAGAGTTTGATGATGGGATGATTATTAAAGGTGGTTTTGAAAGTGGAACTGTAGATTCTTATAATGATCATCGTTTGGCTATGGCATTTTCTTTATTAGGTTTGAAAGAGGATGTTCGTGTAAGTAATGGTGAGGTCTTTAATATTAGTTTCCCAAATTTCATAAGTTCTATGTCACAAATTGGTCTTGAATTAGAATTAGATTAAAAAATTGTGGTTTTTTATGGATAAGACTGAACGTGTTATTGAGATTTATAATCGTTTGAATGAGATTTATGATATTCGTGAGATTGAGGGTAGTGATCCTTATCGTGTTTTAGTTCGAACGATTTTGTCTCAGCGTACACGTGATGAGAATACTGATCAGGCATCTGCTAATTTGTTTGGTAAGTATCCTACTATTGAGGATGTTGTTGATGCTCCTGTTGATGAGGTTGAGGAGTTGATTCGTCCGGCTGGTTTTTATCGTGTTAAGGCTCGTCGTATTCAGGAGGTTTCTCGTATTTTGCTTGATGAGTATGGTGGTGTTGTTCCTGATACTGTTGATGAGTTGATTAAGCTTCCGGGTGTTGGTCGTAAGACTGCTAATTGTGTTATGGTTTTTGCTTTTCATGCTCCTGCTATTCCTGTAGATACTCATGTTCATCGTATTAGTAATCGTTGGGGTTTGGTTGATACTAAGAATCCTGAGGATACTGAGTTTGCTTTGATGGAGATTGTTCCTAGGGATTTGTGGGTTGATTTGAATGATATTACTGTTCAGTTTGGTCAGACTATTTGTAAGCCTATTTCTCCTCAGTGTGAGGAGTGTCCTTTGACTGGTTTGTGTAGTTATGATCCTGATAGTGAGGAGTAATATTTTTTCTTTTTTTTGAGGGGTTAGTTTTATATACTTGTTTTTTATAAGTATAATATGTAATATAACAATCGTTATATTTTTTCATATTTACCCTTTTACAAGAATAATTTTTTTTAATTTTTTCAAAATTGATTATTCTTATATACCAAAACATAATATAACAATCGTTATATAATAATTTTTTAATCACAAAAAAATAAAAAAAATAAACAAAATAATATAATAAAAAAATGGAGATGAAAAAAACATGGTTCTAAACATACCAGAATTAACAAGAGGAGTCGCAAACGACATAACCGAAACCATAGGAAACACACCCCTCGTAAGACTAAACAAACTAACAGAAGGAATAGATGCAGAAGTACTAGTAAAACTAGAATCCTTCAACCCACAAAGCAGCGTAAAAGACAGAGTAGGAGTAGCACTCATCAAATACGGAGAAGAAACAGGACTAATAAAACCAGACACAGTCCTAATCGAACCAACAAGCGGAAACACAGGAATCGGACTAGCATTCGTAGCAGCAGCAAAAGGATACAGACTCATCCTCACAATGCCAGAAACAATGTCCCAAGAAAGAAGAAAACTCCTAGCAGTATACGGAGCAGAAATCGTACTAACACCAGGATCCGAAGGAATGGCCGGAGCAGTCAAAAAAGCAGAAGAACTAGCAAAAGAAATACCAAACGCAGTAATACCACAACAATTCGAAAACGAATTCAACCCAAGAATACACAGTGAAACAACCGCACAAGAACTAATAAGAGACACCAACAACGGAGTAGACATACTAGTATCAGCAGTAGGAACAACAGGAACAATCACAGGAATCTCAAAAATCCTAAAAGAAGAAAAACCAGGATTCCAAGCAATAGCAGTAGAACCAGAAGGAAGCCAAACAATAGGAAAAGGAGAAAAAGGACCACACAAAATACAAGGAATCGGACCAGGATTCATACCAGGAGTCTTCGACGAAAACCTAATCGATGGAACATACCCAGTAAAAGACGAAGAAGCAGCAGAAACACAACTAAGACTAGCAAAAGAAGAAGGAATATTCGCAGGAATATCCTCAGGAGCAGCAACATACGCAGCACTACAAATCGCAAAAAAACCAGAAAACAAAGGAAAAACAATCGTAGCAATACTCGCAGACACAGGAGAAAGATACCTCTCAGTAGACTGGATATTCCAAAAAATATTCGACGAATACCCAGATGACGTATTCCCAAAACAATAAAAAAAATAAAAACAAAATTTTTTTTACTCTTCTTCCATCAACACCACCACTTTTCAACACCATTATCTTCCAATAAAAAAAGATAAAATGGAACAACACCACCCAAACATTTTTTTTCTTAACAATAGTTATTTATATTAAAATAAATTTAAAATAAATATTGTAAATAAAGTAAAAAAATAAAATATTTCTCTAAAAAATAAAGAAATATTAGTTCCTATGGAGAATAAAAAGAAATGTTTGATGCAATAAAAGAGGATATAGAAGCAGCAAGCTCACAAGACCCAGCTGCAAGAAATAGTCTAGAAATACTATTCACCTATCCTGGAGTACATGCCATGTGGTGGTACAGACGATCACACTGGCTATGGAAACACAACCGCCACCAACTAGGAAGATTCGTATCAAACATGGGAAGATTCTTCACAGGAATAGAAATACACCCTGGAGCAGAAATAGGTAAAAGATTCTTCATAGACCATGGAATGGGAGTAGTAATAGGAGAAACAACCATAATCGGAGACGATGTACTCCTATACCAAGGAGCAGTCCTAGGAGGAACAAGCCTCTCCAAAGGAAAAAGACACCCAACAATAGGAAACGGAGTAGTAGTGGGAGCAGGAGCAAAAGTCCTAGGAGACATAAAAATAGGCGACAATGCAAAAGTAGGAGCAGGATCCGTAGTACTAGAAGACATACCAGAAGGAGCAACCTGCGTAGGAATACCAGGAAGAGTAGTAAAACTAAACGGAACATCAACAAAACTCGACCACAACAAACTACCAGACCCAATAGCCGAAATGATAGACATAATACTCAAAAGACAACTAGAAATAGAAACAAAAATCCAAGAACTAGAAGGAAAACACAACACACCAAAATGCATAATAGACTCCAACCCAGATCTAGGAAACGTATTCTACAAAGACACATCCGAAATAGACCCAAACAACATCATATTCAAAAACAAAGAAACAGAATCAGGTGTATACGGAGAAATATTCGGACAACAAGCATCATCAGTCCTAAACAATGAAGAAAAACAAACCTTAACAGACCTAATAGAAAACCTAACAGAAAAACAAATTGCATTAGAAAAAGAAATAGAAGAACTTAAAAACAAATCAGGAGAAAAAAGATAAAAATGAAACCTCCATGCGAAATGGTAGTATGGTATGTTATACCAGCTATAAGATCAGAATTAGCAAAAGACCTACTAGCACTAGGTATGAAACAGAAAAAAATATCTGAACTAATGGACATAACACAACCAGCAATATCACAATACATAACAGATAAACGTGGAAGCGGTATCAAATTCAACGATGATATTAACGACCTAATAAAAGACTTCGCAAAAGACCTATATGATGAAAAGGCAACAAAACTCGACATAATACCAAGAACCTGCCAAATCTGTAGAAAAATTAAAGCAGAAGATGTGCTATGTCAAATACACAAAGAAAAAGGCGATGTTGGATTTGACTGTCAAGCATGCCTAGGATCAAACGCACACTAAAAAAAGAATAAATAATTTAGTATAGTTCAAAAAAAAATACTATACCAAATTATAAAAATCTTCACTTTTTAACCAGATTAATGGTAATTATTTTTTTCCAAAAACTATTTATACTAATAAATATGAATAGTAAATATATAATGAAGAGTTTTATATAAAAAAATTATAATTACTATTTCTATAAAATATAAAACCAAAAAATTTTTCTAAACCCACAAAAAATAATGGCAAGATGGCCGAGAGGCTCAGGCACGTGGCTGCAGACCATGTTACGGGGGTTCAAATCCCTCTCTTGCCTCTAAATTTTAAAAAACTATTTTTTTTCAAAACAAAATTAATCAACGAGGAATAATATAAAATGAAAGTATACAGTACAATGTCACGAGAAAAAGAAGAACTAAAAACAATAAACGAAAACAGAATCAAACTCTTCGTCTGCGGACCTACTGTATACGACGACGCACACATTGGACATGGAAGAACCTATGTATCCTTCGATACAATAAAAAGATACTTAGAATACAAAGGATACACAGTATTCTACATAGAAAACATTACAGATGTAGATGACAAAATAATAAACCGCTCCAAAGAACTAAACATAAGCCCAGAATACCTAGCAAGAAAATACGAAAAAAGATTCATAGAAGACATGGAATCACTAAACGTCCACAAAGTAAACTACTTCGCAAGAGCAACAGATCACATGGCTGAAATACAAGACCAAATACAAAGACTAATAGACAAAGACTATGCATACATCAGCGAAGATGGAGTCTACTTCAACATAGATAAATTCTCAGACTTTGGAAAACTATCTAACCGTAAAATCGACGAATTAGAATCACACAGAGAACTAGCAGAAACAGACAAACACAACCCAAACGACTTCGTATTATGGAAAAAACGAGAAGGAGAAGAATATACTGGAGAACCAGTATGGGACTCACCATGGGGTAAAGGAAGACCAGGATGGCACATTGAAGATACAGCAATAACAGAATACTACTTCGGACCACAATACGACATTCACGGAGGAGGACTAGATTTAATCTTCCCACACCACGAAGCAGAAATTGCACAAATCGAAGCAGTAAGTGGTAAAAAACCATTAGTAAGATACTGGATGCACACAGGATTCCTAAATGTATCTGGAGAAAAAATGAGCAAATCATTAGGTAACTTCATAACCATAAGAGAACTATTAAAAGAATATGATGGAGATGTTTTCAGATTCTTTGTACTATCAACACATTATAGAAGTCCAATAGATTTCAGTAAAGACTCATTACACCAAGCTGAAAAAAGTTTAGAACGTATTAAAAATTATATTAATAATGTTGATGAAATTGTTGAAGCTAAAAATATTTCAGAAGATAGTATTAATAATGCAGTAGCTACTAGTGAAGTTTCTGATGAATTAGTTAACAGTTTCTTTGATGCAATGGATGATGATTTCAACACTCCAAAGGCTATTAGTTATATTTTTGAGTTTATTAAGAAATTTAATGATTTAGAATCTTATAGTGATGAGAGTATTGCTTATATTAAAGGTTTCTTTAATGATATTATTTTTATTTTAGGTTTAGATTTTAATGTGGCTAGTGGTGATGATTCTAGTCAATATATTGATTTAATTTTAAGTATTCGTGAGAAATTACGTGCAAATAAGCAATATGATTTATCTGATGAGATTCGTGATGAATTAAATAATCTTGGAGTTAATGTTAGTGATAACTAAGCTTTAAGATTTCCTTTTTCTATTTTTTATATACTTTTTTTTAGAAATTTATATATATTATTAAAAATTAAAACTATACTTAGTATTTATAATTATTTATCATTATAATTAATTAAAAAACAAATTTAAATCAATTAAAGAAGGATTAATAATATTTTTTCTTCTTTTTAATATAATCGATAAATTCTTATTAAATTATTTTCGAAAATAAAAAAATAAAATAATATTTTTTATTATTTATGAGGAGTTAAACCTTATGAGAGATCTTACAAAGATGTTTAAGCCAGATGCAGTGGCTGTAATAGGAGCATCCAACTCCCCAGATAAAGTTGGACATATAGTAGTGAATAACTTGAAAGAAGGATTTCCTGGAGAAATATATCCAATTAATCCAAAAGGTGGAGAAATTTCAGGTTTAAAAGCATATGCTAGTGTAAAAGACTGTCCAACAGTACCAGACCTTGTTGTAGTAGCAGTACCATCTCAAATTGTAAACCCATCATTAAGAGAATGTGGAGAAATTGGTGTTAAAAACGCAGTTGTACTAACAGCAGGTTTTAAAGAAGTTGGTGGGGAAGGAATTAAACTAGAAGAAGAACTAGTGAGTATAGCAAATGAATTTGATATTAATCTTATAGGACCTAACAGTTTAGGAATGACAGATTCATACACTCCATTAAACTCATCATTCTCACAAGCAATGCCTGATAAAGGAAACATTGCATTTATATCTCAAAGTGGAGCAATGATGGTTGCAATTATCGATTGGAGTAAAAGAGCAGGAATTGGTTTCAGTAAAGTAATAAGTATTGGTAATAAAGCTGGAGTCACAGAATTAGATATTATTAAATCATTAGTAGATGATCCAGACACAAAAGTTGTAATCTGTTATGTGGAAAGTGTTTCTGAAGATCCTAACTTCATTCAAGTAATGAGAGAAGTTTCTATTAAAAAACCAATTGTGTTCTTAAAATCTGGAACTTCTGCTGCAGGTGCAGAAGCAGCATCTTCACATACTGGTGCATTAGCAGGTAGTGATGTGGCATTTACCTCTGCATTTAAACAAGCAGGAATTTTCCGTGTACATACCATGGATGAATTATTTAAAGTAGGTTTAGCTTTCAGTATGTGCCCATTACCTAAAGGAAGAAATGTTGCAGTTATAACAAATGCTGGTGGTGGAGGAGTAATTTCTGTTGATGAAATGGAAATTCAAGATTTAGATTTAGCTCAATTAAGTGATGAAACAACACAAAAATTAAGTGAAGCTATACCTCCTGAAGGAAGTATAAAAAATCCAGTTGATGTTTTAGGAGATTCTCCAGCTGATCGTTATGAAGATACACTTAGAATATTATTAGATGCTGATGAAGTAGATAGTTTAATTGTTATGGTTTGTCCTACTGCAAAAACTGATACTGATGGAATTGCTGAAAATATTGTTAAAGAAGTAAAAGATGCTGATAAACCTGTTCTTGTTGTTAATATGGGTGGACCATCATTTGAGTATGCTAATGATTTATTAAGAGAAAATAATATTCCAACTTATGTTTTCCCTGAAGAGGCTGTTAGTGTAATTGATTATCTTGAAAGATTTAGTGCTGTTCAAGAACGTAATTATGATGATCCTATATCTAGTATTGATGATGTTAATAAGGATAAAGTTGCAGATATTTTTGCTAAGGTTAAAAGTGAAGGTAGGGATACTTTACTTGGTAGTGAAGCTTATGCTGTTGCAAAAGAGTATGGTATTGATGCAGCTCCTATTATACTTTCCACTTCTCCTGAGGAAGCTGCTGATGTTGCAGAAGAGATGGAGTTTCCGGTGGTATTGAAGATTGCTTCTGATAAGATTTTGCATAAATCTGATATTGGTGGTGTTCAAGTAGGTATTAATTCTCGTCAGGAAGCTATTGATGCGTTTAATATTATTATGGATAATGTTGAGAAGGCTCATCCGGATATAACTCCTGATGGTGTTGAAGTTCAGAAGATGATGGATTCTGGTATTGAAGTTCTTGTTGGTATGGTTCGGGATAAACAGTTTGGTCCTATGATTGCGTTTGGTATGGGTGGTATTTATGTTAACCTTATTGAGGATGCTTCATTTAAATTGGCTAATGGTTTAACTAGTGAGGAGATTGATGAGTTAATTTCAACTACTAAGGTTGCTAAGTTGCTTGAGGGTTTCCGTGGTGAGGCTCCTGGTGATGTTGATAGTGTTCGCAATACTATTAAACGTGTTGCTCGTTTAAGCTTAGACTTCCCTGAGATTTCTGAATTGGATATTAATCCTATTTTTGTTTATGAGGAAGGTTCTAGTGCTTTGGATATTAAGATTAAACTTTAGTTTTTAATCTTATTTTTTTCTTTTTTTTCTTTGTTTTTTTTAGGTGTGGGAAAACTTTATATACTAAAATTAACAATTGTTATATTATTGAATAAAAAATTTTTTTTAGATTCAAACTATTTTTTTAGTTTTCTTCAGATTTTGTAAAAATATTTTATAAACTAAAAAAATAACAATTGTTATATTTTTTATAAAAAATTTTTTTTATTCAAAAAAACAAACATATACTATAATATAAATTTTCAAAAAAAATAACGATTAACGAGGTAATAAAAAATGAGTAACAATAACAAAAAATACGGATTATCAACATTAGGAGTACACGCAGGACAAGAAGAACCAGACCCCGCCACAGGCGCAAGAGCGACACCAATATACCAAACAACATCCTACGTATTCAAGGATACAGATGAAGCAGCAGGAAGATTCGCACTAACAGTCCCAGGACAAATATACTCCAGACTCACAAACCCAACAAACGACGCATTCGAAGCAAGAATCGCAGCAGTAGAAGGAGGAGTAATAGGAATATCAGCAGCAAGTGGACTAGCAGCAATAAGCTACTCACTACTAAACATAACCCTACCCGGAGACGAAATAGTATCAGCAGACAACCTCTACGGAGGAACATACACACTATTCGCATCAACATTCAAAGAACTAGCAAGAGAAGTAAAATTCGTACCATCACAAGACCTACAAGCATACGAAGATGCAATAACCGACAAAACCAAAGCAATCTACGTAGAATCAATAGGAAACCCAAAACTCGACGTACCGGACTTCGAAAAAATAGCAGAAATAGCACACAAACACAACATACCACTAATAGTAGACAACACCTCAGCAGTAGGACTAGTAAGACCACTAGAACACGGAGCAGACATAGTAGTAGGATCAGCAACAAAATTCGTAGGAGGACACGGAATCGCAGTAGGAGGATACATAGTAGACAGTGGAAACTTCAACTGGGCAGAAGGAAACTTCCCACAAATAAACGAACCAGACGACTCCTACCACGGACTAGTATTCGGAGACTTAGGAGAATCCGCATACGTAGTAAGAATAAGAGCAAGACTACTAAGAGACCTTGGAGCAACACTAGCACCAGTACATGCATTCGCATTCATACAAGGACTAGAAACACTAACACTACGTATCAAAAAACACTCTGAAAACGCACTAAAAGTAGCAAAATACTTAGAATCCCATCCAAAAGTCGCATGGGTAAACTACCCAGGACTCGAATCCCACCCAACACACGACTTAGCAACAAAATACTTAAACGGAGGATACGGAGCAATCCTCGGATTCGGTATAGAAGGAGGAGCAGAAGCAGGTAAAAAATTCGTTAACAACTTAGAATTAGCATCACTACTTGCAAACATAGGAGATGCAAAAACATTAGCAATTCACCCTGCAAGTACAACACACTCCCAATTAACCGAAGAAGAACAATTATCCACAGGAGTAACCCCTGACTTCATCCGTATATCAGTAGGTATAGAAGACGCTGAAGATATAATTGCAGACTTCGAACAAGCTTTAGATAAAATATAAAAAACCTATTTTATCTAAAAACATCCTCACCTCTTTTTTACTATTTTTTTTATAATTTCAGACTCTTTTTTTATATATTCATTTATCTTTTTTTGCTTTACCTAAAACTTTAAATATATATTAATCTATAAAATATAACTATAGTTATATTAATTATTTTATATCATATCAAAAAAAAATTGGAGGAAAAAAAGAAAAATGATATACATGGATAACTCCGCAACAACAAAAGTAGATCCAGAAGTATTCGAAGAAATGAAACCACTACTACAAGACGAATACGGAAACGCATCTACACTATACTCACTAGGAAGAGAATCAAAAAAAATCATAAACCTAGCAAGAGAAAGAGTAGCAAACCTAATTAACGCAAAACCAGAAGAAATAAAATTCACAAGCGGAGGAACAGAATCAGACAACTGGGCACTAAAAGGAATAGCCTTCAAAAAAAGAAACCAAGGAAAACACATAATAACATCCGTCATAGAACACCCAGCAATAAAAAACACATGTGCATGGCTAGAAAAACTCGACTATGAAATAACATACATACCAGTAAAAGAAAACGGAATAGTCGACCCAAAAGACATTGAAGAAGCAATAAGAGACGACACAATACTAATATCAATAATGCACGCAAATAACGAAATAGGAACAATACAACCAATAGAAGAAATAGGAAAAATAGCAAAACAACACAAAATAACATTCCACGTAGACGCAGTACAAAGCGTAGGAAAAATCCCAGTAGATGTAGAAAAAGCAAACATAGACCTACTAAGCCTAAGCGGACACAAAATAAACGGACCAAAAGGAATAGGTGCACTATACTGCAGAAAAGGAGTAAAACCAGAACCACTCATACACGGTGGAGGACAAGAAGGAAACCAAAGATCAGGAACAGAAAACATGCCAGGAATAGCAGGACTAGGAAAAGCCTGCCAACTAGCACAAGAAAACCTAGAAACAGAAACCAAAAGACTAAAAGAAATAAGGGACAAAATCATCGATGATGTACTAAACACCATACCAGAATCACACCTAAACGGAGACAGAGAACAAAGACTACCAGGAAGCATAAACTTCAGATTCGATGCAATAGAAGGAGAATCACTAATACTCATGCTAGATGCAAAAGGAATACAAGCATCAACAGGATCAGCATGCTCATCCCAAAGTCTAGAACCATCATACGTACTAACAAGCCTAAACTTAGAACAAGCAAGAGTACACGGATCACTAAGACTAACACTAAGCAAATTCAACACCATAGAAGAAGCAGACACAGTAGTACAAGCAATAACAGATGTAGTAAAAACACTAAGAACAATGTCTCCACTATGGGACGATGAAAAACAACAAAGTGATTACACAATCACAGGTGACGAAGCATTCGAACACCATCACTAAAAAAATATATAACACAAAAAATATAAAAAAATAAAAATTGTGGTGAAAAAATATGGAATACAGTGAAAAAGTAATGGACCACTTTGCAAACCCAAGAAACACAGGGGTAATAGAAGACGCAAGTGGTGAAGGAACAGTAGGAAACCCAACATGTGGAGACCTAATGACAATCTACATAGACGTAGATGAAAACGAAGTAATACAAGATATAAAATTCAAAACATTCGGTTGCGGATCTGCAATAGCAACAAGTAGTATGATAACAGAAATGGCAATGGGAAAAACAATTGATGAAGCATTAAAAATAACAAGAGACGATGTTGCAGATGAATTAGATGGACTTCCACCAGTAAAAATGCACTGCTCAAACTTAGCAGCAGACGCATTAGCAGCTGCAATAAAAAACTATAGAGAAAAACAAGCAGAAGAATAAAATATAATTTTTTCTTCTAATTAAACCTCTTTTTTTTACTAATTTTTCAAACTCTTTTTTATACACTTTTAACTAATTTTAACTTGAAACATACATCTAATATAAAAAATAAACTATTCTAAAAAACACTATTAATTTAATATAAAGAACACTTAATTAAACAATAAAATATTTGATAAACTATAAAAATAAAAACGAGGTTGGGTCATGATTTTTTTGACTCTTTATTTTTTTTCTATTTTTTT